>JBFRWB010000225.1:0-59523 GCA_051439375.1 Microcystaceae cyanobacterium
GTACTCACTCCTTTGAGTTTGGCGGCCTCAGAAATGGATAGTAACTTACTCATTCCACTATAATAGCTTATAAAGTGAGTAAGTTTAGTTAACTTTAGTTAAGTTTTTTGGAGCAGTAGTCAAACCCCTAATTAGAGCCGAATAATTCCCTTTGTGTGAACAATTGCCGCCACCGTAACGGCATCTTCTTTGAGATAGTAAATTAGACGGTAAGTATAGGCCAGCTTTTCTCGAAACGAATCATCATTAAACTCAGGGATAATTGAGCCTGTTAGGGGATCGGATTGGAGTCCACGAGTAATATCTAAGATTCTTTGAACGACAGCCGCCGCATAAGAAGGTGAATCTCGTGCAATGTAGGTAGCAATGGTGTCAACATCTTCTAATGCTTTTGATGACCAAACTACTCGATAAGCCATTTGTTTAGAAGTCCCTCGACTTGGTCTTGCGTAATCGCTGTATCTGCTTGAGCGATCGCCAAACCATGACGAACTTTCTCTAGCACATACAGATGATACTGAATATCTTCAATTGAACAATTATCTGGTAATTGGTTCAAGACGGATTGGATTGTTGTTTTGATGTCACTCATAGTAAGATCAGAATTAATTTCAATAAAAGTTAAGAAAAGTAAACTTATTTAAGGTTTATTGGCTTGTTCCCATTGTACCCAGATCCAAAGAGCAAGGGGGCAGACTGTAAAAAAGCCGTTACATACAAAATGTGAGTCATTTCAGTTATCCGTGATCAGTACCTCGCTTATTCAGCAAGAGGCTTAAAATCGATCATCTTCTTTCTTTATCCTCTTCTTTTAATCATTTTGAGTTGTGTAGAGACTAACTAAACGGGCAATATAAATAGCAGGATACATCATCCCGAAAACCGCTTCTGCATTAGCAAGTGTCATAGCAAAATGATTAACAGGAACAATATCCCCGTATCCTAAAGTCGTGATCGTCGTGTAGCTAAAATATAATAATTTAAAGGTCATTTCTGACTCTGATGCAATTCCTGAAAAAGCATTAGCATCTAGGGTATAAATAATACGATAGAAACTGAACCATAAAAATCCTAACAATAAAAAGATACAGATTCCTCCGTTAATTGTATTCAAATCGACTTTAGTTTGTTTGAAAATATAATTGCCAATTGTAACAATAGCTATCAACATAAAGCCAGCATAACTCAAATAGGCAATAATCGAAGTAATGTTTGTGATGCTTTCTAAACTTCGGATGACAATCACATCAAACCCAAAGGCAAAAACAGCTAATATTCTCAGTCCTAACAATCGCCTTTTAGAGAGCTTTAAGGTCTTAATAACATCAATATTAGTAGCAAAAAATCCTCCTGTAATGATAACATTCCCGACTGGATAAATAGATAAAGGAGAAAGAAAAAAGAGTAAGCCTAAGTCAATTAGGAGTCTTGTAAACTTCCCTTTTTGGGCGAATAAAAGCGAGGTAAGTTTCATAGTTATGATGTTATAAAATATTAAACTATAGTAGAAATATAAGTTAAAATTTCACTTATAAAGATAGATTCGGTTTATTACTGCCAAGCTGCACTCCCTTGTACAGATGTTCACGAATAATTAAGCTGGGCTATGGTCAAAAGCAAAAAATTCAGTAAAATAAACAGGGGTGTTTTCAAAACAGGATGTTTTCGCTTATGACTGAAAGTTTAACAAATGTTTATCCCATCATGACCGATTGGTTAAATATAAATGGGATGATTCTAGCAACCGCTACCGAAGGTGAAGCAGAGACAAAGATTTTAGCCGTTGCTTTAGCCATTGTTGGTCTAACCATCTTTCTCTCTAGTCGTGTTTTCCAAGAATTGGCTGCAAGACTGGGACTTCCTTCTGTTTTAGGAGATTTAATTGCAGGGGTAGTTATTGGGGTTTCTGGGTTACATTTTTTAATTTTAGAAGGGGGGGATATTAATCCCTCTTTAATCGGTTTTATTCAAACTTTAACCAATAGTTCTCCCGAACAAATTCAAGCCGTATTTGAGGGGCCAGTGCGTACAATTGTTGAAGACTACGCCGAATTTGGAGTCGGGATTTTATTACTTTTGATTGGTTTAGAATCTGAACTAGATGAATTGCTCAAAGTCGGGATTCAATCTTCTGTGGTGGCGGTTATTGGGGTAACATTGCCCTTTCTCCTTGGCTTTTTTGGATTAACCTATCTATTTAATGTTCCTACCCTTCCTGCATTATTTGCGGGTGCAGCTTTAACCGCTACCAGTATTGGGATTACAGCCAAGGTAATGCAAGATATTGGTGTACTTAGATCAAAAGAAGGTCAAATTATCTTGGGTGCAGCAATTCTTGATGATATTTTAGGAATTGTCATCCTTGCCGTTGTCATCGGAATTGTAGAAACGGGACAAATTGACATCACAGAAGTGGTCAAATTAATAGTTAGTGCAGCGATTTTTGTCATTGTTGCCGTGATTATGAATCGTTTTTTCGGTACATGGTTTGTCACTCAATTAAGCAAACTTAAAGCCCCCAATAGTGTAGGAATGGGTGCGTTTATTCTTTTCCTTATTTTTAGTTTTGCTGCTGGATTAATTGGCTTAGAGAGCATTTTAGGGGCATTTGCTGCCGGATTAATCTTAGGTGGCACAAAATATGAACTAGATGAAGGGGATTTTGTCGCCAGTTTTACCGATGCAATTGGAGTACTTTCAGTCGTATTTTCAACAGTCTTTTTTGTCTCTATTGGGGCAAAAACTGATTTGAGTGTGTTAAATCCTTCGATTCCTGAAAATAGAGAAGGGCTAATCATTGCTGCTTTTTTGATTGTTGTGGCAATTGTTGGTAAAGTCTCCGCCGGTTTCTTTGCCTTTTCCGACGAGAAAATCAATCGGTTAGGAATTGGTACAGGAATGATTCCCCGTGGCGAAGTGGGCTTAGTTTTTGCGGGTTTAGGGGCATCAACAGGGGCTTTACCTGCATCTATTGATGTGGCAATTGTTTTAATGGTGATTGCAACAACCTTTCTTGCACCACCATTATTAAGAGTCGTTTTTCAATCTGCTTCCACACCGACTACTGACTCAGAATCATCGGAACAACCTTCTTAACTGCATAACTGAAACTACGCCGTGACATCCTCTCCAACTAACCGCAAGCGGTATAGTTGAGGATAATTGGCACTCATTGCTTTTTGAAATAAACCAGATGAAAAACCTAATTTCCCTCCCCCAAATTCCCGATTGTGTATGGAAACACCCCATTGGTAAAGACTGGGATAACCCCTACACTGTGCGCTATGATAGTAATCTTGATGATGGTCCCTCTCATGGTATGCCATTAGGAGGATTTGGTGCAGGGTGCATTGGACGTTCTCCTAACGGTGATTTTAACCTGTGGCACATCGATGGGGGGGAACATACCTTTAAATCTGTTCCTAGCTGCCAGTTTAGCGTATTTGAGCAAACAGAAGACGGTCAAGCGCAAGCTTACGCCATGAGTACCCAACCTCCTCAAGATGGCACACTTTCGTCATGGCAGTGGTATTCTAAAGAAAAGGGAACGTATTCTGCTTTATATCCTCGCAGTTGGTACGAATACGAAGGTGTCTTTAAAACAAAACTAATTTGTGAGCAATATTCCCCAATTTGGTCAAATAATTATCAAGAAAGCAGTTATCCTATTGCACTCTTTGAGTGGGCTGTTCATAATCCCACCGATGAACCGATTACCATGAGTATTATGCTAACATGGCAAAATATGGTGGGATGGTTCACTAATGCGATTAAATCGCCGGAAGTCAAAGTAAGAGACGATGGAAGTCCTGTTTACGAGTATCAACCTAAATGGGGAGATAGTACCGGCAATTTTAACCAATGGATACAGGATAATTTTCGAGTTGGGTGTATATTAAATCGGATACAATTGCGTGATCAAGTGAGTGAAGGGGAGGGACAAATTGCGATCGCAAGTATCACTAATCCGGCGTTAGAAGTATTCTACATGGGTAAATGGAATCCTAATGGTGATGGCTCAGAAATTTGGGAACATTTTTCCCATGATGGCTCATTACCCGATAAAGAAGATGAAACACCCGCAGCCCCAGAAGAACAACTTGCGGCTGCTTTTACAATACGTTTTACCGTAAGACCGGGAAGAACTCGCAAAATTCCTTTTATTGTGGCGTGGGACTTTCCTGTAACAGAATTTAAGCAAGGTATTAACTATTATCGCCGCTATACGGACTTTTTTGGTCGTAATGGTCAAAATGTCTGGCCGATGATACGCACCGCTTTAAAACATGGAGATATGTGGCGAGATTATATTACCGAATGGCAAAAAACAATTGTTAATCATAAGGATTTACCAGATTGGTTTAAAATGGCTCTTTTTAATGAGCTTTACTTACTCTCAGACGGGGGAACACTCTGGACAGCAGCCACAGAAAATGATCCTATCGGTCAATTTGGGGTGTTAGAATGTCTTGATTATCGCTGGTATGAGAGTTTAGATGTGCGTCTTTATGGCTCGTTTGGCTTATTAATGAACTGGCCTCGCTTAGATAAAGCAGTTTTAGAAGCATTTGCTAGAGCAATTCCCACCGCAGACGACACCCCTCGCATTATTGGCTATAATCGTGCTGCTGCGATTCGTAAAGCAAAAGGTGCAACTCCCCACGACTTAGGTGCGCCGAATGAACATCCTTGGGTACAGACGAATTATACATCTTATCAAGATTGCAATCTTTGGAAAGATTTAGGTAGCGATTTTGTCTTACAAGTCTATCGTGATTATCTGCTAACAGGTGCAACAGATCAAGATTTTTTGTGGGAATGTTGGGATGCGGTAGTAGAAACTATGGCGTATTTAAAGGAATTTGACTTAGATGGAGATGGAATCCCCGAAAACGCTGGCGCACCAGACCAAACTTATGATGATTGGGAATTACGGGGCATTAGTGCTTATTGTGGCGGTTTGTGGATAGCAGCCTTAGAAGCAGCGATTAAAATAGGCGATATCCTATTAAATCGTCCCCCAATGAATCCTCAATTGCAACCTGAAAATTATCCTGATTGTATCGCAAATCAATTACAAGTTTATCAGGATTGGTTAACTCAATCACGGGCTATTTATCACGATACTTTATGGAATGGAGACTATTATAAATTAGATAGTGAAAGTGGCTCAGATGTGGTGATGGCGGATCAACTTTGTGGTCAATTTTATGGGAGACTATTAAAGTTACCTGATGTGGTAGAAAATCCGTTTGTAGAGTCTGCTTTAAATAAGGTTTATGATGCTTGTTTTTTGAAGTTTCATGATGGAAAATATGGCGCAGCCAATGGAATGAAACCTGATGGAACACCAGAAGATCCTAATTCAACCCATCCGCAGGAAGTTTGGGTAGGAATTAATTATGGTTTAGCAGCATTTTTGTTACAAATGGGACGGAAGGATGAAGCATTTCAATTAACCGAAGCAGTGGTTAAACAGGTATATGAAAATGGCTTACAATTTCGTACTCCTGAAGCGATAACTGCGGTGGGAACATTCCGTGCTTGTCATTATTTGCGTGCGATGGCAATTTGGTGTATTTACGGAGTTTTGACTGGATTTAAGTCTTAGTAAACATTCACACTTATCAATGACAAATTTAACTGATGGGGGGAATTTCGCCATGTTCTAGTTTATCTGCTAAGACACGCAAGGCCAATGTCCCATTGAATTTAATATCGAGATAATATCTTTTCAAAAGATGGAATCGTATCATTACCAGACAAATCGATGCTTAACCATCGTTCTTGTGACGCATCCCATTGCCAAAATTTTGATAAATAGTCTTTAACTTTTTGTACATCTTCTCCCCATACCATAAACGAGGCTTCTACTTTAGGAATCCATAACGCATCTTTTTCTAACCATTCTCGCCATGATTTTTCTACTTCAGATAGGGGTTGATTAAAGATTTCTTCTAAACGCATTAAGCCCTGATTTCTCATACCATGAAGACGATTTAAAAGAGGAACTAACTGCTGATTTTCATGAAGATAAAGGAATAAAGAACGGTAAATACTTTGTTCTTGCCCACTTATTAATGTTTTTTCTAAACTAAAATTAGGGTTGTTAATGCGTTTTCTCACCCTTGGATCTCGCCAATTACTACGATAACCCCAACTAAACTGAAGTTGTCCGGCTTCCTCAATTGCCAGAAATTTTTCTACAAAACTAGCCGCCCCTTGACTCGCCCATGTGGGTAAACCTTGGGGATAGGAACATCGTAAATAATGGTAAATCATCTGATGGGTGAGTGTTCCTAAGCCTGAGTCTTCTCGAACCACTAAAATCGGATTAGGTAAGTCCTGACGGGCAATAAAGAAGCCATAAGAGGTTGTCATCCCTAAAGGGTTCGCTACTCCATAATAGTTTTTTTCTTCACGAAGCAGGAAAATATCAGCCTGACAAGTAGTAGGACCCGGATCAAAGAGATAATCAGCTACTTCTTGGCGAAATTGATTAAGAAAAGCCAAATTTTCCCTATCTTGTGCCGGAAGCGGCACATCAGAATATAAGGAAAAACCTTCTCCTTCTCCTACTAATTGATGGGGAGGTAACCAAATATCCACGGAGTAAACAGGGGATTTATCAAGTTGAGTGGGATAAATAAGTAAGATTCCTATCGTTAGGGCAATTAAACCACTTCCTAACACTTTTTTACCCATTTGTGACCGTCTTACAGTGGTTAGGGTGAAATTTAGGCCAACCCCTAAGCTTCCTCCGAGTAAAATGCCAAGGATAATCGCTTGATAATGCCATCCCCATATTAAACCGATACTTAATCCGACTATTACGGTGAAAATCTGAGTTAAGTGATAATTATTAGTTACTTCTGATACGATTGGCACTTTTTCCCATGCTGACGGAATCGGATCAATGTTTATTAAATGAGTTGCAGCCATTTGGGCATTTTGATAACGTTGATGGGGATCTGGTTGAATCATTGTGTCTAACCAGTGGAGAAAGTCCCGACTCACCCCTGATAAAAAGGAATAAACATTAATTTTCCCCTGACTATCCCTTAAATCTTTTAATTCTTCTGTCTTAATGCCTTTAATTATACAAATTAGGGTAATTCCTAAGCTGTAGAGATCCGAGGCCGCTGTAATTTGTCCCCACAATTGTTCGGGTGGCATAAAACCGGGTGTTCCTTTGACAACGGTACTACCAGAAAAGTCTGCTTCTCCCCATCTTCCACAGCCTAAATCGATTAAATAGGCTTGATTTTCTGAATCAATTAGAATGTTTTCGGGCTTAATATCTCGATGATAAACGGGTGGACATTGAGACTGAAGATAACTCAAGATTTCTAAAACCGATAAAGCGATCGCCTTAATTTGTATTACACTTAAAGACTTGACCTGTGATGCACTGGGCGCATTAATATATTCTTGTACTAAACATAATCCTTCTGTTGACTCAAAAGAGGTTAAGTATTTCGGAATTCTTGGGTGGTTTAGCTGTTGTAAAAGCTCAATTTCTCGCAATAGTGCCTTTTCGTCTTCCCATGTTGCCCCCTGTTGTGCTAGTTTGAACTGTTTAATGACGACTTGTTGTTTTGTATCGATCGCTTCTGCTAAGTAAGTAATTCGTCCTGCGTGGCGATTTTGCCCTAATTCTTGGAGAATTTGGTAGCCATAGGCGGAAAAGTTCGGTAGAAACTGACTCATTTTTTTGTCTCAGGTTTCAGGTTTCGGGTTTCGGGTTTCGGGTTTCAGGTTTCGGGTTTCGGGTTTCGGGTTTCAGGTTTCGGGTGTCGGGTTTCGGGTGTCGGGTTTTAGGTGTGGGGAAATCCCTTCAGATTAATTTAATATAGAATTCCCAACATTTCCCCTCATCAGATCAATGCCTTAGTAATAAGTAACAAGTAAAGGCAGATGGTTAATATGATGGTTGAAGTTTTTAACTAGCGATATACTGACGATAAAGATTGTGAAATACTATTAATAATCTGGGTTATGAGCTTAATTCTTTACTTTCTACGACATGGACAAACAGCCTACAGTCATACGGGAGGATATTGTGGAACACCCGAAAATGACCCCGGTTTAACACCAGAAGGCATCAAAATGGCACAATATTTCGCAAAAAATTACTGTTCTCTGCACTGGAAAGCAGCGTTCGTCAGTCCCCTCTACCGTGCCATTCAAACTGCCAAACCCCTTTGTGAAATGATCGGGTTAGAAATGCAGATTAGAAAAGGATTACAAGAAGTTGGCTATGGAGAATGGGAAGGATTACATCCTAACGTGATTAATCAGCAGTACCATGATGAATATGTACGCTGGTTAACCGATCCAGCTTGGAATGCTCCTCCAAAGGGAGAAAGAGGTATTGATATTGCCCGTCGTGCATTTAGAGTATTAGAAGAAATCGAACAAACCTATCCCGATGGCAATGTTTTAGTGGTGTCTCATAAAGCCACGATTCGCATTATGTTATGTCATTTAATGGGAATTGATATTGGCCGTTATCGCGATCGCTTTCAAATGCCCGTAGCTGCTGTAAGTGTTGTAGAATTCGCCCATCAAGGGCCACTCTTTCATTGTATTGCCGATCGCTCTCATCTTAGCCCTGAATTGCGATCGCTGCCTTGGACTTAGGTTTCAGCCAATATTCATTGTCCATTCTTGAAGACTTGACAAAAAATAGACTAAGCTATTATATCTAGTGGAAAATTACAAAACTTAGCCAGACTGTCTGGCGACAGAATTAACCTTTAAAAACTGTGGTGGTGAGGAACATAGCTATGAAAAGGCTCAAAATCGCTCAAAAATTTGCACTTTCCCTCGTTACGGGTCTTGTCTCTGTGGGATATGCCCTACCCTCCCTTGCAATCTTGGGAAGTCCCGTCGGTGTAATCAGAAGTGCAGAAAACGAACATCAGTGGACAGCGATTACAAGCCGTTTACAGCGATCAGGAATAGATTACTGCGTATTAGACGCTCGAAATTGGCAAGAAGTAACGGACTTTGGCTCTATTCAAGTACTAATTCTCCCCAATGTTGCCAGTATCAACGGTGGACAGGCTGAAGCTCTTCAACAATGGATGAACACAGGAGGAAGAGTCATTGTTACTGGCCCCACTGGTAGTTTAGCTCAACCCGATGTTAGAGACCAATTACGCTCCCTATTTGGGGCTTATTGGGGTTTTTCTAACGTTATTCCCTCTACCCTCAGACTTAGTAGCTTACCCACAGCCTATGCCACACAAGCTAATCTTTCCAGTACCCTAGTCGGAGGAGTCCTCATTCCCACCGCCGTTAACAGTGAAACCGCCGCCGTCTGGTTAGCCGACGGTACACCTCCGGCTGTGATCACCACCGATCAATCGATCTTTATTGGCTGGCGTTGGGGGGTGGATGAAGTCGCTGAGACGGCTTTGGATGTGGCATGGTTACAAGCATCCCTCAATCGTTTTGGGGTTCGTCCCACTCAAACCATTTCTACTGGTTCTCCGCCAGAATGTAAACCCTCCGTTCCCATTAGACAGGAAACCGCACCCATTCCCCTGTTACCCAATTTAGATCCTGCACCCGAATCCCCTGTCGTTCCTCAGCCCACTTCTGTTCCCGATGTTTCCCCTACTTATGAAAATATTCCCCCTTCTCCTCCGGCTACTTCTAATCAGCCACTTAACGGGGATGAAAATCAAGTTTTAGTAGCAAATCGGGAAGAAGCCATACCTTTGTCTCTGAATCAGCAAAATGCGGCGGCTTTATCTCCCAATCAAGTCAATGAGATGAGTACGGAATTGACGGATTTAATCGCTCGCTTTGAAAGTACCCTTATTGCAGCAGAAGCTAACCATCAAGACCAAGAATCCCCTGATAAAGCCTCAGATGCCCCCCCTAGTCTTGCGACTCGCCGTTCCTACGAAACCCTACAATCTGCACGGGAAAACTTAGTCCAGTTTAAACAATTAGTAGCGCAACAAAATTACACCAAAGCTCGCCAAAAATGGTTAAAAGCGCGGCGAATGTTGTGGGATAATTACCCAACCGATCGCTTATTTGCCCAACCTGAAGTCCGTGCCATGTGGCTAGATCGGGGAACAATTGTTAAAGCCAAATCAGAAGCGGATTTAGCGGTCATTTTCGACCGCATGGCGGAAGCAGGCATAAATACCGTCTTTTTTGAAACCGTAAACGCCAGCTATCCCATTTACCCTAGTCGGGTTGCACCCGAACAAAATCCCCTGACGAAAGGATGGGATCCCCTCAAAGCGGCGGTTAAATTGGCACATGAGCGCAATATGGAGCTTCATGCTTGGGTTTGGGCGTTTGCAGCAGCGAATCAAGGTCATAATAAGGTATTAGACCAACCAGAGGATTATTTGGGACCTGTCTTAAGTCGTAACCCAGATTGGGGAATTACCGATCGCAAAGGAAATCCTTTTGATACGGGGGCGCAATTTAAAAAATCTTTTTATGATCCAGCGAATCCTGAAGTAAGACGCTATCTATTGGCATTATATGAGGAAATTGTCACCAATTATGACGTTGATGGCCTGCAACTCGACTATATTCGCTACCCGTTCCAAGATCCCAAGTACGATAGTACATACGGGTTTAGTAAGGTGTCTCGTGCATTGTTTAAAGATATTTATCAGGTTGATCCCATTGAAATCACTCCGTCTCATCCTTTATGGAATGCGTGGGTTGGTTTTCGAGTGCGTCAGGTAGATAGTTTTGTCGCTACGGTTTCAGCGCAGTTAAAACAGAAAAATCCCGATTTAATCCTGTCAACGGCAGTTTTCCCCCTGAAACGTCAAGATCGCCTCTTCCGCTTACAACAAAATTGGGAAGCATGGATGGAGCAAGAATGGGTAGATATGATAGTTTTAATGACTTATGCCTTAGATACGGGCAGTTTAGAGGATCGGACTGCACCTTTATTCGATCCTTCTGCGATTAAGTCTTCTTTAGTCATTCCGGGGTTACGACTGTTAAAAGTGCCTGATTCTGTGACCATCGATCAATTACAATTAGTGCGTAATATGCCCACAGGGGGGTATGCGTTATTTGCGGCTGAGAATTTAACCCCCAATTTACAGACTATTTTAGGTCGAATTCAAGGGGAATCCACCAATCAACAAGAACCTTTACCCTATCGCCAGCCATTTCAAGCTTCTACTCAACGGTATCAGGCTTTACAACAAGAATGGGACTTTCTTTTAAGTCAACAACAGTTACAAATGAGTTCATCTGCTCGCCAAGCATGGGAACAGCAATCAAAAGCATTAGGTCAATCTTTAGAGCAATTGGCACAAAATCCTTCACCGCAAACATGGAAGGAAGCACAAAGTCGTTTAAGCCAGTTTCGCCAACAATTTAGCGGTTGGATGGGAGAACAACGGCAGGTTTATCCCTATCAGGTGCAAGTGTGGGAAAATCGGTTAGCGACGTTGGAAAAACTGCTAGTTTATGGGGAAAGAAGGGTTATTCGAGCAGCGATCAGTTATCAGTAAGCAGTTACCACAGAAGATATACGGGCGAGGTTACCTCGCCTTCATATTATATTAATGTTCCCCGTCCTCACAAAGTTTTCAACCTAGACGCGGTTTATAATCAGAGTAGAAATCTTTATCTGAGTTGGAAAAGCGATTTGATATGGAAATTCAAGCCACGGTTAAAACAACTAATCATCAGCTAAGGGAACTGTATCGAACCGATGATTTAGCATGGTATCAAACAACCTTAAAAACAATTAAATCTCATCAACTAGAAAATTTAGATTTAGACAGTTTAGCTGAGGTATTAGATAACTTGGTTAGGGATAAAAAACGCAGTGGTGCAAGCTTTTTAGAGCAAATTATTCGTCATTTGTTATTGATTGAATATTGGGAAACAGAAAGAGATTATAATTATCGTCATTGGTTAAGTGAAATTGTCAATTTTCGCAACCAATTAGAGATAGATATGACAACAAATTTATATCAATATCTTGAGGAACAACGGGATAAAATTTATCAACGTGCGGTTAGATATGTCGTGGCTAAAACAGGTTTGAGGAAGGACACCTTTCATAAAAAATGTCCTTATACCATGGAACAGTTCATTAATAGTGATTGAAGTCATTATCAATTGTCTATTATTTAGCGGTATAATAATTTAATTGTAGTCTATTTTTTCTCAAAAAATAAGGAATTTAAAAAATTACCATAAGTTAATTTAACCTTACCTAAAACAATCTTAATGGCTGCCCACCAATAAATCTTGTTAATCTCTTTCTTAATTGGGATGGTGGGCAAAGCGTAAGGTTCATTACTTCAATCTTCCTGCTTTTCCTTTTGCCCACCCTACTCTACTTAATCCATCCTGAGTTCGTAGGGTGGGCAGCATAAGTTAATTTAACCTTACCTAAAACAATCTTAATGGCTGCCCACCAATAAATCTTGTTACTCCATTTCTTAATTGGGATGGTTAGCAAAGCTTAAGGTTTATTGCTTCAATCTTTCTGCTTTTCCTTTTGCCCCACTCTACTCTACTAATGCCAACCGCCCTGCAATGAATTGACAGGGCTTATAAGTATCGTTATCTAAAGATAACTATCTCAAAAATTCTAGTTTAATAGTTCAATTTATTGAACGCTACTGATTAGCCATGAACTTGAGTTCATGGCGGGCTACGAAGTCTCCCCGACAACACAAACAACACGGAAACCGATATTGTCGTCGCCGAGGTTGCGAGAAGTGTTGAAGCGAGCCGCAGAACGGCAAAGTAGCGGATAGTTGAGCCAGCTACCGCCACGAAGCACAATGCGTTGCATCGATTTACTTCTATATGCTGTCCCATCTCTCGGCGTATTTTCATAGTTATTAATATACTCATCTTCGCACCATTCCCACACATTGCCGTGCATATCATACAAACCAAACCCATTAGGCGGATACTGACCTACAGAAGTCGTTTCACCTACATTGTTACCATAATTAGCTAACTCAGAGGTTAAGGTTTCCCCAAAACAATAGGGACTTGATCCCCCTAAATCCCCCTTAAAAAGGGGGACTTCCTTACTTCCCCCCTTATTAAGGGGGGCTAGGGGGGATATCCCTCGACACGCCCCTTCCCATTGCGCCTCACTGGGGAGTTTATACTCCTTTCCTGTCAAGCGAGACAGTCTTTGACAAAATTCCACCGCATCATCCCAACTCACTTTTTCTACTGGACGATTCTCTCCTTTAAAATGACTGGGATTAAGTTCTAACTCTCGTTCTACTTTAAGATCATTCCTTTGTGCAATCACTCGCCACTGCGCCTGAGTAATGGGATATTTGCTCATATAAAAAGGTTGCAGGGTAACTTGATGTTGAGGATATTCATTGCTACGTGTATTCTTGTCTCCTTGTGGTGAACCCATCCAGAATGTTCCTCCTTGAATGAATACCATTTCTAAATTAATATCCCCCTCAGAAGGAGAATTAAGAGATTCACTAAAATAGTAACGGGTAAGACGTTGCCTTTGCATCACATTTTCTTGCAAATATACCTGAACTGTTGTAAAAGAAAATAGACAAGATTTATCCGTTTTAACAATACGAATCGCTTGAAACTCATTCTCCTGATTCTCCATTGTCCAACATCCCAGAGAATGAACGTCTCTTGCTTGATAAGTTTGCGCTTCTTGTCCATAAGGAAGTCGAAAATAGACAGGGAAATCCTCATTATTCTCATCATTGGTAAGCGTCTTTGCCTTCTCCGTTAGCCAACCACAGAAATTAATCGCATTATCAAAATTACTGATAGCAATCATTGGGTGATTTCCTGTCCCAAAAGAAGCAAGATCCTGATCAGGAAAACATTCTTTTAAAAATAACTTATATTCCGCCACACTAATATAAAAAGGATCAATCTCTAAATTATCATCTATCTTCAATAGATTATCTAACCGTCGGCATAACTTAACCTCTGTCGCCAATTTAACAATCTCTGGATCATCAGAGGTTAACCCCTTCTCTAACAATTGATCTAACTTCTCCCTCGTTTCAGGACTTACCTTTAAACTCTCTTCTAAACAGTCCACCGCAAGGGTTAAACTAGCCACACTGGGATGATTCGCTGCATATTCAATAAGATCCGTCCCATTCCCCTGTGCAGCATATAACCGAATGGTTTCCTTCCACCAACCATTATCCATATTCCTTAATAAAATGCTTTCCTTTTGTGTCTCCTTAATCTCTGCTGCGGCTAAATATTCTTGGAAACTCAAATGAGCAAATTCATAAACACCCATTTCCCTTTCTACCAATAACCCACACACCTCTTTTATCTGCTTAAAAAACATCTTAGGAGATAACTCATTTCCTGCAACTTGTTGCAGTTCATCCTTGATAATTTCAATCCCTTCAGCCAATTCAAACTCACGGGTTTTCTTCAGCATCAACGCCAATGCTAACACTTGTAAAACCGACTTATTTTGTTCCCCTGTTAAGGGACTTTTCATCTTTTTGGCCTGTTGTCTTGCCCCTAATAATAACTCACAAATCTTTTGATACAACTCCACCCGACGACCGGGTAATGCACTGCCACAATAGTGAACTGTTGCTATCATAGTCACTAACAAAGGATTCTTAGCCATATCCGCAATAGCACGATTTTGCTGAATTCTCTCGATTAAATCATCCGCTAAAGTTTGCGCTTCTTGCAATACCGCAGGGTTTTTTCTTCCCGTCCGTTGAATCTCATTTTGTCGGTAAAGATTGTTAATAAAATCCTCTGTTTGTTTCAAATTAAACGGTAAAACCTGTAAAACTGTTCCTACCTTATCAATCGGATTCTCAAGATAACCATGGGGTCGAGACGTTACAATAAAAGGCGTTTTAGAATAGGTAGTCATTTGTTGATTTACCCATTCGCTTACTTTTAATCTTTCCTCAGTATTCGCCACCTCATCGAGTCCATCAAACATAATTAAACAATTTCCCACTCTTATTTGATCTTCAATCCAATTCTTAGGGGGATTTAACTTGGGATCAGCAGGAAGTGACCTAATTTGATGTAAAATTAGGTCAATTAAATTAGGGGGAGTCTCTGTTAGAATCAAAAGACGAATATCCCGAAGGTACAACAAAATCGGAATATATTTAGGTGCATGATATTTCCCATAATCTCCCTTAGTATAGGTTAAAGTGATATGTTTTAATAACGTCGTTTTCCCAGATCCCGGTGAACCAATCACCGCTAACCGACGATAAGCATAAAACTCCTTCTCTTTACTTTGTCGCAAAAACTCCCAAATTTCTCTCCCCTTTGAATCCGACGGAGACGCAATCATTTTTCCCTTAATCTTATTAAGCATCTCCGTTTTAATCCGTAAAGAAATAAATACCGCTTCCAAGTCTAACGCAGGAAGTCCCACTCTAAATCCTTCTACCTTTAACTCCCGAAACATATCAATCAAACTCTCATTATATTTCCGTTTAAATGCAGGATTTAACCACCACCATCCCTTAACTAACCCCGTCTTAATTTGCTCCACCACCCACGTTGCAAAAGGTTCTTCTATCGCTTCTAATTCCGCCTCAATCTTATCTAAAATGCGATTAATTGAACCTGAAACAAACCGATAAGCGATCGCACCAATTGTCACCGCAACTGTTAAACTCAATGAAATAACCGCCTCTGGCCAAACCTGTCCATCTAAGCATAGTTTAATTGTTGCAGAAACACCGATTCCTGTTCCCCCACGTCCAGCATATTTAACAATTCTTTCAATGGTTTTCTGGCGTTTTTGTTGACGAGAAAGTTCATTCATATCGAAAGTGATTTAAAAAGCGATCACAACCTATATTTATTGTATCTACTAATTAAAAAAGCCCCCAAAAGGAGGCTTTATCTGTGTAGCTTCAGTTTTCAGGCTGTAATAATATTATTATCCATGACTATGATGATGATCATGGTGATGATGATCATGATGGTGGTGATCATGATGATGGGAATGAGGTTGCGAAACGGGTAAACTAGGATTGACAGTTAACGCTTGCTCTGATAATAACGCCTCAATGTTAGAATCAGCCCAATTTGCAGCCATTTGACAAAATTCAGCATTATCATTAGCACAAGCCATCTGAATATAGGTGACATCAGAATGCTTACGGCGTAAACCCTCAATAATATGCTCTACATCTAGTAAAGTCTCATGATTTTCCGTTACAAAGCCAATCGGCATAAATACCAGAGCTTTTGCCCCTAAATCGATTAAATTCTTACTGGCTAGTTCTGCATTAGGTTGTGTCCACTTAATTAGGGGAGTTTGGTGGTTTAACCAACCTACAGAGATTAAAGGATAGCGATGAATCAGTTTTTCACGAACTAACTCGTATAATGCTTGACTTTCATCAATTCCAGAAGTAAATCCTTTCGCTTCATGGGGACAACCATGATTCATTAAGATAATCCCAATTTGAGAAGGTAAATAGGATTTAGAGAGCGTTTTAGCGATTTCTTCCTCAACTAACTTCGCCATTAAATCAATATAAGCGGGTTCGTTGTAAAAAGAAGGAATATAGCGCATTCCTTTAACCCAATGTTCATCTCCCTGCATTCCTTTGGCTAATGCTGCATTCACTTGTTCAACAGCGATACCACTGGTAAAAATGGAATCAACCACTAGAAGCGGATAAATAAGAACTTTATCAAAGCCTTGTGCTTCAATTTCTCCTAAAACATCTTCAGGAAGATGGGGTTTACAAAAGTTAAACGCTTTAAAAACTTGTACGCGATCGCCCCATTTCGTTTGTAAAGCCGTTTCGATATTAGCACGTTGACGCTCAAAAATTGCATTATGAGGAGAAATAAAATGGTTATGTTGATGATCCCATTCATGAAGGTCGAAAATTGCTAATAATTTGGCTAAAGGGGGATAAATCCACGTTGGGACGGGGGCAAATTTTGCCGTCAGGAGATTTAATGCTTGTTCATTGTAGTTGGCGAAATCTTCGTAACTTTCGACTTCTCCGTATCCCATCAGCAAGACTGCTACTTTATCTTTTCCAGTCTCAGTTTGAGGGGTTTGGGGACGTTGTTCTATCGCAACCATAGGTTTCACTCCTTGGGGGATATTCTACAAATCGATAATTGCTACTATTCTAAGATACTATCCCCCCGTAGGGGATAAAATTTATCAGGTTTCGGGTTTTGGGTTTCAGGTTTTGGGTTTCGGGTTAACAACCTAAATTCTTCATTCTTTATTTACCTAAAACGCTTATGGTATAAGACTTATGGAGATTTTTCTCAGAAAATCTAAGAAGTTTTCTCAGAAAATCTTAGATAAAGTCAGTTCCAGATAAGGTAATTGGATTCTAAAAACTGAGACGCATCCCTATCTTCACAAGAATAAGCTTAAACTGGGTATTATTAAATTAGCTGAAAAAGCCTATAACCCTTACTGTTGAATTTTGCATGAATGTCTTATCCGTAAGGCTATAAGCTAAGACGCATTTAAACTGGGTCTTTGATATTTTAGTACAAATCCTCAAACTCTCTCCCTACTCCCCTCTCCCTACTTCCTTGCAGTCTTCACATACCAATGTGCGATGATGGACAGCTTATTCCCCGTTCCCTATTTCTTCATCTTCATAATTTAAACTTACCTATTATGTACACTCTAACTAAATGGACAATCGAAGATTATCATCGCATGATTGAAACAGGACTTTTAGATGAACGTTCAGTGGAATTAATCAAAGGAGAAATTATTGAAATGAGTCCAGAAGGTGCGTTTCATTGCTTTATTAATGACCACGGGGTAAGCTATTTACGCTCATTATTCGGTCAAAATGCAGTGGTTAGAGAAGCTCATCCTATTACCTTACCTAATTCTGAACCTGAACCTGATATCGCCATTGTTCGTCCTCCTTTAAGTACCTATAAAAATCGCCATCCCTATCCTGAAGATATTTATTGGTTAATTGAAATTGCTGATAGCACCCTAAGAAAAGATTTAACCTTAAAAAAGAGTGTTTATGCAGAGGTCGGAATTGCTGAATATTGGGTGATTGATCTTCAGAATATCTTATTAAACGTATTTCAATCGCCTAAAGATAATGATTCTGAAATTAAAAAGAACTACCAAGAGGGTGTCATTTATCCCCTTGCTTTTCCTGATATAGAAATTGAGGTTAAGAAACTACTTGATACTGAGTAATTTAGAGTTTATTTATAGACCGGCATGATTACTACTATCTTTTATCTTCCTACTAATTTTCCCTAATTAACTATTATGTACACCCTAACTAAATGGACTCTCAAAGATTATCATCGCATGATTGAAACAGGACTTTTAGATGAACGTTCAGTAGAATTAATCAAAGGAGAAATTATTGAAATGAGTCCAGAAAGTGCATTTCATCATTTCCTTAACCTAAGCAGTGCTAATTATTTACGCTCATTATTAAGAGAACAAGTTATCATTAGCGAAGCTCATCCTATTACTCTACCTGATTCTGAACCTGAACCTGATATTGCTATCATTCGTCCGCCTTTAAGTAATTATAAAACCCGACATCCCTATCCTCAAGATATTTATTGGTTAATTGAAATTTCTAACAGTACGTTACAAAAAGACTTAACCTTAAAAAAAGAGGTGTACGCAAGGGCAGGAATCCTCGAATATTGGGTGATTGATCTTAAAAACACTCTTTTAAAAGTCTTTCAATCACCTAAAGATGATGATTATCAAATTATCAAAACATACCAAAATGGTGTCATTTATACCCTTGCTTTTCCTAATGTAGCCGTTGAGGTTAAGAAACTCCTTGATAGTGAATAGTTCCTACAAAAATGACTAAATTATTTAATCTTAAAGAAACCGACGATGGTTCTTACACCTTCTTTTCAACTGAGTTTAATGAACTCTTCCATTCCCATTCGGGTGCAAAACAAGAAGCAGAAAAAAAATTTATTGAACCTTGTCAACTTTATCAAAAAGCTAAAATATTGAATCAAATTACCCTTTTGGATATTTGTTATGGTTTAGGCTATAATAGCGCAGCCGCATTATCAGCAATATGGTCAATTAATCCCCATTGTAAAATTAATTTAATAGCCCTAGAATTCGACCCCAATGTACCTTATCAAGCGACTCAGAATCAATTATTAGATGACTGGCCAGATCCCATTCCATCATTATTAACCACTTTAGCAGTAGAAAAAGCAGTCAAAACTGATAACGTAGAGGCAAAATTATATATCGATGATGCCAGAAAAACGATTCAATTCTTGCAAAATGATGTGAAAGCAGATGCTATTTTTCTTGATCCTTTTTCTCCGCCTAAATGTCCCCAACTTTGGACAGTGGAATTTTTAAAATGCGTCGCAAACTGCTTAAAATTAGAGGGGTATTTAGCAACCTATTCTAGTGCTGCAGCCGTCAGAATTGCATTGCAATTAGCAGGATTAAACATTGGTTTCACTAGAGGAATAGGAAGACGATCACCGGGGACAGTTGCCAGTTTTCAAGGATTAGTATTACCTGCTTTATCTTTAGAAGAAAAAGAGCATTTAAAGACCCGTGCAGCAATTCCTTACCGAGATCCGACTTTAAAAGAAACCAAAAATAAAATTGTTGAGCAAAGAGAACAAGAACAAGCGATAAGTTCTCTTGAACCTTCTAGTCAGTGGAAAAAACGCTGGAAAAACAAAGCTTAGTTATTATTGTTAAAATTCATTATCCACAGATAACTAATTAACTTGCTGTCTTTGTAATTGAGACATATGGTTAAACAAATTCCAGCAATATTCCTCAGATAAACCGCAAGTAACTGCTCCTCGTAAAACGACATTAAAATACCAATCATTAGGGGCTAATTCTTTAGGAAGTTTATCAACAACTACATACGTCCGAACCTTATCATAAATTTTACTATTACAAAGAATTTTTACATACTCATGACGATAACCATTGTTAGGAATTTCTTCTCGTTCATCTAATAACTCACTAAACCGCCACGGTAAATGATATAAAACCCCTTCTACTCTAGCATTTGGCTCAGGAACAACATCTAACGCCCCGCAATTACGCCGTCGAGAATGGCGATAAAAACCCAAGCGATAGCCATTTAAAATGCCTGTTCCTACCACAAATGGATAGGTATCTTCCCCAAAGGTTCGCTTTAAATCCACAGGACACATACAAGAACCATAGGCAAAATAATAAAAACTAGACTCATTAGTCGATTCCCATTGTAGGTTAGGATGAGAGTTTTTAGTAACCGTTTCTGATAAAAGAGATTGAGGTTTGTCTGGAAGTCGGTTCATTACGAATCGTTAAAAATTGAACATTACGATAATAAAGTTATCACTATCTAATAGTAACATTAACCTTCTAACAAGGTTGTATATGTCAAGAAGTCCTCATCTTCGGATTTAAACTGCGTCTATCTTTATAAGTGGAGTTTTCACAACCTAGACGCAGTTTATGTAAATTACTCATTATTTCTTCTTGATGCTACCGACTTTAACTTTCTTAACTTGTACAATCGTCCTAAGTGGTTTACAATTCTTAATAAATCAGGATTTTCAATTACCAGTTTATGAAAAATAAAAAAAGTTTGCGGAATATGACTGATAATTTAAGCCAAAGCTTAAAAAATATCTCTAAAGTCATTTTAACTCCTTCACAAAAAGATATTTTACGAGATGCTATCAATTTAAGAGTCTTTTCTCCCTCACTATCTGATCATCTAATTTTGATCTTGGGTACACAACGGAGTGGAACTACACTATCCCTTTTAATGCTACAAGCTCATCCCAACATTCAAGGATTCGATGAAACAGAACTCTACTATTCTTTACCCTTTCCTTCCTCATTAGAATTATTTTGGCAAAAACAAAGGGGCAATTTTATCTGTTTAAAACTACCAGATCATGTGGCAAATTTAGACTACATTTCGCATCATTTTCCTAACACTAAAATTATTTGGGCAGTACGAAATCCTTACAGTGTCATTTCTTCTATGTCCTTACTCAAAAATTCTCAAGGAAGTTGGATTGAAAGATTAGGTCAAAAAGAGTTAAACAAATTAATTCCCTTATTTCCTGAAATTAGTGATATACCATTAGAGCAGTTGGACGAAATTTCTTTAGGGGCTTACGTTTGGTACTATAAGAACTTAGCAATTGATCGATTCAAAGCAAGTGGTCTTCATGTGTTTGATTTCAAATACGAAGACTTGCTAGAAGATCCTAAAACAATAATGACTCAAATCCTAGAGTTTGCTGGATTACCTTGGAGTGATCAGGTTTTAGAGTATCATAAATATCATCAACCTCAAAAGGGTTATCCGGGAAACACAAAAGGAGATAAGCCCTTAGATAAATCTCGAAAAAATAGTAGCAAGAATCTAAAAGATATAGACAAAGAAATGATTGTTAAGATCGCTTACCCCTTAATGACTCGCTATGGTTACTAAAAATTCATATTGTAGAGGCGCAAGTTTCTTTGCGCCCGTAAAAATAAGGATAATGTTATCAATTTTACGAGCATAACCATGTAAAATCTTGACAGGTTCTTAAAGGGTAATAATCAAGCAAAAACGGGCATTCCATTCATGAGTTAATGAAGATCAACCGGGGCAGGAACAAATGCTACATCAAAATAATCTAAAATCGAAAAACCCGATTCACGGTATTTAGTTACTAGCCATAGATAACATTAAACTATTTCCTAACTTTTCAGCAATACCGCTAATCCATGCTTCATCCTGTTTAGTATAGCTACGAGGGGCGTTGGCTGCTAAAATCATTGCCCCTTCTTTACCCAAAGGTTGACAAATAATCCCTTGAGCATTTTCGGGTAAATAATCAAATTCCACCCGCCCCGGATAAAGGTTTAAATCCACTAAATAAATGGGTTTAGCAGTCTCTACTACACGCTTTAATATAGCTCCGGGGACAATTTGACTATTTTTGCCCAAAACACCTCGTCTTAGTAAAGTCTTCCCTTGATAGTAAATAACAAGAGATTGGGTAACGGTGTTGGTTAACAGCAAATGAGAAGCCCATGCTAACTCTGTTTTTAAATCATTAGATAGGGTTTCATCCCATTCTATGCCTTGTTCACCCATGAGTGTCACTCTATCTGGGGCTTTAGGCTGTATCCTTTGCCAGATTAACCCAATTAGCACCATAAAGCCACAAAGAATAACCCCTACTACATCTGACCGCGCTTGAGCATCCGTTAACTGTAGGGTAGAAAGGCGATTAATCAGTAGAAATGTGCCGCCCACTCCCCCAACCGCAAAGGGTAATAAGCGTACAATGCGATCAGGGTCAGATTTTGCCATAAACTTTAGGTTTCAGGTTTTAGGTTTTAGGTGTCAGGTGTTGTGCTTCAGATAACTATTAACTGCTAACTGAATTAAGGTTCTTCACCGGGTTCTAAGATCCGTTGAAATAGATAGCCCGTTCCTCTTGCCGTTAAGATTAACTCAGGATTACTCGGATCTTCTTCTAATTTGGCTCGCAGGCGGGAAATATGAACATCTACCACCCGTGTATCCACATGGCGTTCAGGGGTATAACCCCACACTTCCTGTAAAATTTCAGAACGGGAAAAGGGTTCACCAGAGCGACTTACCAATAGTTCTAATAGACTAAATTCCATCCCTGTCAGGCGAATTCGCTCATCTCCCTTGTAAACTTGCCGTTTATTTGTATCTATCCTAATCGAAGCAATACTAATCACCCCAGAACTAGGAATCCCCTGTGCGCCTTCCTTATCTACCCGTCGTAAAACAGAGCGAATTCTAGCTTCTAATTCCTTGGGAGAAAAGGGTTTCACCACATAATCATCAGCCCCCAATTCAAGGCCAGTAATGCGATCAGCCACATCACCTAAAGCGGTTAACATGATGATGGGAATATCTGATTCTTTACGGAGTTCTTGGCAGACACCATAACCATCAAGTTTTGGCATCATAACATCAAGAACCACCAAATCAGGACAAGAATCATGGAAAATTTCCAAGGCCTCCTCACCGTCGGCGGCAGTTACCACATCGTACCCAATCATTGAAAGACGGGTTTCTAAAATGCGTCGAATGCTGGCTTCATCATCGACAACTAGGATAGTTTCTTTATAAGCGTCCAATGTACTCAACACTCCTTCGTTAAGTAGAGTTGCTAATTTTGAAGTTTAGTGATCTGTATCTTCTGTTTCTAGAATATCGCCTTATTGCTACTCTTAAGCCTTAATTCCGATTTCTCTTAAGAATTTTACATTTCCTTAAGTCTTTCTTCTTAGGAACATTAACCCAACGACACTGATTCCTGCGAGTAAACTAGGTTCAGGGACAGACTGAAAGATAATTTCTGTGCCAAAAATAGGATTGGGGTTTCCTGTGATGAACCCTTCGTCTAGGGAAAAAATTTCCTTAGATTGAATTGTAAGGGTAGAAATAACGGTAAGGCTTGGATTACTGATAGCAGGACAGCCATTAGGTGTATTACTTCCTTCGTAACGACGGGGATCTAAGGCTTGGGTTAATTCTACATCGCAACTATCGGTCAGAATATTGCTAAAGTCAAGGGTCTTAGGGGTCGTAGATTGATTACAAAGTCCCTCTAGTCCAGTTTCATCATCAAATCCATAAACACTGAGCAAAACCCCTGTAGTTGTAGGGCTAAAGGCATAATATCGCCGTCGGGGGGATTGCGGAAAGGGATTTTCGACAAAGATTTGTTCTAAGAAAATAGATTGGGTATTCGCCCCAAAACTTCCCCCTACAATACTCACAGGGCAATTGGACATTAAAATTAAAGAATTTACCGAAGAATCTTGCTTAAATTGAGCTTCATTGCTAAAACGACCACTAAACCACCTTGCAGCCTCTTGAGTTTGTTCAAGGAAGGTGCTGTTGGTGGTCAAGGCTTCAGCTTTGAGAGAGAATGAACCGAATGCCAGAAAGACTAGGGAAGAATAAAGATATTTTCGCAAAAACATAAAGAATCGTTCTATTTTAACTCCTTAATCATAAGGTCACTTCCAAAAGGGTTGGATAATTTAAGCTTATTTTAAGGTTGGATTCCCTCAAATACAGGATTAAATGATTAGCTGTTCAATTATGCAAGAGGTCTATTCAATTTGCCCCCATGCTAGTAAAATGAGAACGTGAAATTACTAGACCATTAGCCCTTCATGATTTCCAGTAATGATTTTCGGAGCGGTGTCACCATCGAATTGGATGGTTCAGTTTGGCGTGTAGTGGAATTCCTCCACGTTAAACCGGGGAAAGGTTCAGCTTTTGTACGAACCAAGCTAAAAAATGTGCAAACCGGCAATGTCGTAGAAAAAACCTTCCGTGCAGGAGAAACTGTTCCTCAAGCAACCATTGAGAAGCGTACCATGCAGCACACCTATAAAGAAGGCGATGAGTTTGTCTTTATGGACATGGAGACATTTGAAGAAGCCAACTTAAGCCCTGATAAAATTGGAGATGGGGTCAAATACCTCAAAGAAGAAATGGAAGTTAACGTTTTATACTGGAATGACCAGATTTTAGAAGTAGAATTGCCCAATTCGGTGATTTTAGAGGTAACGGAAACCGATCCCGGTGTCAAAGGAGATACAGCCACAGGGGGAACAAAACCAGCGACGGTTGAGACGGGCGCACAAGTAATGGTTCCCCTATTTATCTCTATCGGGGAGAAAATTAAAATCGATACCCGAAACGACAATTATCTTGGTCGAGAATAACCGAATAAGGGTAAACTAGCTTAAAGTTAGTCTTAACACCATCATTAAGGGGATAAAAGGAGTAGTGTCCATTAATATTACGGAAATTCGTGAACTCGTAGTAGCGATCGCCCAAACCCAGATTGCTGAAGTCAATCTAAAAACAGAGTCCTTTCATTTAATCGTTAGACAAGGAATGGTTCAATCGGAAACTGTTCCTATTGCGCCAGTAGCGATCGCTCAACCTTCTCCTGTTGTTGTTAAAAGTTCGGTTACCCCATCACAACCTAGCGTTTCTGAGGATAAACCGCCAGAAGACACCACTCCTACCCCACGTCCCTCCGAATGGGTTGCCATTTCTGCCCCAATGGTGGGAACATTCTATCGTGCCCCCTCTCCTGATGATGCTCCCTATGTTAACGTTAACGATGTGATTCGGAACGATCAAGTGGTATGTATTGTGGAAGCAATGAAGTTAATGAATGAGATAGAAGCAGAAGTTTCAGGAAAAGTAATGGAAATTATCGCTGAAAACGGAGAACCTGTGGAATATGGTCAAATCTTAATGTGGGTTGATCCCCAATAATAAGGTTAACCCGTGTGAGGATTAAAACCTGAGACCGAGAACCTTAATTCATAATTAATCATTAATCATTCATAATTTTTCCATGTCTCTTGACTCCCTTATTAAACAGAATATTGATGTCATTCCTTGGGAAAAAGCTACGGAAGAGCAAAAAAAGGAATTGAACAGGGTTATTATCTCAGATTCTCAACCTGAAGCCTTAATTTTTCCGAAAACAGTAGATGAGTTAACGGAAATTGTCAGTCAAGCTGCTCAATCTCGCATTCCCCTATTACCCTGTGGAAATGGCAGTAAACTAGGATGGGGAAAAGTACGACCATCTCCTCAATGGGTAGTTAGTAGTCAGAAATTAACAAAAATTATTGACCATGCTGAGGGAGATTTAGTGGTTACAGTGCAGGCAGGGTTGAAATTATCAGATTTACAAGACTTTCTACAACCTTACGGTCAATTTCTTCCCGTTGATCCCACCTATCCCCAACAAGCAACGGCTGGTGGAATTGTTGCTACGGCTGATACAGGAAACTTACGACAAAGATACGGTGGCGTGAGAGATTTAATCCTTGGCTTATCTTTTGTACGATGGAATGGGGAAATTGCTAAAGCTGGGGGAAAAGTGGTCAAAAATGTGGCAGGTTACGACTTAATGAAGTTATTTACGGGATCTTATGGGACGCTAGGAATCATTTCCGAGGTAACGTTTCGCCTCTATCCCCTACCCAATGCTTCAAAAACGGTTCTATTAACGGGAAAATACCAAAATATTGCCAAATTAAGAAACAAAATCGTTAATAGTGGGTTATCTCCTACTTCTGCTGAAATTTTAACGGCTTCGGTGCTTGAAAAACTAGAATTAGGGGAAGAAATGGGAATAATATTACGGTTTCAAAGTATTCCTGATAGTATTAACCAACAGATCGCCATAATTAAAAAGTATGCTACTGATTTAAGCATCGATCAAAAGATTTTATCCGATCAAGCAGAAGAAACAGTCTGGCGACAATTAAATAATTTAATTCTAGTTCCTAACCAAGAAGGGGCAATTACAGCTAAGATAGGGATTATTCCCAATCAAAGTATCAATTTTTGTAATGATTTGGCTAATTTAACCCAATCTCAAGGGTTGGGAATGATTAATCTGAGTCGGGGTGTGGGAAGATTACAATTGATGAATGGGGGGGAAGTGGAGGTGATGACAAAATTGCGATCGCTGTGTCAATCTTATCAAGGTTATCTTACTATTTTAGATGCACCTGCAACTGTGAAACAAAATTTAGCTACGTGGGGTTATACAGGAAATGGACTAGAAATGATGAAAAAAATTAAGCAGCAATTTGATCCTTATAATATCTTAAATCCTCATTCTTTTGTGGTTTAAAAATTGTATTCTGTCTTAACGTGAAGTCTTGATTGCATTAATTAACAATGGATTCATCTATTAATATTGCTTGTGGTTTTTTGAACGGTACAATTATCTCCATCGAAGGAGGATACCGTGTTTTACAACATCCTCGGCCGGACAAAATGTTTACTCGTATTGCAGATGCACGGTGGTTTTTAGCCGTTAATTGGTGTGAGCAATGTTCGACGGCTGCTGCAATTTTAACCCATGATGGCATACTTTCTTTTTTGAATCAAGCCGCATTAACGATGGGAGAAGCCGCGTTTGTCCCATTAGAACATCGTCAAGCCGTTTTTAATACTTGTATATCCTTAAGTCCGAATACTTCTACTTCTTATATTATTCAAGAAAATCATTGTTTAGAGGTGTTGGGTTTAGAAATTGATCCTCGTTATGGCAAGGTTGCTATTATCAGATTGATGAGTAATGAGAAATAAACTTAGACCGTTTTCCTATTGTCTATTCCCTATTTCTGAAAAGCGTGCTTGTGCGTGTTGAACACCACAAAATTGGGAGAGTTAAGGGGGGAAAAATCCCACCCTTTAAGCCTTATCCTAACTCATTAGGATTGTATTCATCCAGTTCAATACTAACTGGAGGAACTTGCCAAATTTGTTCGCAATACTCTTTGATCGTACGATCACTAGAAAACTTACCCATTCGCGCCGAATTCAAAATAGACATCCGTGTCCATTTTTCTTGATCTCGATACGCTTGACTGACGGCTTTTTGACAGTCAATATAGGCTTGATAATCAGCAAATAACATATAAGTATCATCGTACATCAAAGAGTCAATCAGGGGTTTAAATAACTCCTTATCTCCATGACTAAATGAACCATCCATAATGCTATCGATTACTTGACGCAATTCCCCGTTATGGCTGTAAAATTCTTGGGGATCATAGCCTTCTGCTTTCATTTCATACACTTCTTCGGCCGTTAACCCAAAGAGGAAGAAATTCTCAGGATGAGCCTCTTCTCGGATTTCTATGTTAGCACCATCGAGTGTACCAATGGTTAATGCGCCATTCATAGCAAATTTCATGTTTCCTGTACCAGAAGCTTCTTTTCCAGCCGTAGAAACCTGTTCGGATAAATCTGCCGCAGGATAGATACGTTGTCCTAAAGAAACGTTGAAATTGGGCAAAAAGACCACTTTTAGACGACCACGCACATCAGGATCTTTGTTTACTACCTCAGCCACCGAATTAACCAGTTTAATGATCAATTTGGCCATAAAGTAGCCGGGGGCAGCTTTTCCCCCAAAAATAACGGTACGAGGGGTAATATCCACATGAGGGTTTTGTTTGATGCGATTATACAGAGTAATAATGTGCATAATAGCTAAATGCTGCCGTTTATACTCATGTATACGTTTTACCTGTACATCAAAGAGGGAGTTAACATCTATCTCAATATTCTGAGTCCGTTGGATATAATCGGCTAAATGTTGCTTATTCGCCTGTTTGATAGCACGCCAACGGGAACAGAAGTCAGGATCATCGATATATTCTTCAATCCGTCGCATCTCATCCAAATTCTTCAGCCAACCCTCGCCAATTTTCTCGGATACTAATTCCGCTAATTCAGGGTTACTCAATAAAATCCATCGACGGGGGGTAACGCCATTGGTTTTATTAATGAATTTTTCAGGCCATAGCTTGTAAAACTGGCTTAAAGTGTCTTGTTTAAGCAATTCAGTGTGTAAAGCTGCTACTCCATTAATCGCATGACTTCCTACACAAGCTAAGTTAGCCATCCGAATTTGTTTTCCATGAGTTTCCTGAATTAAGGACAATTTCTCAACTAATTTATCGTCTTTAGGAAACCAAATTCGCACATCTTCGAGGAAACGATAGTTAATTTCGTAGATAATCTCTAAATGACGGGGTAATAGTTTCTCAAACAAACTCACTTCCCACCGTTCTAACGCTTCTGGCATTAACGTATGATTGGTATAAGACAAAGCTTTTTGGGTAATATCCCACGCTTTTTCCCAAGGATAATCATAGTTATCCACCAAAAGACGCATTAATTCAGCGACTGCTACCGTGGGATGGGTATCATTCATCTGAATGGAGACTTTTTCGTGGAAATCATCCAAACTGTCATGGGTCCGTAAATGAATGCGAATTAAGTCTTGAATAGATGCAGAAACGAAGAAATATTGTTGTGCAAGGCGCAATTCTCGTCCAGC
Source organism: Microcystaceae cyanobacterium (assembly GCA_051439375.1). Taxonomy (GTDB): domain Bacteria; phylum Cyanobacteriota; class Cyanobacteriia; order Cyanobacteriales; family Microcystaceae; genus JBGTGT01. The sequence continues at coordinate 28,903 of JBFRWB010000225.1, forward strand.
AGGGGTATTATCGTTAGGATAGAGAACCTTAGAAATATTTTCAGCGTCCATCTTTTCCGCCACTGCGTTATCGTATAACCCCGCATTAAACGCTTCAAAGTTGAAGTCTTCACTCGCTTCTGCTTTCCAAAGACGCAAGGGGTTAACCGTATTCACTTTATACCCCGGTACAGGTGTGTCATAGGGAATTGCTAAAATACTTCGTTGAGAAACCCAAACCGTTTTAGGGTTTCCCTTCTCATCCCGAATAACTTGGGTGTATCCGCCTAATTTAACCTCTACGGTTTCATCTGGACGAGGTAATTCCCAAGGATTGCGAAATCTGAGCCAATTATCGGGAATTTCCACTTGCCAACCATCTTTGATCAATTGGTGGAAAATACCAAATTCGTAGCGAATTCCGTAACCAATGGCGGGAATCTCCAACGAAGCTAGAGAATCGAGGAAACAGGCGGCTAATCGTCCTAAACCACCATTTCCCAACCCCGGATCTGGTTCTTGTTCGATTAATTCTTCAAAATCAATACCTAAATCGGTAATAACTTGTTCTACTGCGTCATAGATGCCTAAATTTACCAAATTATTCCCTAAATGGCGACCCATTAGGAATTCTGCGGAAAAATAGGAAACCAGTTTAACTTGTTCTTGTTTGTAGGTGTTGATAGTTTTGAGGAAACGCTGTAATAAGCGATCGCGTATTGTGTAGGCTAAGGCTACATAATAATCGTAAATGTTAGCATCTGAGCGATCCACCCCTTGAACATAAAAAAGGTTGTCTAAAAAGGCTCGTTTTAAGGTTTCTGGACTCATTCCTGTGCGATCATCCTCTACTTGAATTTGAGGGACACAAGCTTCACCAGAATTGATGATATTATCATCACTTTGAGGAACATAGGTTTCCATAGTCATTAATCCTTATCGTGGTTTACATAGACTACAATGGTCACAATTACTGATTACCATAACCGATCTGGTTTTCGGGTAATCGTTCATGGGGTACGTTTTTTTGAGGTTGAGAGCGTAAAAGTTTGTTCCCACCATAGCGATTTTTTTCCCCAGTCTTCTATATTTTTAGAGTAATTTAGGGTTTGGGGAGTTAAAGAGTAGTTCAGGAGTTCAGTCGTTCAAGAATGAATGAAAGTATAGGTGTGGGGAAGAGGGGGAAGAAAAAATCTTGGCTATAGTTTACCGAAATTAATCTGAACCGAACAGTATTGGGTTAAGATTAAGAATCCTTACTAATCACAATCTTCAGAATCTTTGCAATCGGAAATATCTTTATTATTAGAAGCAGGAATTATATATCCAGAGAATATTTAAGATTAATTTGAAGTTTAATGGACTCAAAGTTATCCATTACCATTTATTAATGAACTTAAGGAGTATAAATTATGTAAATGAATACTTGATAAGTGATAGAGTCGTTTAAAAAAAGTAGAGACGCTGCATAGAACGACTCTACAGAAAGAGTATTAATCTCAGATTAGGTATGAGGATTATTAAGCGACGGGTTGCAATTGTAAGGTCATTTGTTCAACAGAAGCCGTGACTTTAACCTGACCATTTTCATCCACATCAACGTTAGCAACTTGATTATCGCCTAACTTACCCGATAGAATCGCTTCTGCTAAACTATCCTCTAACAAACGCATAATCGCACGGCGTAACGGTCTTGCCCCATAACTAGGATCGTAGCCTTCTTCTACCACTTTGGCCTTAAATGAATCCGTTACATTTAGAGTAATATTGCGTTGTTCGAGCAATAATTTTGCTGCATCATCTAAAAGAATATCAGCAATTTGAGTGACCTCTTCTTTAGATAACTGACGGAAGACAATCACATCATCTAAACGGTTCAAAAATTCAGGACGGAAAGACTGTTTAAGATCATCAAAAACTTGACCCCGAATGCGTTGATATTGGGCTTCAGTTGCATCTTCAGTGGTTTCAAAGCCTAACCCTTTACCGCCTTTTTCAATGGCTTTTGAACCAATATTAGAGGTCATAATAATTAGGGTATTTCTGAAATTAACCACCCGTCCTTTAGAATCGGTTAAACGACCCTCATCTAAGAGTTGCAATAACAAATTATAGACATCAGGGTGAGCTTTTTCAATTTCGTCAAACAATACCACACTGTAGGGTTGACGACGAACCGCTTCTGTTAACTGTCCCCCTTCCTCATAGCCAATAAACCCCGGAGGAGACCCGATTAACTTAGAAACTGTATGACGTTCCATGAATTCTGACATATCAAGGCGAATCATGGCTTCTTCTGAACCAAAGAGGAAGTTTGCTAAGGCTTTGGTTAATTCGGTTTTACCCACTCCTGTGGGGCCAGCGAAGATAAAACTAGCAATGGGGCGGTCGCTTGACTGTAACCCCACTCTTGCCCGTCGTATGGCACGAGAAACGGCTTTAACCGCATCTTCTTGGCCAATTAAGCGTTCATGGAGTCGAGCTTCTAGATATAATAAGGATTCTGATTCAGATTCAGACAGTTTATAAACAGGAACTCCCGTCCAGTCAGCGACAATTTTTGCGATATCTTCTTCATCTACTACTGGAACAAGGGATTCTGGGTTAATTAAAGAGGTATCTGGGTCATTATCCGTGCGAGGGGTCATGGAATGGCGAATATGGAGACAAGATCCCGACTCATCCATCAGATCAATGGCTTTATCTGGTAAAAAGCGGTCAGAAATATAGCGATCGCTCAATTTAACCGCCGCTTCAATGGCTTTCGGTGTATATTTCACTTTATGGAAGGCTTCATATTGTTTTTGTAAGCCAACCAGAATCTCAATTGCTTCATCCACTGAAGGTTCACCCACCATAACGGGTTGAAACCGCCGTTCTAAGGCTGCATCTTTCTCAATATACTTGCGATACTCATCAAGGGTAGTTGTTCCTAGACATTGCAACTCACCACGGGCTAAAGCGGGCTTTAACAAATTAGCTGCATCTAAGCTTCCCCCCATTGATCCCCCACCAACGAGGGTATGGATTTCATCAATAAAGAGAATAATATTACCTTTTTTCTGAACTTCTTCGACAATTCCTTTTAAACGTTCCTCAAACTCTCCCCGAAAGCGAGTTCCTGCGACTAACAATCCCATATCAATGGCAATCACCTGTTTGTCATGGAGAAGGGGGGGAACTTCTTGATCAACGATACGTTGCGCTAACCCTTCAGCGATCGCTGTTTTACCCACACCGGGTTCTCCCACCAACACAGGATTATTCTTAGTACGACGACCTAAAATTTGGATAGTGCGTTCTACTTCGGTTGTCCGTCCTACCATGGGGTCAAGTTTGCCTTCTTTAGCCCGTTTGGTGAGGTTAGTTCCGAAGTTTTCCAGAGAAATCTGCTGTTGGCCAGAAGATCCGCCAAATAGGGAGTTACTGTCATCTTCTGCACCCACACCGATAGCTTGTTTTTCCCCTTCTTGCTTGATTAATTCAGTACGAAGCTTTTTGATGTCAACCCCTTGTTGGATCAGAATCTTAGCTGCGACGGTATCGGGATTGGCAATAATAGCAAGGAGTAAATGTTCGGGAGTGACCGATTTATCGCCTAATTGACGAGATTCCCGTAAAGCTTGCTCTAAAATTCGTTTAACTGTTGGTGTAAAGGGAATATTAGCAGGGACATAACTTGCGCCCTGTTTGGTCAGGGTAGTAGCAATTTTGCGGGTTTTGCTTAACATTACCCCCAAATTCATGAGAATAACCGCCGCATTGGACGTTCCTTCCCCTAAAATTCCTAATAATAAGTATTCTGTCCCTACCATGTCCTGTTTGGCTCGACGAGCCTCTTCTTGGGACATCATAATGGACTTAATGGCTTTATCACTAAAGTATTCAAACATGATGATGGCGATTGAGGATTGTTACATTTCTTTATCTTAGGGGAAATCTTAGCACACCATTGAACGGGTATCAGTCCCTCATTGGTTCGGGTTTCAACCAGTGAGGGAAGTTTGACTATGTAGCTATTTAATATCAAGTCGGAAGTCGGAAGTTGATTTTAATTAGGTAAATAATCAACATTGAGTACATCTTCAAGGGTAAAAGGAGATTCATCGGGAAAGACGGGTAAAGATAACCCTGTTTCATCCGAAGCTAGTTCTCTTCCATCTTGATAGCATTCTGCAAGAACGGTTTCATAATAGCGTTTTAAACTCGGACTCTTTTTAAAAGCTTTCAGTAATCTTTTGCGATGTTCTCTGATGGTAAATAACCAGCTATTACTGCGTTTATGGGGTTGATAGCGGTATTTAAGCAAGTGCATCAGCAAGATCCTCAAATTACTTTCTAAAGCATTCTTTTCACTGTTACCCATATCTTGTAATTCTTCGATTAAAGCAATAACATCTAGTTGGTTCAGTTCTCCTGCTTGTAATTGCTTAATGGTTTGTTCAAGCCATAAACAGTAATCTTTTTCATAAAGGGAAGTCTGAGGAGATGATAATTGATAGGTCATGATTAATAAATATTTTGTAGATTAGCATTAACAATTATGGGTTACCAAAATTTCAGCAGAAGTCCTCAACTATAAATTATACTTCATACTTCCAACTTCATTTAAACTGTGCCATTAACCATTGTCCTACGGCTGATTGATCGTCTTGACGGCTTTTATTTAAAGCTGCTTCTAAGATAGCTAAATCTAACCCAGATAGCACTTGAGAAGATTGTATTTTGTAAGATCCTTCTGATTCTAAAGCATAGGCAATAATTTGACAATTTTCTACATCAATTACCCAATACTCTTTAATCTCTAAGGATTCATAAAGCGATCGCTTTGTCCCAATATCATCAAGAAAGCTAGTTTTCGCAATTTCTACTACTAAATCAGGCGGTGAATACTGATTCAAATTGACAATATTTGTCCCTGATGGAATCATTTTTACTCTATCACCTACATAAGCAGCAATATCAGGTTGAAACTCTTTGACCCCCGCTTTACGAAAAGAACAATTATCTAATAAATTGAGAGGAAGATTATGAAACATCCCAAATAAGTTAATTGCGAGACTCATCAAAAAATGGTCTTTGCTGTGATCAAATCCAACGGGTAACATTTCTAACCTCATATGATGGTGATAATAATAGGCTTTTAGCTTTTTATTGATGGGATCATTAATAATTTGTAAGAAGTCTTCCCAGTTAGCAGGAATCCATGTATTTAGAATGATTTTGGTTTGAGTTGTGGTCATGGGTTTAGCAGTGAACATTACTTTAATATAACTTATAACTTATTATTTATTATTTATTACTTATTACTTAAACTTGAAGAGTTTTGATAAAAGTGTCTTCTGACGCTTCCTATAAACTGCCAAAATATGCAAAACTAAGATATAGCATTTAACGTAGCTATCATGGATAATACTTCTACCCGTATCAAGCGATCGCCACAAACCGTTGACCCTTCTTCCCATTCCCACGAAACCGACAGTCATCATCACTCTCATATTCATAGCGAAGCCTCTCTTAAACAGATTATTAACCGTTTATCTCGCATTGAAGGTCATATTCGAGGGGTTAAAACAATGGTACAAGAAAGTCGTCCTTGTCCTGATGTTTTAGTCCAAATTGCTGCGGTTAGAGGCGCAATTGATCGAGTGGCTCGTTTGATCTTAGACGAACATTTGAACGAATGTGTAGTGCGTGCTTCCCAAGAAGGCAATATTGAGGAAGAATTAGCTGAGTTGAAAGCAGCTTTAGACCGTTTTTTACCCTAATTTATAGTTGATAATTCATAATTGACAATGATTACCCTAACCCCTTCCTCTTCCCATCAAAATTTAATTGTTACACCTTCTTCTGATCTAAAAGTGCAAGGAACAGTTAGAATACCGGGGGATAAGTCCATTTCCCATCGATCGCTGATGTTAGGGGCGATCGCATCGGGGGAAACCACTGTTGAAGGGTTATTATTAGGGGAAGATCCCCGCAGTACCGCCCGTTGTTTTCGAGCTATGGGAGTGGAGATTTCTGACCTTAATAGCAAAAAAGTAACGATTAAGGGGATTGGATTGGGAAATTTACAAGAACCCTCAGATACATTAGATGTAGGCAACTCTGGCACAACTATTCGTCTCATGTTAGGGCTTTTAGCGTCTCACCCTGATCGCTTCTTCACCGTCACAGGAGACGCATCGATTCGGACTCGTCCCATGTCAAGGGTAGTTAAGCCGTTACAGGAGATGGGAGGGCAAATTTGGGGAAGAAAGGGCAATTCCCTCTCACCTTTAGCCGTTCAAGGGCAAAAGCTTAATCCTATTCATTATCATTCTCCTATCGCGTCAGCACAGGTTAAATCTTGTATTCTTCTTGCAGGACTAATGACAGAAGGGGAAACCACAGTCACTGAACCTGTTTTATCGCGAGATCACAGTGAACGAATGTTACAAGCATTTGGGGCCAAATTAACTATCGATCCTGAAACCCACAGTGTCACCCTTACCGGCCATCCTACTTTAACCGGACAAGCTGTGATTGTCCCCGGTGATATTAGTTCAGCCGCTTTTTGGTTAGTTGCAGGTTCTATTATTCCAAATTCGGAGTTATTAATTGAAAATGTAGGAATAAACCCTACTAGAACGGGAATTTTAGGAATATTGGCAGAAATGGGCGCAAATATTACCCTCGAAAATCAACGAACCGCAACGGGTGAACCTGTAGCTGATTTACGGGTTAAATCTAGCCAATTAAAAGGCTGTACCATTGCAGGAGAGGTAATTCCTCGCTTAATCGATGAAATCCCTATCTTAGCCGTGGCTGCTGTATTTGCTAAAGGAACAACTACTATTAAGGATGCAGCCGAGTTACGGGTGAAAGAAAGTGATCGCTTGGGGGTAATGGCAACCCAATTAAACAAAATGGGGGCAAAAATTACAGAATTTGCCGATGGACTAGAAATAATCGGAGAAAGGCCTTTAAAGGGTGCAGAATTGGATAGTTTTACCGATCATCGTATTGCGATGAGTTTAGCGATCGCAGCTTTAGCCTCAAAAGGGACAAGTACCCTACATCGTGCGGATGCAGCTTCAGTTTCCTATCCTCAGTTTTTTGAAACATTAAAAGAAATTTGTCATTTCAGTTAACAGTACACAGTCAATAACAAGGACTTACGAAACTTCTGAACTCATAATTCATAATTCATAATTCATAGTTTCTATTAGTTCATCTGTCAAAACTCGTAGTAAGAAGGCAAAAATCCCTATCCTTCAGATATTATAAGGGTTCTTCTTGCTCTTACAGTGCAATTGGGCTTTTCCATATTTAGTGTTTTTAACCTAAACTTAAAGTCCACACACACTAGATATGGGGTCGGCTTCCCAAAGTAGAAAACTACAATATGAATTACTTACAAGAATGGCAACAAAGTTGTGTTGATCGCCAACTTATCGATCTTAACGTGACTGCCTTGCAAGGGGCTGCTGCTACAGATTATCTTTTTTATTCTGACCAACTTCCTCGACGTAATGATGGACGAGTGAGTGAATCTTTGTTACAACGCTACCAACACACCGAACAAGGGGGATGGTGGTGTGCAGGAATTGATATTACGACGGGAGAAAAAGATATTTGGGGCTGTTTTAAGCCGAATAGCCCTCGTTTAAGCGTTAATAGCCATAAAATAATTAAATATGAACATCCTCCCCAAACCCCAACGGGTATTTTTGCCCTACAAGTTCCTATTACCCTATGGCAAGCGATCGCCAAGAAATTCGGTTGTCAAATGGACGAAAATAGAGATTTTTGGCAATGGATACTAGATAATCCTCAAATACCTCTTATTATCACAGAAGGAGCGAAAAAAGCAGGTGCATTGTTAAGTGCAGGATATGCAGCGATCGCTTTACCGGGGATTAATAATGGGTATCGTACCCCAAAAGATAGCATGGGAAATCGCATTGGTAAATCCCATTTAATTCCTCAGTTAGCTAAATTTACAGGACAAGGTCGTAAAATTTATTTAGTCTTTGATCAGGATAGTAAACCTAATACGATTAAAGCGGTTAATGCAGCCATTCGGAAGTTAGGTTATTTATTTACCCAGTCTAATTGTGTGGTATCAGTGGTAAGTTGGCCATTAGAATGGGGGAAAGGAGTAGATGATCTTATTGCTAATAGAGGAAAAGAGACCTTTGATGATTGTTTTGCTAAAGCCTTACCCTTAGAAAGTTGGAAAGTACAGGAATTAAATCAATTAACTTATGCGCCTCAACTTGAAGTTAATTCTGCCTATCTTCCTGCTGTTAATATTCCTGAAACGGCTGCATTAATTGGGATCAAATCACCAAAAGGAACAGGGAAAACAACCTTATTAGAAACCGTTGTTAAAAAGGCGATCGCACAACAAAAAAAGGTCTTAGTTATTGGTCATCGCATTAAATTAGTTGAAGCGTTATGTCAACGGTTTAGTCTTCCTTACGTTACCGAAGTGAGAGATCAAAAAGTCTCAGCAGACTTAGGTTATGGTTTATGTATTGACTCCTTACATCCTAACTCACAAATTCAATTTCAAGCTAAAGATTGGCAAAATAGTATTATTATTATCGATGAGATAGAACAGGTTTTATGGCATGGATTAAATGCTTCTACTTGTAAAAATAATCGTGTCAATATCCTAAAATCTTTTAAAGCTTTAATGCAAACTGTATTAGGAGAAGGGGGACAAGTTTACCTAGCAGATTCAGATTTAAGCGATATTTCCCTAGATTATATAGCAGCGTTAGCAGGGTTTCCCTTACAACCCTTTATTATTCAAAATCATTGGAAACCCTCTCCACAACAGACGTGGAAAGTCAATTATTATGTAGATAATAGTCCGAAAAGATGGGTCAAAGATTTAGTGAAAGCAATTCGCCAAGGAGAAAGACCTTTTGTTTGTTTATCCGCACAAAAATTAACCAGTCAATGGGGAACACAAACCCTAGAAACCTATTTAAGTAAACAATTTCCACAGCATAGGATTCTTCGCATTGATTCTGAATCTTTAGTTGATCCTAATCATCACGCTTATAACAGTATGCAACAATTAGATGAGGTTTTACAACAATATGAGATTGTCTTAGCGAGTCCTTCCATTGAAACAGGAATTAGTATTGATTTAAAAGGACATTTTACCTCAGTTTGGTGTTTAGCTCAAGGGATACAAACCACTACTTCTGTTTGTCAAACCTTAAGCCGAATTCGAGATAAAATTCCTCGTTATCTTTGGGTGGCGAATAGTGGCTTCAATAAAGTCGGAAATGGTTCAACCTCTATTCCTAACTTATTAACCTCTGGTCATCGTTTAACTCAGTTAAATATCCGCTTATTACAAGGAATCGATCTAGAGAGTTTGGATGATTTAGATACAGGTTTTCAGGCAGAATCTCTAATGTCTTGGGCAAAAATGGCAGTTCGGGTTAATGTAGGAATGATAAATTATCGTCAATCTGTTTTAAGTCTTTTGCAACAAGAAAATCATGAAATTGTCGAGCATAAGTCAATTTCTTCCAAAAATAAACTAGGAAACTGTCAACAATTAGCAGATGCAATTAGTCAAGTTCGGGATCAAAACTATCAAGCTGAGTGTAAAGCGATCGCTTATGCTAGGGATCTCACCCCTGAACAATATCAAAACCAGAAAAAACGCCTGATTAAATCACCTAGAGAACGACAAGAAATCCGTAAATATATTCTACAACAACGCTATGAAATTCCGATTACGCCTCAAATTGTCACCTTAGATGATGAAGGATGGTATCAAAAACTGAGAATTCATTACTTCCTAACGATTGGTCGTCAATTTCTTGCAGATAGAGATAGTTTAATTGCTAGAAAACTAATAGAAAACGGTCAAGGTAGTTTATTTATGCCAGACTTTAATCGTTCACAATTTGGGGTAATTATTGGTATTTTAGAAGTCTTAGGGATTCCTGTTCTTTTAAATAGTCCTAACCGAGTTTTAACTTCTCGTGATCCTGACTTACAAATAATGTCCAACTTGGCGATTCATAACCGCAATGATATTAAAACCGTTCTTAAAATTGGTTTAGCACAAAATTCTAGTCCTATTACCATTATCCGCCGTTTAGTTAATTTAATGGGGATTAATATTACCTGTACGGGGACAAAAAAAGTTGATCAAAAAAGAGTAAGAACTTATCAAATTGTTGACCCCGAAGATCAACGTTATCTGATTTTTCGACAATGGCTATTTCGGGATGAAAAATGTCCCGGAAGTTCTGAACCTTGGAGTGAAGAATACCTTAAACAATTTGCTTTAAAAGCATCTCATGATACCGAAGAAAAGCAAAAATATGTACAATTAAATCTTGATTTATAGTACAATCAAAACTCACTTATGTAGAGGCGCAAGGTTTGCGCCTACACTGTCTATATCATTAGAAATGAATCACAAAGACAATGGATTACTACAAGTTCCATCTAATACTGAATTTAAGCAAGACATAGAAGAAATATACCAAGAAAGGTTAATAAAACTCATTATCTTTGGTTCACAAGCTAAAACTGCATGGAATTACCCAAAGCTATTTTTAGAAACAGCCACGAAAAGGCTAACTGACCAAGAAACTACACAAACTTAAAGTGTGTTACTCACACTGATTCCACTTTTTTCCACTTAAACAGAGAAAGGGAAAATGGCTGAACTCCTTATATTCCAATAGTTTTGGGACTGACATCACCCCAGACTTCCTCGTATTCTGAAGATGTAAAGAGGAAAGGGAGTCAACCAACCATGTCTAACAACACCAACACCGCTACCACTGCTATCCGTAACTATTGTCTTCTCGCTGCTACCGTTATCCTCGTAACTATGGGGTTAACTGATACCTTTAATAATCCTTATCGAGTTGCACAACAAGAAAAGTTAGATCACTATGGTCAATATGTTGGGGTTGGTTTAGTCGCTTTCTCTCAAAAAGCTTTACGTTAATCATTATTCAAGTTTTTCCTCACACAATCACGCTAGTTCTTTCCTCTTGCGGATTTTCTCTACTGTTACCAGTAGGGATTTTTCTTTTTCAACTTTTTTTCTGCTTCATCTCAGGTTTTTCAAGAGATTTTTAGGAACTTCTCAGAAATGTCTTAGTATATCCTCAGAAGCAAGGGTGATAGTAGAACCATAGCAAATAAACATTCTTTCCACGGAGGAAAACCCAATGAAAACCCTTACTGTCGCTGTTATCTCTTCCATCGTCCTTGGTTCTCTATCTTCCCCCGTTTTAGCTGAATCTGTCGCCTTTAATCCTAATACAAATACTCGCCAAAGTGCTTATCAAACCCAACCCATTAATCTAGTCAGTATTGCGTCTCAGGGATTTTTAGAAGCACAAGGCATTCCGAGTGGTGCATTTCTTCCTTATTCGGTAAAATCTGGTAAAGTAACCGCCGAATCTTTAGTTCAAGCTGCGATCGCACAAGGTCGTCTTTCTGCTGATACCATTAATAATCGTTCCTATCTATCAATTGTCGAACGAGAATTAAAGAGTCTTGACAGAGACTAAACAAAATAGTTAATCGTTAATCGTTGATGGTTAATAGTTTATATAACAGAGAAAGAATGAGTTAGGACAACGGAAAACCAGCAAGTGTCCTTCTTATAACAACAGTTTCCGACGCTTAACTGTTTACGGTTAACTATTAACTTAAAAAAGTCCACCTAACTAACTTGATTGATGCAGTTACAATGAAATTCCTGAACTTCTGAACTTCTGAACTTCCAAACTTTCCCGTACTTAACGATTCCTTAAACAAAAGATAATGTTCAAATGGACAGGAACAGGCTAGGATAAGGTGCATTAGGCTGCACTTACAAGAAGCGTATCAGTATTATGACAACTACCCAATCTCCAAGTACCGAAGCTAATCTACGCAATCCTGAATACTACTTTAACCGTGAACTGAGTTGGTTAGAGTTTAATTCCCGTGTGCTGTCTGAAGCTTTAGATGAACGGACACCGCTTCTTGAACGCCTTAAATTTGCTGCTATTTTTAGTAATAATCTAGATGAATTTTTTATGGTTCGGGTAGCGGGTTTAAAGCAACAGCTAGATGCTAATGTTACCAAGCTTACCGTTGATGGCCGTACCCCAGAAGAACAGTTAATTGATATTCGTGAACGTCTCTTACCCGATGTACAGCAACAAGATCACTTATTTGAATATACCCTACGCAAAGAATTAGTCCAACATAGCATCTATTTGATTAATTACGTTGATTTAACCCAAGAACAACGCAGTTATTTACACAATTACTTTGAAGCGAATATTTTTCCCGTTCTCACCCCTTTAGCGGTTGATCCCAGCCATCCTTTCCCCTACATTTCTAACTTAAGCTTAAACTTAGCTGTTGTAGTACGAGATCCTGATACAGAGGAAGAAAGCTTTGCAAGGGTAAAAGTTCCCTCAAATATTCCCCGTTTTGTTCCTTTACCCAAAGAACTGCGTCAATTACACAATAATTCCCCCTCTCTTTGGACAGGTATTCCCTTAGAACAAATTATTGCCCACAATTTAGAAGCTTTATTCCCCGGTATGATTGTGCAAGAATGTCATCCTTTTCGGGTGACTCGCAATGCAGATATTTCAGTGGAAGAAGACGAAGCAGATGATTTATTATTAGCCATAGAAGAAGGCGTTCGTAAGCGTAGTATTGGAAAACCTGCGGTTCGTTTAGAAATTCATACCTCTACCCCTTCTCATATTCGGGAACGCTTACGGGAGGATTTAAAACTACAAGAACGAGATGTCTATGATTTTGAGGGCGTTTTAGGCCTTAAAGACTTATTTTCTTTTATGGGGTTACCTTGTGCTGATCTCAAAGATCAACCTTGGTCGGCGGTTGTTCCCCCTGCGCTACATCATCTCAAAGAAATGGTGGATGGAGACGGAGATGGCATTATTCAACAGGAAGGAGAGGATATTTTCAGTATTATTCGTAAAGGCGATATCTTAGTTCACCATCCCTACGAATCTTTCGCCTCTTCTGTACAGCAGTTTATCACCCAAGCTGCCTATGATCCCCATGTACAGGCCATTAAAATGACCCTTTATCGGACTTCTGGGGATTCTCCTATTATTAACGCTTTGATTGCAGCCGCAGCCAATGGAAAACAAGTTGCGGTGTTAGTTGAGTTAAAAGCGAGATTCGATGAAGAAAATAATATTAACTGGGCGAAAAAATTAGAACAGTCTGGGGTTCATGTGGTTTATGGCTTGGTGGGGCTAAAAACCCATACGAAAACCATTTTAGTTGTTCGCCAAGAAGGAGATAAAATTCGCCGTTATATTCATATTGGCACGGGTAACTATAACCCCAAGACGGCTAAACTTTACACAGATTTGGGCTTATTAACTTGTCGGGAAGCAATAGGGGCAGATTTGACCGATTTGTTTAACTTTCTTACTGGCTACTCCCGACAAAAATCCTATCGTAAGTTATTGGTTGCACCCGTTAATATGCGCGATCGCATGATTGAGATGATTTTACGCGAAGCAGAGCATTGTCGCAATGGGGGAAGTGGCCGCGTGGTTGCCAAGATGAATTCTTTGGTAGATTCTCAGATTATGCAAGCTCTTTATCAAGCGTCTCAAGCAGGGGTAAAAATTAACCTAATTATTCGGGGAATTTGCTGTTTACGTCCGGGTATTGAGGGAATTAGTGACAATATTCAAGTTATTAGTGTGATAGGACGTTATTTAGAACACTCTCGCATTTTCTACTTCCACAATAGCGGAAATGAAGAAATCTATATTGGCAGTGCTGACTGGATGAGTCGTAATTTAAGCCGTCGGGTAGAAGCTATCACCCCCGTTGAAGATCCTAAACTGATGAAAGAATTGCAGGAAATCCTCGCTATTATGATGTCAGATAACCGTCAATGCTGGGATTTGCAGTCGGATGGTCATTATATCCAAAGAAAACCCGAAAACCCCCAACATGAAACCAGTACCCATCAGGTGTTAATGGATATGGCGTTAAAATCAGTTAATGGATAAGGGAGGCTTATGCTTCAGAAGGCAGGAGAAACGTTTTTGACAAAAGTAATGCCTTTTTACCGAAAAATTTGGGTTTAAAGCCGCCTCTTTCCTGACGACTCAACCTAGTACACGATGCTTAACAGCTTGTCCATTGATCAATCATTTCTCAAAGTGATATTTAACCCCTCCTTACGATTGCGAAGATCATAATATACAACCGCCTTAATGGTTTGCCAGAAGGGTAAAACCAATAGACTTCCACTTAACCCCAACAACAAGGAAATAACATAAGCTACCCAATAAAGAAACGAACCTTGAGGTAACATAATTAGAAAAGTTTGAGGAACAGAATTGGTAACACCCACAAGAGGTAAAGTGATTAACAAAGAAATAATTGCGATTCCTTGAACCCGAAAAACTGCCTCTTGAGTTAATTTCCAACTCCGTTGCATACTAACCACACCACTTATATTATTTTCAACCGCTAAAGGGATTTCAGCGATAAACCATCGGGAGAAAAACCAAATTAAAATATAACCACCAGCAATAAAAGCAGCAATTCCTACTAAAGCCATAAAGATCCAAGTAATAATTCCATTACCAACAATTGTCCTTATCATAGAACCCACAACAAATAGCAATAATGGGAAGCCAATCAATAACCCAATAGAAATCCCTAATATAGCAAATCCTACTCTTACACTAATTCCTAAAAATGACCATTTATAAGGAAGAATTGCTTCTCTTGCCGATACAATTCGTTCAGGTTGATTAATTAATTCTTTGAAAGCCAAACGAGAAATTAATGCTGAATTAACTAGATAACGACTAAACCCAATAAACCATAGCACAATGGACACAATAAATGCACCTAAAATGGTAATCGCTAATAATACAGCTATTCCATCATTTCCTTCGTTATCACTTAGGATACTTCCAACCCCACCTAAAATTGCAATTACAGCAAATGCTAACACAGGAAGAGCTTGCCAAAGGGTTGCTCTAAGGGCAATTCCTAGATAGTCTTTTAAGTGAGAACGATAGAGTGTAACGGCTGCAGTAACCACGTTTCCTATATTAAGGGGAGCAAGGGGTTGACTTTTAGGCATTGTTATTAGACCAATTCTTTCTACTATTATTCTAAAGAAGATTTTCGCAATAATTCCTAATAAATCCTTAAATTCATTCGCTTGAAATCTCAACCCTAAAACCTTTCCTTTACTCGAATGTTGTTATTCAAAACTCAGATTAAATATGACTCAAATAACTCCTTTTCCTTCCCCTACTTTTCCCTACCAAATCAGTTGGAAAATCTTACCCAATGACTTTATTTTCCCCGATGATCCCGTGGACAATATTAATCAACATTACAAGAGGATATACAATCGACTCTCCCTACCAGTAACTATGGTTATTCCAACGGACTTAAGATCAGGGATTTTGCCAAATAGGGAAGGGAGTAGTGTTAATCAATTCTCGCAATTATACCTAAGCGATCGCAGATTTGAGCCCATAAGCTTCAAATTTTTGCAAAGAATCGCTAAGTTTTCTAACACAAGTGATCGAGATCCCCGAATCAGAATAACTTTGAGGGTAAAATCAAAATCAGATCAAGCAGGAGATTTAACCAAACCTTGACATACGCCTGCTTAAACAGGGGAACTGATGATACCTAACATCGGATCTACTGTAGCAACCACTTGAACGACGATGGGAGTCTGCAACTTCAATGAAGGAAAGTCAACTCTATAGGTTATATGAACGAGGCATCAGAGGATTTGCTCACTCTGATCTTAGAGGCATGGATCTATATCATGCCACTCTAATTGCAGTGGATTTAACCCACAGCAACCTAATGGGGGCGGATCTCAGGCGTGCCTTTTTGACTAAATCAGATTTAAGTGGGGCGAGTCTTAATTGGGCGAATCTTCAATACGCCAAACTGAGTCAAACCCAATGGGCTGGGGCAAACTTAACCAAGGCCAATCTCAGTGGAGCATTTATGGTTAAATCTTGCCTAGTGGAAACCCAATTAAGCGGTGCTAATCTATCTCATACCAATTTACGAGCAGCTAATTTAGAAAATGCCAATTGTTGCGGCACAAATTTACGTCGAGTCAATCTTAGAGAAGCTAATTTAACCGGTGTTAACTTTAAGTGGGCAAATCTTCGGGAAGGCCGTCTTAGTAGTGCCATCTTAGAAGGGGCTTCTTTCCATTGCAGTGATTTAAGTTGGACTTTTTTAAA
The DNA here is from genome assembly GCA_051439375.1 of Microcystaceae cyanobacterium. Classification (GTDB taxonomy): domain Bacteria; phylum Cyanobacteriota; class Cyanobacteriia; order Cyanobacteriales; family Microcystaceae; genus JBGTGT01. The sequence goes on from JBFRWB010000225.1 coordinate 45,156, forward strand.
AGATGTGGATCTCAGTTATGCCAATTTAGAAGGGGTTAACCTCAGTGAATCTCGTTTAGGTAATAGTAACCTTCAATATGCTAATCTACAATACGCTAATTTAGAAGGAGCTAGACTGCGTTATGTTAATCTTCGAGGGGCAAATTTAACAGGAGCTAATTTAGAAAATGCGGATCTCGAAGGCGCAGACTTAACCGATGCTATTCTTGACCAAACTATTTTAGAATCAGTCGATATAAGTCATCTCCTCCCCTCCCATTCTTCTACGGCTCCAAATGTTTGTCCGATTAAACAACCAACTACTTCATTCCCCAAAGAAACAGTGGAATATGTCCCTACTTTATCTTGGATGCAGGTCAATTTTGCGACATAATTAATATCAGAAATTTAATTCGTCTGTTGCCAAGATGAAAATCATCGACTTATCCCAACTTCCCTATAAGCAGGTTTCTCATAATCCTGCCATTCAAAAACAAGTTATGATTGCTGCGGGGGAAATTCCCCATCTCACCAATTTTGCCCAAGCAATACTTCGCCCTAGTGAAGTGTCTAATGGACATTTTCATAAGGATATGCACGAAGTTTTTTTTATTCTTTCTGGGGAAGGAATTATGTGCATTGACGGACAAGATTATTCCCTGACGGTGGGAACTTGTATTGCTGTTTCCCCCCATGAAACACACGAATTAAGAAATAATGGAACTGAAAACTTAATTGTCACTTATTTCGGCATTCAAGTCGATTAATGAGCGTTAATTTTCACTCATGCTAACGTTAATTGGTTCAATGAGATAAACATAGGTCATCTCAGTGATTGCTCATCAGTACCTCGCTGCTTAAGTAAGAAACTTGAAATAAAATAGGTAATTTACTGCTGTTTCGGCAATCGCAGAGAAGACGATTCAATCGGGCTTAAAATACGGTTAAGAATGCGTAATTGTTCAGCCGTTCCCATACAAATTAACAAATCTCCTGCCATTAACTCAGTATCTGCCGTCGGCCCCCCAATGAGACTCCCATCTGCCCGACGAATAGCCAAGACTAAGCCCCCAGAACGGGATCTTAAGCCAGATTCTCTAATCGTTTGACCGACACAGGGGCAAGTTTGAGGATCTATTAAGAATTCTTCCATATAAAAGGCACGATCGCGTCCTGTTAAAATTCCATCGACAAAGTCCATTACCTGTGGCCGTAACGCTGCGGCGGCTAATCGTCTTCCTCCCGTAATATAGGGAGAAACTACGCCATCAGCCCCAGCCCGTTGTAGTTTTTGCACCGCTTCCTCCGTACTAGCCCTAGCAATAGCACGAATATTAGGATTTAAGGTTTTGGCCGAGAGAACAGTATAAAGGTTTTCTGCATCTGAGGGTAAGGCCGCCACCAAACATACCGCCTTATCAATTTTTGCAAGTTGCAGAGACTCATCAAGGGTTGCATCTCCTTGAATAACCACACAGCCTTTTTGCTTGGCTTCCTCTACTTGTTCAAGTTTAGAGTCAATGACCACATAAGGAATGCCTTCTGCTTGAAATTCTAGGGCAACTTGTCGTCCAGTACGTCCGTATCCACAGACGATGTAATGCTCTTGTAAAGTCTCAATCAAGCGTCTCTCCTGTCTGATACGAATACCTTCTTGAAAATAACCTTGAATTAGGGCTTCAGTAAAGCGATTGACGATATAACCAATGGTAACTAACCCCATTAAAATGAGACCAATGGTAAATAGACGTGATCGCTCATCAAGGGGTTGAGTTTCCCCAAATCCAACGGTTGATAGGGTAATGGTAGTCATATAGGCGGCTTCTAGCCATGACCACCGTTCCATATAACGGTACCACACCGTACCTGCCACAAATACCCCAGCAAAGGTAAAGATCCCTGCTATTAATTCCTGTTGAAGCCGTCGATATTTCTGCTCAGATGTGTACAAGGTGAGTTCGGAGTTGAGACATTTTTAACGATTAAATGAGGGTTTTTAACAGAAGTGAAAAATCTATTTAATCCTATCTAATTCTACGCTAAACCCTAGACGTAAACTTAGGTGTTCAGAAGTTCAGTTGGGTTTTTCGCTTAAGCTTTCGGTCGTAATCAGTGTTATATAGTTATGGAAGACCCTATAGCTTTGTAACCTTTGATGACTGCTACCCCAGACAATTTACCCACTCAATACGATCCCACTTTAACCGAATCAAAATGGCAAGAATACTGGGAACTTCAGAAAATATTTGAAGTAGATGCCGAAAAAGCAGGGAAAGTTTTTAGTCTAGTGATTCCTCCTCCGAATGTCACAGGAAGTCTGCACATGGGACACGCTTTTGAACAAGCGTTAATGGATACTGTCATTCGTTACCATCGTATGAAAGGAGAAAATACCCTTTGTATTCCGGGAACGGATCATGCAAGTATTGCAGTCCAAACGATTTTAGAGAAGAAATTAAAAGCAGAAGGAACAAATCGTTATGAAATTGGTCGGGAAGCCTTTTTAAAGCGGGCATGGGACTGGAAAGAATCATCTCAAGGCACAATTATTAATCAAATTAAACGGTTAGGATTATCTGCTGATTGGTCAAGAGAACGGTTTACCCTCGATGATAGTCTCTCCCATGGGGTAAAAACAGCTTTTATCAAGCTTTATGAAGATGGTTTGATTTATCGGGGAAATTACTTAGTCAATTGGTGTCCTGCTTCAGAATCTGCGGTATCTGACCTTGAGGTGGAAAATAAAGAGGTTGACGGTTATTTATGGTATTTTCGCTATCCGTTAAGTGATGGTTCGGGAGAATTAATTGTCGCCACTACCCGTCCCGAAACCATGTTAGGGGATACGGGGGTTGCCGTGAATCCCAATGATGAACGCTACAAGGATTTTATTGGAAAAACCATTACCTTACCTTTAACGGGTCGAGAAATTCCTATTTTCGCTGATGAACTGGTAGATGCTGAGTTTGGGACGGGTTGTGTGAAAGTTACACCCGCACACGACCCCAATGACTTTGAAATGGGAAACCGTCATCAATTGCCATTTATTAATATTTTAAATAAGAATGGCACATTAAATGGGAATGCAGGGGACTTTGCAGGACAAGATCGATTTGTTGCCCGTAAAAATGTGGTTAAAGCCCTAGAAGACCAAGGATTTTTAGTTAAAACCGAAGATTATCGTCATACTGTCCCTTACAGCGATCGAGGAAAAGTTCCCGTTGAACCGCTCATCTCAACCCAATGGTTTGTTAAAATCGAGCCATTAGCTAAAAAAGCCTTAGATTGCTTAGATAATGATAACTCACCTCGGTTTGTGCCTGAACGCTGGAAAAAGGTCTATCGAGATTGGCTAATTAAGCTCAAAGACTGGTGCATCTCCCGTCAACTGTGGTGGGGTCATCAAATTCCTGCATGGTACGTTATCAGTGAAACAAATGGCCAAATTACCGATAGTACTCCCTTTATTATCGCTTACAACGAATCTGAAGCCTTAAAGAAAGCCCAAGACAAATATGGGGACGATGTTATTTTAGAACAAGATCCAGATGTCCTAGATACATGGTTTTCTTCAGGTTTGTGGCCATTTTCAACCATGGGATGGCCCGAAAAAACAACCGATTTAGAGAAATTTTATCCAACCAGTTTGTTAATTACAGGGTTTGATATTATCTTCTTCTGGGTGGCAAGAATGACCATGATGGCAGGTTATTTTACAGGTAAAATGCCTTTTGAGGATGTTTATATTCATGGCTTAGTTCGGGATGAAAATGGCAGAAAGATGTCAAAATCTGCTAATAATGGGATTGAGCCGTTAATTCTCATTGATCAATATGGCACAGATGCCTTAAGATATACTTTAATCCGAGAAGTTGCAGGTGCGGGTCAAGATGTGAGTTTATTACTCAATCGTCCCCTGTATGAAGTTATTCTAGATCCCAGTCAAAAAGAAAGTCCTTCCAAAGAATTTCTCAAAAAATATAAGCTAAAGAACAAAAAACAGCTAGAAGAGCGATTAAAAGACCCTTTATCAGAGTCCGTTGCAGCATCCCGTAATTTTGCCAATAAACTTTGGAATGCATCCCGTTTTGTTCTGATGAATCTAGGGGGGAAAACACCCCAAACATTAGGTGAACCTAGCCTAGATGAGCTAGAGTTAGCCGATAAATGGATTATCTCTCGTTACCATCAAGTAATCCAACAAACTAGCCAATACCTCGAAAACTATGGCTTAGGAGAAGCCGCCAAAGGACTTTATGAATTTATCTGGAGAGACTTTTGTGACTGGTACATAGAACTGGTCAAATCCCGTTTACAGGGTCAAAAAGACGAAAAATCTCGTTTAGTAGCGCAAAAGACCTTAGCTTATGTCCTTGAAGGAACATTAAAGCTACTTCACCCCTTTATGCCACACATTACAGAAGAAATTTGGCAAACCTTAACCCAAAACACAGATAATTCTCTTGCCATTCAAAGCTATCCTGTCAAACAATCCGATAAAATTAACACTGAGCTAGAATCTGCCTTTACGCTTTTATTTGAAACGATTCGTACCGTTCGTAATCTTCGAGCAGAAGCAGAAATTAAGCCCAATGTTAAGGTTTCCGTAATTTTACAGAGTGAAAATCCCCAAGAACAAACTATCCTAGAATCGGGTTCTACTTACATTCAGGACTTAGGTAAAGTGAGCCAACTAACCATAACCGATCACCTTGTAGAAGATAACCAACAAGCGATCGCTGGTGTCGTTGGAACGATACAAGTTCTGATCCCTCTATCGGGCATTGTTGACATTGAGCGACTACGAGATAAAATTACCAAAAATCTTAGTAAAATTGACAAGGAAGCTGCTTCCTATGAGTCTCGTTTAAACAATTCGGGCTTTGTTAAACAAGCGCCGGAAAAGATTATACAAGCGACGAAGGATAGTTTAGCTGAAGCTCAAAAGCAAGCAGAAATCCTCAGAGAACGCTTAGAACGCCTGAAATGACTATGATTGCTTCCTGACTTTTCCTATGTTGTATCTAGCTTACGTTCAAAAAAAATCCGATTCGGGGGAAACAAAACTATGTTTATTAGCTTATCAAAAAGCTGATCAGCTATGGCAAATGGTAACGTCTGAAATCGTAAATTGCCATGAGATAGATGTAGGAGAAGTAGGAAACCTCGTCTTAGTCAAATTGACAGAAAATCAGCAAGTTGTGACGGTTGAAAATGCGAAAGAGTGGGTAGTTGGCTTAGTTAAAGAATATCTATCCTATCCTTCCTTAACACCAGAATGGATAGAAAAAGAACAAGCACGTATTGAGCAAGGCCGTCAAGAAATTACGGCCAAAAGCTTAGATTTAACCCGTCGTCAGCTAGAATTAGAAACCCAACGCGAACAAATACAAGCTTTAGAAAATCAACTCAAAAAAAAGAAGACTTCCAGTGAAGAGTGACGTAAACCTCCCTTTCTCTTGAATAGATAATGCTATAATTTTCAGAAAAGTAAATGGCTGAATTTGCTATACTTTTCTAAGTCCCTCGGCAAAAATGCAGCAATTTATAGTATGATTATAGGGATTATTAGTAAGATGCGACTATAGCTCAATTGGATAGAGCAGCGACCTTCTAAGTCGTTGGTTACAGGTTCGAGTCCTGTTAGTCGCGTTAGTTTTCAAGCAGTTCGTAGAAAGCTTCTTTGCATGCTACCAAGTTATTGTTTAGGATGACTATCCGAGCCAATAAACTCAACCAATTAATCAAAAGGTTTCGTGGTATCTTAAGGAGGTAGGTACTAACTCAACGTAAACCCCTATCCCTAAACGACTATGCCACGAAAAGCTGACGAATTTGCTGTATTTCTTTATTTATCTAGTGGACATAGAGAAGAAGTCCGCTTTAATACGATTCAGGAGTTTCAAAAATGGTACAGTATGGATGTTGTACCCAAAGCAGACTCAATGGATTTTATTAGTGTTCCTATCAAAAATATTCAGGGGGAGTACATGGTGGTACGACCTTCTAGTATTATGGCGATTCGGGTAGAACCTGTTTTCTGGGGAAGTGTAGAACGAGCATAAATCGAATGATGAATTACTCAGCATAAATTTTTAGTTTACTGATAACTGTTCACTGGTTACTAATTTATCATTGATTTTAGATGAACTGATAAATAATACTAATCATTGATTTTTTTATACCTTAAAGATAGGTTAACGTTTATCAATCCATTATTAGTAGAGAATTAGGGTTTAAAGGTTCATATCCCCGAAATCAAAGCGCCGATTTCTCTTCTCATACCCTATAAGTAAAACTTATTTTATATTTAATTAAGAATCTCATTACTAATGCCAATGAAAGAGGGGTTGCTTTTCCCCTAGTATCAGAAATGGGAATAACATCTTACTGAATCTCAGTAGTGCAGAATATTTCCCAAATCCCATAAGTCCATTTACTTGAGATTAAGGAGCAATTATGGCAACTTATAAAGTTACTCTTAAAAACGATGCTGAAGGCATAAACACCACCATCGATGTACCTGACGATGAGTACATCCTTGATGTTGCTGAAGAACAAGGTCTTGACCTTCCCTACTCTTGTCGTGCAGGTGCCTGTTCTACCTGTGCGGGTAAAATCGAATCTGGAAAGATCGATCAATCCGATCAGTCTTTCCTAGATGATGATCAAATCGAAGCAGGATTTGTACTAACCTGTGTAGCTTATCCCGCCTCTGATTGCACCATTATTACCCATCAAGAGGAAGAACTTTACTAAACCTAATTGTCAGGTTAACAGACGGCAGGGGCATCTATGTTATTGTAGTGAGTCCCTGCTTTGCCGTTTATTCCTATCTCTTAGTTCAATTGTGTCCATAGAGACTGACCCAATTGGACTAATTCAAAACCAATAAACAACACTAAAATAGCGGCTACCAGTTGATTCAGCCAAGAAATATCATTTTTACCCAGTAAAGAGAGGATAAACTTGACTATTACTATGGCTAGACTAACAAAAATCAAAAATTTGCTCAAGATCATTGTGAGACACTCCTCTGGTAAAAATGTTGAGAGAATCAACGGATTCCTTATATTATTCAGCATAGAAGATTTATTGACTTTTAGGAGATTAAGATACGCTTGTGATTGCCCTATACCCCGGTAGTTTTGACCCCATTACCCTAGGACACCTTGACATTATTGAGCGAGGGAGTAAACTGTTTGAAACGGTGATTGTCACGATTTTACGCAATCCTAACAAGCAACCCCTATTTACGGTGGAAAAACGGGTCGAACAGATTCGCTTATGTACCCAACATCTCGATAACGTTGAGGTTGATCATTTTTTAGGACTGACAGTTGATTATGCTAAATCTCACCAAGCAGGGGTTTTACTCCGAGGATTGCGGGTATTGTCTGATTTTGAAAAGGAATTACAGATGGCGCATACTAATAAAACTCTGTGGAAGGAATTAGAAACGGTTTTCCTAGCCACTCAAAAAGAATATAGTTTTTTAAGTAGTAGTATTGTAAAAGAGATTGCTCAATTTGGGGGGGACATTTCCCACCTTGTTCCTGAAAATGTCGTTCAAGACATTAAACGCTATTACCGTTAAAATTCTTATTTTAAGTAATATTTACTTAATCCATTTTGATAAAATACTTGTACTGAATTCTATGGCACGTAAACATTCCTCCTCCCTCACTAATCCATCCCAACCATCATCACCTGTTTCTATTGACTCGCCCAACGATGAGGTAAATCTTCGTCAACGAATTGAAGATTTGGAAGACAGTATTCTTGAATGTTTTCGGGTTCCTTTAACAAAATGGACAATTATTGATGAAGAGAGAATTCTTGACCAAATTGAGTTGATTAAAGATAGTATTCCCGAAGCCATTAACAAAGCACTTGCTATCCTCAGAGAAGAACAACAAATTCGGGTAACTGCCCAAACCCACTACGAGGAAATGATAGCTTCTGCCCAACAACAGGCGGCTGAAATCTTAGATCAAACGGGGATTATTCAACAGGCTGAGGCTGAAGCAACCAGCATTCGTCAGCAAGTGCAAAGTGAATGTGAAACCATTCAACAAACGACCTTACAAGAAATCGAACAGATGCGAAAAATAACGATTCAAGAAATGAGTCAGCATCGTCAGCAAGTATTGGCAGAATCTGACGAAATGCAAAGAGGTGCAGATGAATATGTTGATCATCGTCTGGCTCACCTTGAACATCGACTCGGAGAAATTCTTCACGAATTTACGCAAGTAATGCACGAGGTTCGCAATGGTCGTCAACGAATTCAAGGTAATTCTCTGGCACAACAAGCAATTCCTCCGAAGATTACGCCTAAAAATGGTAAATCAGGTGGAAAAAAGCCTAGAGCCTGACCTAATCACCAAGGCTCTTCATTAAATTTTCTGAAACTTTAAAATTAATTAATGTCTAATATATCTCCTTTAAAGGTTGCTATTATTGGTACGGGTTATGTAGCGCAACGTCGTGCTGAAACCTTACAATCAGATCCTCGAACAGAGTTAACCCTTGTCTCTGGTCATACGCCTGAAAATGTAGATAAGTTTTGTCAAACCTTTGGGGTTTCTAGCTTAAGTAGATGGCAAGACCTTGTTACTCATCCTAATGTGGATTTAGTGGTTATTTGTTCCATTAACTGTGATCATGCACCCATGACTCGTTTGGCCTTAGAAGCGCAAAAGCACGTTATTGTGGAGTACCCTTTGGCTTTAACCGTCGAAGAAGGGAAAGAAATCCTTCGTTTAGCTCAAAAAAAAGAAAAATTACTGCACGTTGAACATTTAGAAATCTTAGGGGAACTTCATCAAACCCTACGCCGTTATTTATCTGAATTAGGGACGGTGTTTTACGCTAAATATACGACGTTTACCCCTAAACGGGAGACACCTCAATGGTGGAACTTTCAGAAAACCCAGTTTGGCTTTCCCTTAGTTTCTGCTTTATCAAGGGTGAATCGTTTTATTGATTTATTTGGTAAGGTTTCGACCATTAACTGCCAAAATCGCTATTGGGATCAGGAAAATACTGACTATTTTCGTGCCTGTTTAACCAATGCGCGGTTAACCTTTGAGAATGGAATCATTGGTGAAATTGTCTATGGAAAAGGGGATATTTTTATACAGGGAAAAAATGAGTTTGAAATCTATGGTGATAAGGGAATTTTAAGTTTTAAGGGTAATGAAGGTAAATTAATTGGTGATAATGGGGAAAAATCTTTTAAATTAGGTATTAAACGAGGTTTATTCGCCAAGGATACCACAATGGTGATTGATCATCTTTTTGAGAAAACACCGCTTTACATTACCCCAGAAGAAAGTTTATATGCTCTGCAAGTTGCGGCCAGAGCAGAAATATCGGCTGAAACAGGACAAACGTTAACAGTTAACAATTAGCAGTATTTGGAGATTAAGAGTTCAGAAGTGGGAAGGTTTCCCCAATCTTCCTATCTCCTCATCTCACCCAAAATAGGGTTTTGTCCCAATTACGCCATTACCATTCCTCCATCAACATTAAACACTTGTCCTGTAATATAAGCAGCCGCAGAATCAGTGGCCAAAAAGCGTATCATTCCCGCGACTTCTTCGGGTTTACCAAAGCGGTTAAGGGGAATAAAGGGCAAAATATCGTCACTTTTAATCTCATTGGTCATATCTGTGGCAATAAAGCCGGGAGCAACCACATTGGCTGTTACCCCTCGACTGGCTAATTCTTTCGCTACGGTTTTGGTAAAGCCTATCACCCCTGCTTTGGCTGCACTATAATTTCCCTGTCCCGGATTGCCCATTAAGCCTGAAACTGAGGCAATATTAATGATACGACCCGATTTTTGTTTTAACATCGGTTTGGTGACGGCTTTGGTACAAAGAAAAACCCCTGTGAGATTAAGGTTAATTACCCCTTGCCAATCGTCTAATTTCATCCGCATTAGAAGCGTATCGCGGGTAATACCAGCATTGTTGACTAGAATATCAATTCGGCCAAATTTTGCTAGTGTTTCTTTGATTAAGCTATTGGCTTCTTCTTCTTGAGATACATCAGCTTGAAGTGCGATCGCTGTTTGTCCTTTTTCGGTAATTTCTGTAACAACTTGTTCGGCTGCTTCGCTGGAACGGGCATAATTAACCACGACATCAACCCCTGCATCTGCTAAAGCTAAGGCTGTCGCTTTCCCAATTCCCCGTGAAGCCCCAGTTACGATGGCCACTGAACCTGTCATCATTGTTTCTCCCTTTAAAACTATATAGGTTTAACCTAATTATCATAAGGGGATTGGGGTCATTTCAGTTATCTGTGATCATTCATCAGTACCTTGTTTCTGAGGCAAGGGGCTTGAAAGATGAATAGTTTATTCTAACAATTGGCGACGTTTTTGTTCAAATTCATACTCTGATATTAATCCGTCTTCTCGCAGTTTATCTAATTCCCGTACCGCATCAGCCATTGCTTTCACTTGTTGGGGATTCACCTCTGTTAAGGATTGATAATTTTCCCCCTCTAACCCATTAAATTGACGCTCAAATCCTATCTCTCCTTGTATAAAATACCACACTACATCAATGGCGCAAGCAATACGAGGAATCGGAGTATTCCACAATAATAGATAAATAACGCCCCAGACAGGTTGCCCTAAATAAAACTTATGACATCCAGCAATCGGAAAGGGTAACATTGCCGACACTAACGCAGCGATGATGGCTAGTTTCCGATTTTTGGGCTGCTCGAATAAGGTTACTAAAGGATTCATAATCAAATTAAGTTAGTTAATCAAACCAATGCTCAAATATTGGTGTTTAGTGATTTATTTAACACCTATTCATAAACATTCTTTTAGGGCATAAGCAACCTGTTGTTGTTCCTCAAAGGTTAGATCAGGAAACATGGGTAAAGATAACACTTCTTTACAGGCTTGTTCAGCATTGGGGAGACTTCCTTGTTGATAGCCTAACCCCTGATAAACGGGTTGTAAGTGTAGGGGAATCGGATAATAAATCATGGAGATAATTTCTTTTTCTACTAATTGCTCTCGAAGCTTATCTCTGGTACTCTGTTCCCCTGTTTCTTGGTTTTTAACTAAAATCGTATATTGATTCCAAACATGATCCCCTCCCGTAATACCTTGAGGTAAGGTAAGGTTGGGCAAGGGGGCAAGTAACTGCTGATAGTTTTGGGATACCTGCTTTCTTCTCTCATTCCATTCGTCTAAGTAGCGTAGTTTAACCTGTAAAATGGCTGCTTGAATGGCATCTAAACGGCTATTAATTCCCACCACATCATGACGATAACGGACTTTACTGCCATGTTCTTTAATCATACGGATTTTAGCTGCGATCGCTTCATCATTGGTGGTAATTGCGCCACCATCTCCGCACGTTCCTAAGTTTTTAGTGGGAAAGAAGCTAAAACAGCCAATATGTCCGATACTTCCGACTCTTTCGTTTTGCCACTTAGCCCCGGTTGCTTGAGCGCAGTCTTCAATGACAAAGAGATTGTGTTTAGCAGCAATTTCTTTAACTTGGGTAAGGTTGACGGGCTTACCAAAGAGGTGAACGGGAATAATTGCTTTAGTTCGGGGGGTAATGGCGGTTTCTATTTGATTGGGATCTAAATTAAAGGTTTTTAAATCAATATCTATAAAAATCGGGGTTGCACCTACTTGGGTGATTGTCTCTGCTGTTGCGATGAAAGTAAACGGAGAGGTAATGACTTCATCCCCTTCTCCAATATTTAACGCTCTTAGGGCTAAATAAAGGGCATCTGTGCCAGAGTTACAAGCAACTGCTTCTTTAACGCCTGTATAGTTGGCTAATTGCTCTTCAAAGTCTTTTACCACTTGTCCGCCTATGTAACGGCCGGAGTGGAGTATGTCTAATACGGCTAAGTCGGTTTCCTCTCGAATTTGCTTGTACTGACGGGCTAAGTCAACAGGGGGGATAGTAGTCACAGGTAGTCACTCAACAATTACTTTCTCCATAGAATAGCAAAAAGCTTTCAGGTTAGGTATGGTTATTTCAGTGATCAGTGATCAGTGATAGCGTGATCAGTAGAAATCTCTAATGGTTGTTTCAGGGATTTCTTATGTCAAAAACACAAATGCGTAGGGTAAGAGTTAACTGATTTTCTTGATTTCAAGATTGGATAAATTTAAGAAGGTTTCTCAAGGAAGGACAACGACGAGAACAAAGTTCTAAATCTAGTCTTTCAGCTAATTTTTCATTGTCATTCGTACTATAACAAGGCTTTCTATTACCTCCTCTTGATATACGAATTAATTGCTCTTTGGGTTGGGTAATTTGACTAGGGTTTGGATGAGCTTTACCTTTTCCTTTCCCAACATATTTTATCACTTCTGGATCAGACCAAAACCAAGCTTCTAATTCTTCAATGGGGATACAAATATGTTTGTTAATTCCCTTTACTTTAGATGCTTCTATATCTAGGCATTGTCGCAATTCTGTTTCATTGTTAAGAGTATTATTTTGTGGGTTACGATCTAAGTCATGAACAATAATAAAAAGATTGCAACCTTTAGCAGATAATGATTTGAGTTGTGCTGCTAACTTTCTCTTTAACTTAGCACAGCCTTTAGATGACCATAGTTGAATCTTTGTCTCTTTTCCTAAGATGCGACGGACAATTATTTGAACGGCTTTACAGTCCGTTTGATCTTCAGCAAGAATAGCAAAATACTTATTCATCTTCATCAAGCATTCCACTATAAATCCATTCACCTAAATTTCCTTCTTCACAAAGATACTGAACAACTTGTTCAATTTCTCCTTCTTGTAATTTCCGAACCATTGTTTTTCCTTCATGTCGATAAACTAAGTTAATTTTGTCTGGGCTAGTCCATGATACCACTTGAGGAGAATGGGTTGAAAGAATCAAATTTTCTCCATAAGTATAAGATTCTAGTTCATTGAGTAAACTGGCCAGCATTGCAGGATGAATTTGAGTTTCTGGTTCTTCGATGATTGTTGTTTTACTAGGGACATAGGAAAGAAGATCAACAAGAATTGATAAAATTTTCAATGTTCCATCAGACAGTAAGCCAATATTAACCCCATCTAATAAAACTTCTGCAATGTATTCATTAGGAATGTTAACCCTGCCGCTAGACTCTCTATTAGCAATAAATTTTTTAATACTTATTTTTTCTCCTAAGCCAATTCTTTGACAAATCATTTGGAGTTCGTCAAGGTCTTCTGTTTCCATACTAAATATTTTATCAGCGATAAGATTTATTGGCGTTGGTAAATTACTTCTAACATTTTTAGTGATTCGTAATAAAGACGACTCTCTAGGTCTATAACTTTGACGAATGGATATCTTTCCGAGCAAGCGAACACCTCTTAAAACTTCGTAAATCCACTGCATTTCTTGAGGTACTTTTAGGGATAGGGGTGTATTTTTTAACCGCTTAGAATCTTGTAAAGGACTAGTATTTCCCAAAATAGTAACCATTGAATCACCATTCTTATTTAAGGTTGTTACTCCCTGCTCCGTGTGCCATAGAATTTCTTTTTTTCCATCCAGATATTGACAAGAATCATTAAAGGAAACTTGATTTTCTTCTAAGTCGTCATCTGGATTATCATTAAAATCCGATAAATATATGAGTTCATATTTATATCTCAGGTGACGCTCAGTTGGTGTTAAAACTTCAATATCTAATATTCTTGGAAGAATGTCACCGTTAACTTCTCCACTTTTCATTAAACTAAAAGTTATATAGGATGAAATTGCTTTAAACCCTTCAAGGATTGCAGATTTTCCCGCCCCGTTTCTCCCGACTAAAACTGCAACGCCATCCACTAACGTAACAGAAACTTTCCCTCCCAAAACCGTCCAGCTATCGAGAGTAAAGGATAATAAATGGGGTTGTTTTTGATTAGACAAAATGGCAGTTATCTCCTTTTTTTTATTAAGCTAAGACGCATTTAAACTGGGTCTTGGATATTTTAGTACAAATCCTCAAACTCTCTCCCTACTCCCCTCTCCCTACTCCCTTGCAGTCTTCACATACCAATTTAGATGCTAAACAGCTTAGAGGGAATAGTAATTTCAGTAATCAGTTACCAGTGATAGCGTGATCAGCCTCTCCCACTCTATCGTAAGAGGCTTAAAATTGGTTTAAATGTGTCTTAGTTTACTTATTTTCTATGTTATTTTACCCTATAGCTTTACAGATTAGGGTGTTTGACATTGGAACTCTCTGCAAGATGAGAATTATCGTGTTCACCTGAAGGGGGGACAAGAATGGCTAAAAGCAAGACTGTATCTGGGATATAGCCGTTAATCCTTGTTGATAATTAGCCCGTTTCTGGGGGCTTAATCCTATCAAAGCTAGAACTTCTACAGATAGCAA
>JBFRWB010000226.1:0-3112 GCA_051439375.1 Microcystaceae cyanobacterium
GATAGCTTCCCGTCCCCTTCTTCTATCCTGTCTTTATAAAGATGCTCTGCTATTTCTTGCAGTTGTTTCGAGGGGATTTTGTCTGTTGGTATGTTTTCTAGACTTCCATCTGTAACAGTTTTATTGTCGTGGCAGTGACGGTGGAGCAACTGAAAGTTTTTATATTCATTCTTTCCGCCTTTAGAGTTGGGAATGATATGGTCAACTTCTAATACATCTCCATCTTTAAAGTGAAGTCCACAATGATTACATTTACCTTTTTGACGTTTGAGCAATGTTGCTTTTGTCAAAGGTATCTCTGGATGTCTGCCCATTCTAGTTGACCAGTAAATTAATTCGCCATCGAATAGACTTCTTCCACTTTTTACTTTGATATGTCTTTCAATGTCAATCTTCTTATGTTCTAAAAGCTCGAAATCAATCTTGCCTTTAGATTTAGAAGCGAAGACCCAGTTTCTGTCACCACTTGTGTGCCAGTATTTGTTTTTAACCCAATGTTTGTTTTTATTGGGGTGTCTTCGTTCTGCCCACCTTTTAAGTTGTTGGTAAAGTATATGGTCACAATAGGAAAATATTTTCTTACTGCAAACCGCACGGTAGTAGTTTGACCATCCTCTTATTATCGGATTTAATTCATTAATAAGAGCTATTTGCGGACTACTTTTATGTTTGTCTATAACTTTACCTAACTTCTCAATATGGGCTTTAATTTTTTCTTTTGAAGGCTTTATAATAGTTTTAAATCCAAGTATTTTCTTGTTTGTGCCTTTACCGCTATGATGTTTTCCTACTGAAAATTGCCTCACTGTAAATCCAAGAAAATCAAAACCCACATTTCCTTTATATTCGTTGAGAGTATGAGAAATTCGAGTTTTGCTTGGTTTTAGTTCTAATCCAATGTCAATCAACCAATTTTCAATAATTTCTTTGCATTGAAGAATCACATTTAAGTCTTTATGCAAAATAACAAAGTCATCCGCATATCTTATTAGACCTATGGATTTCTGATTATCTCTCTTACAACCTTTCCATGTTTTAGCAAATTTCTTGATTTCTAGTTCCATACCATGCAAGGCTATGTTAGCTAATAATGGTGAAACTACGCCACCTTGAGGTGTCCCCTCTTCAGTGGTTGACCAAAATTTGTCTATAACTCCACTCTTAAGCCAAGCCTTAACTTGTTCCTTGAGTGTAGGATATGTTTTGAGTTTTGCAAGGAGTTTATCATGGTTAATTTTGTCAAAACATTTAGCTATATCCGCATCCAATACATATTTGGGTTGTTGTTTGATGGTATTGAATATTGCTTCTATTGCGTCATGACATGACATTGCTGGACGAAAACCATAACTATTCTCTTCAAAATGGGATTCCCATTGTGGCTCAAGTGCTAACTTGGCTAAAGCCTGTTTTGCTCTGTCTTCCATAGTGGGTATTCCAAGCGGTCTTTGCTCTGAGTTAGGTTTGGGTATCCAAACTCTCCTTGTCGGTTTGCTTTTACCATTTAATCTAAGGTTCTTTGCCATTACTAGGCGTTGCGGTTGTGAGAGTGATTTAACACCATCTACACCTGCTGTCTTATAGCCTTGATTATCTTGGGTTACTCTTCTGGTTGCCCAGAGTCGTCCAAAGTAAGAAGTTGTTAATAACCGTTGTAATTTGTGAACTGCTTTAATATCGCCACGTTGATTCGCTCTATAAATTCGTTTCTGTAAACGGTACACCGCAACTTCAACAACTTTCCAGTTGATTTGGTTCCAATGTTTCCATTCATATTTCTGATTTTTCACAGTATCCATAAAGTTTAATTTACATTTACGCATTTATTTATGTTTATCAAAGTGTGTACGTCAGCATATCCTTGACATTACTCATCTCCCTATAAGGAGCATTCCCTGTTATTTCAGGGTAAGGCGTTCGCTTCTTACACAATCCTTCCCCGTAATGGCTTACGCTGGTTACTACTTAAAGATTCGACCTGTCTTTAAGAGCCAAGACGGAGTTACTTCGTTCCCAATATCCGTTTCTTAACCTTAGACTCCTTCTATCCACTGACCTATGTGAGTGTTTCCAGTTCAGCTTTGGAAAACTGCTGGCACATTAGATTTAAACATATTTCGTTTCCTGCCAAAAGCCGTTAGGCAGGCTAGTGATTACAATGGTTCATGTGAAGGTTCTTTTCATAGTCATAGTTAATTGCTTGCATCCTTACCAACATCGGCTGTCAGCAGAGGGATTCGTTTAACCCAGCTTCAGAGTATGAGATACCGCCTCAATTCCCTGTGGGTTATGCTTTCACTTCAACACCTGAAGGATAGGATTTTCACCTATACGGAATATTGAGTTGTCAAGGTTCATTAAATACCTTGCTAGAGTTACGCTGGTTTAGAATAGAATTCTAGGTGTCTCTCCATGAATGTTCACAAGTTAGACCCAGCTTGACCCTAAACGAATCGCACTCCAAATATCACTACGCAAACCTCCTGCCCTGTGTGCCATGATTCGGGCTTTTTCCACATCGCCACCGACGCAGTAGCCAATTCTGGTTACGGCATATTCAACTTCTTTGTTAATTCGTTTGCGTTTCATTGATTATTGATTGTCATCATTGCTTCATTATAATACTATTTTGGTACTTATTATCCAGCTTCATCGTGTCCGAAAAACTCCAATTTACTCCCAAATGTTACTTTATTTTGCTACTAAGTAACTAGACTTTGACCAGAACTTAAACGTTAAAATATTCAATAAGTAACTTTTAACCAACAAACGGGATACCCGTAAGAACATCCCGTACATCTAAATATAAAAAATATTCGGGGATTGAAAATAAGCAGTCCCCGTCTGCTTTTTTTGGTATAATTCTTTCAATGGTGTTGACAGCACCAGAATCAACCATACATATATTCTTATATTCTTATGGTATCAACTTCTCAGCCCGAATGGAACGATAATTTCAACAAATCTATTAGCCTCAACTCCTCTAACCATAATGGTCAGAAAGATTCAGTCGATTTAATAAAATTTGCCGAAGATATAATTAGCCGATTATCTTCAGAGCAGATTTACAATTTGTCTAATCACGATTTCCAAGCCGATGGTAATGGCAAAC
>JBFRWB010000227.1:0-2797 GCA_051439375.1 Microcystaceae cyanobacterium
CT
Organism: Microcystaceae cyanobacterium; assembly: GCA_051439375.1. Lineage (GTDB taxonomy): Bacteria > Cyanobacteriota > Cyanobacteriia > Cyanobacteriales > Microcystaceae > JBGTGT01. The sequence goes on from JBFRWB010000227.1 coordinate 3, forward strand.
CTCTCTTAATAAAATCCCTTCTCTGGGGTTATTTTCTTGGGGAACGAGGGCAAAAATGGTGATTCCAGTAAGGTTTTCGACGTTTTTGTCCCAGGCCATGGAACCATCCCAACAGACAAAGGCACCACCAACGGCTAAACTGGGGTCAACCTCGTGCATTTGGCAAATTTCGACGATTTTGGGGTTATCAGAGTCTAATGCTTCAACATAAATCTCAGAGTTGCCAATTTCAGCCCTTCGGAAGGCTAAATGATGGGTAGTGCGTTGCGATCGCCATTTTCCTGAACTATTTTGAAAAAATTTGACTGCATCCATTGCTTCGGTACTCTTAATCATTAAATATCCTTGAAGTTTCTTCTTCTAATTCTTGGGTCAATACTAAGGGTTGGCATTGTTCTACCCTTATGATAATCCCTTGCGCCCCTTCTTCTTGTAAGTCTTCTACATAACCGTGGTGATGTCCGTAGGCTTCGGCAAAGTTGTCAAATGGACCAAAATAATAGATACAATGGGGACGGGTTGTGGTAATTTCTACCCACCAAGGTAAAGGGTCTTTTTCTGGGGTAGAGCCGTTATTTGCGCTATTAAGTGGGAAAATATTGACAATTTTCCCCCCTAAACGGCTGATTCTCTGCATTTCTTGGTTCATCCGTTCATAAGAGACTTTTATGTACAATTTTCCCCTACGTTGAAATAAACCATTAACACGAGTAAATTTACCCATCTTGGGGTTAATTACTACTTCATATAAAAAGACACGATTACTTTTATCATTGTTGGTGGCCATACTGATTCAAATAACGGGAGACATAGTGGAGATGAGGGTAAATTTTTGTAAAAAAGTAATATTTAGTACAATTAATTGCTTTTCTTTAGCCTATCATGACTGGGGTTTTTCTTAATACCATTGGTAAGATATAGCAATCAGTAATGATATGTGAGAAAGGAGAATATATCAGGATATAATAGTATTATGTCCCTAGGAATGCCTCCTTGTAGGGGTTTAACACTGAGCGGAGTCGAAGTGTTAAAACCAGAAAGCTGATTTTCTCACAACTGAAGCCTGATTGCTATAATTAATTAAAGATTGAATTAAATTAATAATAAATTGCCTATGCGTGTGATTATTCAACGAGTAACTGAGTCTCAAGTAACGGTTAATGGGGAGGTTGTGGGAAAGATCGGAAAAGGATTAAATTTGTTAGTAGGAATTGCTACTAATGATAGAGTGAATGAAATTAATTGGATGGTGCGTAAATGTTTAGAATTACGATTATTTAGCGAGCAAAATGAAGAGGGAAAATGGACAAAATCGGTGCAAGACATTCAAGGTGAATTATTAGTTATTAGTCAGTTTACGTTATATGGGGATTGTCGGAAAGGTCGTCGTCCTTCTTTTAGTAATTCTGCCCCTCCCAGCGAAGCAGAAAAATTGTACAATTTATTCGTTGATGAGCTTAAAAAGAGTGGTTTAAAAATAGAAACTGGAAGATTTGGGGCGATGATGGATGTGAGTATTAATAATGATGGTCCGGTCACTTTATTGTTAGAAAAAGAAGCTTAATTAGCTGATGGTAAATATAGCAATCAGTTATCAGTTGTGAGAATTAAGTCTGAGTATAAGGGTAAGTATTCAGCTATCAGCAGTCAGCCATCAGCTAAAAACTAGCGTTCAGAATGAATATTTGATCTTGAGAGACTTTAGAGATTCTTCTAGGATAAAACGAATGCTGAAAGCTGAAAGCTGAGGGCTGAATGCTTCCAAACAAAGAAGATTTGAGTGTGAGAGACTTTGGATAATTAATTGATAAAAATATCAGCAACTTATTATTGATTGTCGGGTAGGCAACACAGGAAATCAAAAAGTATTTACCCACCCGAAAGTTGCGTCAATGATTAGCGATTCTTATTTTGATTAAAGACTTCAAACACTTGACGACAAAAACACCTAAATCTCTCTGCAATATCCTTAGCTGGTTGATAATCACCCTCTAATTGCCAATTTTCTACAGTTGACATCCGCCAAGCTTGCCCCTGATGATTAAATCCAGCTATATCTAACCCGATCAATCTTTGGGTTTTATCCACAGGATCTTTATGAAACCTAATCTGTACTAACATACTACGACTTTGAAAGCGAGGACTCCATCCCGGTAAATGAAAGCCAATATCAATGGAGTTAGGATCAACTAATTCCAGGGTATCAGGATCGTTATGCCAGGGTTTAAGATCGGCTTTAGCATCAGGAAAATGGGTTTTAAATAGATGAACCGTGGATGCAATTTTTGTAGCGATTTCTACACCTTGGGCTTTTTCTGATGCGTTCATGTTTAGTCTCCTCCTAATAAATCGGAATTAATAGCTAAAAGTAGCCATCTTGCTTTATTCTATGTCAGTATTTTGGTTAGTTCACTGATTAAATAAGATAACAAACTTAAAAATTTTGTGTAATTCTCTGAAACACCGAATATTCTCTCTACTTCTGCAACACCCAACTTCAGTTAGATATTGATAGTCTTAAGCGAAAACTTTTGTCGATATATAATAGCTTGGGATAAGTTTCTAGTTGACTGACCCGATGGTGAATCCCTGAGTTCGGTGTTATCATTTTTGAAATGTGTCGTGCGATCGCTGCAAAAATAGCCAGCAAAATGCTTGCACTCCATTCACTGAAACAATCCACTAAATCTAGATGTCAGCTTATTTAATCTTTCTCTGAAATTATTAATCCCGTTGAAACTATCTTTGAGGCAATAGCCTATTATGGCATCAAATCAAGATAAAGATAAATTCTT
>JBFRWB010000228.1:0-3986 GCA_051439375.1 Microcystaceae cyanobacterium
AACCGATGGAATTAGGGAAAGTAGTTAAAGACTTTTTACCTTCTCCTGACCAACTAATTCCCAGGAAAAATAAAGTTAAAGTTACCTTAGAATTAAACGAGGAAACCATTAGCTTTTTTCAAGCAGAGGCCCAAAAAAAACAAACATCTTATCAAGAAATAATTAGTGTATTGGTTAATCAGTATGCACAACAAAAATGAACGAGTCAAAACCGTTAGATTTACAGAAGATAGTTTAAGTGTAGATTTAGTGGACGGTAGAACCATTACAGTTCCCCTGCACCCAAACATTAGATAAAATCTTGGTAAGTTTACTAAAATAAGCAAATCATGTTATTGTGACAGTCAATGAGGTTAATTCTGTCCCTACGGGTATAAACTTCTTTTAAAATAGTTAAGCAAACCTGATCAAAATTAATGCCTATGAATTCTAATTTAAAAACTTCTCTATTTCAAAAAGCACTCGAAGCTGTAGAAGCTTTATCTTTAGAAGATCAAACTGTTTTAGTAGATACATTAAACAACCGCTTAAAACAACGTCAACGACAAAAAATTGCTGAAGAAATTGCAGAGGTACGTCAAGAATATCAAACTGGCAATGTTCAATTCGGTTCCGTTGATGATTTTTTAGCAGAGTTAGATAGTTGAGAGAAATCGGTTGGACTCCTAAATCTTTACGAGCATTTAAACGCCTGATTCTTAACAATACAGAATAACTCCTAATGATTATGACTAAAACAACCAAAAACCAAGAAATTTCTCCATCTTCCATTGAGGAAATTAAACAACAAATTAATAGTCAACTATCAAACCTTTCACCCCAAAAAATACAAGCAATTCTTGAAGTAACTACTTATTTATCAGAACAAGAAAGCGAAGACGCTACCCAAGAAATTAGAGAAATACCCAACATTATCCAGTTGTTAGAAATTGCTGAATCTCAAGCTGAAAATGGGGAAATGATTGATTGGCAAGAACCCCAAAAAGTTAATTGGGAGGAAGTAATGGCTAAGCTTAAAAAAGGAGAAGAAATGATTCTTTGTCATAACGGTGTACCTCTGGGGAAAATTGTTTCTTATGCAACTTCTCAAGAACCCCGTATCTTAGGTATAGATAGGGGGAAGTTTACAATTCCTGATGATTTTGATGCTCCCCTTCCTGATGAAATTCTTAGTAGTTTTGAAGGATAGTAAAATTAATGAAAATTTTATTGGATACTCATGTTTGGTTATGGGCTTTAGTTAAACCAGAAAAACTAGAATTATCAGCAAAAAATATCATTACTGCACGAGAAAATGCTCTCTATCTTTCCATTGCTAGTGTTTGGGAAATAGGGATCAAGGTGAAAATTGGCAAATTAACTTTACCAGAATCTCTTGAAACTTTTATAATGACTAGGGTAGATATTTGGGGAATGTATTTATTAGATATCAATATTAATCATGTTATCAAAGCCTCTCAATTACCCTTGCATCATAAAGATCCTTTTGACAGAATATTAATTGCTCAATCTCAAGTAGAAAATATTCCTATTCTGACAATTGATAAAATGTTTAATAATTATGATGTAAACCTTATTTAATTTACAATTACCCTTTAAAACCATGACAAAAACCACAAAAAATAAAGTTCTTTTAATCGGTTGGGATGCAGCAGACTGGAAAGTAATCACCCCCTTGGTGGATGCGGGCAAAATGCCCAATATGAAAAAGTTTCTCGAAGAGGGTGTAATGGGCAACTTAGCCACCCTTTACCCCGTATTGTCCCCCATGTTATGGACCTCCATTGCCACAGGTAAACGGGCCTATAAACACGGGATACATGGCTTTGTGGAACCGGATACCAACACCGGCGGAGTGCGTCCCATTACAAATTTAGGCCGTACCACTAAAGCGATTTGGAATATCTTAAACCAAGAAGGTTATAAAAGTAATGTGGTGGGTTGGTGGCCTTCCTATCCCGTGGAACCCATTAACGGGGTGATGGTATCGGATCATTTCAAAGATCCTCATGGAGACTTAGGCAAACCTTGGATCTTGCGTCCGGGAGACGTACAACCAGCTAGACTGAGAGATCCTTTATCAGACCTACGTATTCATCCCCAAGAACTTGAAGCAGCACAATTATTGCCTTTTGTGCCGAAAGCTGCCGAAGTTGACCAAGAAAAAGATAAACGTCTCTACAGTGTCGCTAAAATTCTAGCAGAATGTTCCACTATCCATGCTGTCGCTACTGGGTTAATGCAGTTGGAACCCTGGGACTTTATGGCGGTATATTTCGACGCAATCGACCATTTTGGCCACGGTTTCATGAAATATCATCCTCCTAAGTCCCCTTGGATTAGCGATCGCGATTTTGAGTTGTATAGTAATGTAGTCGAGTCCGGGTATCGTTTCCATGACATGATGTTGGGTGCATATATGGACTTAGCGGATGAGGATACCACTATCATTATCTGTTCCGATCATGGTTTCCATCCCGATCGCCTACGTCCCCAGTTTTTACCCAACGAGGGGGCCGGCCCGGCAGAGGAACATCGACCATTTGGTATGGTAGCCATGCGTGGACCGAATATTAAGCAAAATGATGTCATTTTTGGCGCAACTTTACTGGATATTACCCCGACTATCCTCAGTTTATACGATTTACCCGTGGGTCAAGATATGGACGGGAAACCCCTAGTTACTGCCTGGAAAGAGACTCCCACGGTTGAGTATGTGCAAAGTTGGGACAAAATCGAGGGTGAAGCCGGAATGCACCCTCCCAACCTACGCATGGATGCAGTAAATTCTCAAGAGGCGGTACAACAGTTAGTAGAATTAGGCTATATTGAGGAGTTAGACGCAGATAAAGAGAAGCAGGTACAGAATACTATCAAAGAATTGCGCTATAACTTAGCAAGGGCTTATTTAGGGGCAAATCGTTATACAGAAGCTATTCCTATTTTAGAGGAATTGTGGGACGCAAACTTAGATGAACCTCGTTTTGGGGTCAAATTATTTAACAGCTTTTTATCTTTAGAACAGATAGAAAAAGCAAGAGAAACCTGGGAGCGCATCGTTAAAAATAAAGAAACCACGATGAAAGAAGCTCAAGAAGAATTAAAACAGATTTTAGAAGAATATAAAGATAAAAAGCCGGAAGAGATTCCTGATAATAAGCAGCGTCAGATGAGAAGACTACGGGGTAAAGCGAGTGTTAACCCTGCAAGTATGGCATTTTTACAAGGAAAATTACTGAAAGCTGAGAAAAAATACGATGAAGCGATTTCTGCTTATTTAAAAGCCAAAGAAACAGCACAAACCCATAATTTACCCGACTTATACCAAAATATTGCTGAAATTTACCGCATAAAACGGGATTGGTCAAAAGCGGAAATTTACTACAACGAAGTGTTAAACTTAGATCCAGTTAATGCAGAAGCCCATTTAGGTTTAGGACAAACCTATCTCAAGGCTAACCGCAACGAAGACGCATTAGGGGAAATTATGGCATCTTTAGGCTTAATTTACCATAATCCCACTGCTCATTATCTCTGTGGGGTAGCGTTATATCGCTGTGGTAAAATTGGGGAGGCATATACGGCGTTAGAAACAGCTATTGCTCAAAATCCAGTGTTTCCTGTAGCACATCGTTATTTAGCAACCATTTACGCTAAAAATTATGATAGTCCTGAACTTGCAGCTAAACATCGTAACCTAGCAAGAGAAGCGCAACAACGTATCAAAGACTTTAAAGCAGGAAAAGTTGATCTTAATCAAAATACTGAATCTGTATCTGATTGGGTTATTGAGATTAATACAGCAGATAAACCTAAATTAGACGTTCCCATAGAAGATACTGTTATTATCGTCTCCGGACTGCCTCGTTCGGGAACTTCCATGATGATGCAAATGTTAGCAGCAGCAGGAATACCTGTGATGACAGATGGAGTCAGAGAAGCAGACGAAAGTAATCCCAAGGGATATTATGAATATGAGAAAGCGA
>JBFRWB010000229.1:0-13363 GCA_051439375.1 Microcystaceae cyanobacterium
AATAACTAACTTAAGCCACTAACCGCAAAAAGTTGTGAACTTTGTTTTAAGTCAACACGCACAAGATGAAATAACAAAGCGGAAGATTCCCTTACAAATTCTACAACTGATTCTTAATCACCCTGAACAAATATTAGAAGAAGATGGACTTAAAGTTTATCAAGGTACATTTACAGTCAACAATCAACCTTATTTATTGAGAGTTTATGTAAATGACTTAACCCATCCTCAAACTATTGTTACTGTATATCGAACTAGCAAAATTCGTAAATATCGGAGGTAAAACCATGAAACTTAAGTATGATGCAGAGGTTGATGTATTAAGCATTAACTGGTGTGATGTTGAAATAGAAGAAAGCGAGTCAATTAGTGCAGGAGTTATTTTAGATTATGATCAAGACGGTAATGTTGTGGGAGTTGAGATTCTTAATGCTTCCCGAAAAATAGAAAACTTTTCACCGAATATCTGGGAAGAAAAGAAAGAAACATCTAAACTATGATTAATTTAATTAAGTGATAGACTGTGATTACTTTGATGATAATTAAGTCAGTAGGATGCGTCCCCGACGCATCATCCATTATCCATAAACCGACACAAGAGATTAAAAAGAATGTCTAAACTATGATTAGTTTGATGATAGATTAGGTTATATTAACATCAGATATGATATGGTTAAGACGATAAAATTTGTATTCCATGAATTATGAAACAATTAGTCATCCAGATTACCGATACAGAAAAAGCAGAGATGTTATCTAAAATTCTCGCTTCCTTAGATTTTGTTGAAGCCGTAAAAATTACCGAAGATCAACCGATAACATCGGAAACAGAAGAAGATTTTTTTGCCTTAGCAGGATTGTGGGAAAATAGAGAAAATCTTAGTATTGATACGATTCGTCAAACAGCATGGAAAGAACAAGAAAAATGATTCTTTGCGATACCAACATCCTCATTGAGTTCTATAAAAATAATTCTCAAGTGTGTAGTGAACTTCGTCAAATTGGACTTAATCGCCTAGCTATTAGTGTCATTACTCAAGCAGAGTTATATTATGGTGCGTTTAATAAAAATGAACTTAACACAATTAAAAAACACCTACAACTATTGAATATTTTACCCATAGATGCCACCATATCTGCTAAATTTATTGAATTAATGGAATCCTATTCTCTTAGTCACAAACTGAGTATTCCCGATGCGCTGATTGCTTCAACAGCCTTAGTTTACGATATTTCCTTATGTACATGAAACTTAAAAAATTTTACCTTTATCAAAGATTTAAAATTAAGGACAATGAAGTAATTGTCAGAATCACCGAATTTACAGGTATTTTAAATAACAACTTCAATCGTATCAAACTTTTGTTCAGTATTAACTAAATGCTCAGGAATAGGTTCTAAAAGCAATTGAATCGCTTCCTTGAGATTAGCGATCACATCATCCTTTGTATCTCCGCAAGAAGAAATATAATTTAATTCTGGACAAGTTGCTGAAAAAGCTTTTACCTCTTCGTCCCACTCTAGAACCACTCTAATAATCATGATGGCTCTGTTTAACAAAATTAACTTAATTATTACTTATTGACCCTCAATATCTTATCATATTTTGAGAAAAGCGATGCAATAAGGACTTACAACCTCTTAATAAAATACGGTTAGGACATTCGTAATCTCTAAAACTCTTATGCAGCTTACTTTTGCCTTTTGACTTTTGACTTTTGCCTTGCCCGTAGGGCTATAGATTCAGGTTTAGCTAGATTTAAAAAAGCAGCTTCTAAGGAAAAAGGAATGGGAGACAATTGATAGGGTTCTATAGTAATAGAAGCTAAATAATTCTCAAGTTGGGATAGGGTTAAAGACTGATCTAGGATCATATAGATGCGATCGCCCATAAAAATCAGCCGCCACGGTTCAAATTGTTGTTCTAAGTGGTATAAAGTATCTTTGGGGAAAGAAGAGATAATTTCCACTAAGGTTTCCTTCTGTTTAATTTTAATCTCTGTAGGTGATCCTTGAATAATTAACTTTCCTGAGCGCATTAAGAGCAAATTGGTACAATATTCAGCTTCTTCCATCGAATGGGTTGTTACAATAATAGCCGTTCCTTGACGGGCAAACTGTTGTAGAATCTGCCAGAATTGCCGTTTGATTAAAATATCCATTCCTGTTGTTGGTTCATCTAAAAATAAGATATCAGGTTGATGAAGAATAGCCGCACCAAAGGCGATGCGTTGCTGATTTCCTCCAGATAATGTTCCCACCCGTTGATTGAAAGAAGCGGTTAAATTAAACGTCTCAAGTATCCATGCAATTCGTTCCCTACGTTGTTGACGAGGGACTCGATAAGCCCGTCCAAAAAAGTTTAAATTTTCTTTGACCGTTAAATCAGGATAAAGGGTAAATTTTTGGCTCATGTAACCAATTCGTTGCTTAACAATAGGAGAGGATGGCAATAGATATTGATCAGTAAAGCCAATTTTGCCCCTACTCGGTTGTAAAAGACCACATAATAACTTCATTAGTGTTGTTTTTCCTGCACCATTCGCCCCCAATAACCCCCAGATTTCCCCCCGATGAAGGATAAAACTAAGGGGATGTAATGCCTGAAATTGCCCGTAGGTTTTACTCACTTGATGAACGTGAAGCAACGAAGGAAAATCTTGTTTTGAGGGGGATGGAGATTCAAAAAAGAGATTACGGGCTGTTGATACTGTAGGGTAAGGTGAAAGGGACTTTTTTTTAAGATGGTAAGCCATGACTGACTCTAAGGTTGGATTAACTGCTTTAATTTGAACATCGGATAACTGATGAGTCTGTAGAAGCCGTTGAATTTTTTCTTTAGGGGAAGGGATATTGGATGCTAAAAAAATAAGAAAGCGATCGCCTAATACTTTTAAGTCAATAAAAGGGGTATTTTTCTCTTGGATAGCCTTTTGCAGCACCTGTTCAACCGCACTAAAGGTTAATCCCGATAAACCTTGATGCTCAGGGGGAATCACTTCAAATCCCTGCCATTTCAGTTGGGTTCGTAAATCTTGAGGCGATCCCATTTGAGTAATAGTTCCTTCGTGAATCAAAGCAATGCGATCGCATCTTTCTGCTTCGTCTAAATAATGAGTTGCAACTACAATCGTTATTCCTTGATGGGCAATTTTAGCTAAAAAGCTCCATATTTCACGACGGAAAACCCCATCAATTCCAGTCGAGACTTCATCCAATAACAAAATTTTCGGATGAGTAATCAAAGCACAACAGAGGGCTAATTTTTGTTTCATTCCCCCAGAAAGTTGTCGGCCTAAACGATTGACAAATGGGGTGAGTCCTAACCATTCTAAATACTTTTTTTGGCGAGATTGAAAGATTTCATCAGGAAGATGACGAATTTTTGCATAATATTCTAGATTTTCTGTAATGCTTAAGTCATTGTACAAAGAAAACTGTTGGGTTAAATATCCGAGCGCAGAGCGCATTTGAGCAGGAGAATGTCCCATCACTCGCACTGTTCCAGAGGTAACACGCTGCACCCCGGCCAAGGCTTTCATCGTTGAGGTTTTCCCTGCTCCATTTGTGCCAATTAACCCGAAAATTTCTCCCTCATCAACGGTAAAATCGATGCCCTGTAGGGCTGCTTTGGTCCCATATAGCACCTGTAAACCTTTAACTTCGATAATCGGGTTATGTTGTGTCATTCCTTTGATTCAGGCAGAATTTTAGCATCGGCGGGTAAGCCCGGTTTAGCGAATCCTTGGGGTTGATCAAGGGTGATTTTTAGTCCAAATACTTGCTTCACTCGATCTTCGGGGAAATAGACATTTTCTGGGGTAAAAGAGGCTTGGGGGTCAATGGTGGTGACAGTGGCACTTAATGGCGTTTCTGGGGCTGAATCAAGAAATATTTGCGCTTTTTGTCCAATTTTAATTTTACCGATTTCTTTTTCTGGTATATATCCCCGCAAATAGATGTTATTAGGATTAATCACGGTTAATAGGGATGTTCCCACACTCACCACTTCCCCCGGTTCCACTAAACGATTGATTACCAACCCATCAATGGGACTAATAATGTTTAAATCCTTAATTCTGCTTTGAATTTCTTGCTGAAACATCTGAGCATTGGTAACTTCTGCTTGTACAGCGATTAACTGTAAGTGAGCTTGGGCTAACTGAGTTTTAAGTCGGCTCAGTTGAGCCTTGCGAATTTTGGGGTTAAGGGTAGTGGTTTGAGCTTGGATTAACTGGCCTTGTGCGACTTCAACTAATTTTTGAAAGGATTTAACGGAGGCTTGATGGGCTTTTACCGTTGCTTGTGCGGTTTCTAGATTGGTTTGTGCTTGCTCAAATTGTTCTTGAGTCACTGCCCCTTCTTCTATTAGATAAGCAAAGCGATCTCGATTAATTTCGGCTAATTTTAACTCAGCTTGTGATCGTTCTAACTGAGCTTGGGATTCATTGAGTTGAGCCATATTCACCGCAACTGAGGATTGAGCTTGTGCCACTTGACTTTGAGCATCTACTTGAGATTGTTGAAGATTAAGGTTAATTTCTTCAATTTGACTTTCAACAGCATCAATTTGCAAACGAGCTTGTAATTCCTGTTGTTGGGCAAAGTTTAAACTAGCGATCGCCCCTCCTAACTGCGCCTGAATTTCTTGATTATCCAAACGAACTAATAACTGATTTCGTGTGACTGATTCGCCTTCTTTCACCCCAACCCATTCTACTCTGCCACCTATTTTTGTCCCGATTTGGGTTTCGTCACTTTCGATACGTCCACTGACTCGGATCTCTTCTTCTTGTGAAGGAACAGAAGAATAGCGGTGATAAATGCTAAACGACCCAATTCCTAGAATAATTGCTCCGAATAGAAGGAATAACCATCTATCAAGCTTTTTTTTCTTTTTTGGGTTAAGAGGAATTGAGGATTATCCATAAGGGAGTGATAATCAATTGACTGTAGGATAAGATAGACAAACTGCTTAAATCAATACCATAATTATGCCAAAAGTTATCTCTGTGCATTCCTATCGAGGAGGAACAGGCAAATCTAACTTTACTGCTAATCTAGCAGCAACGGTGGCGGCAATGGGTCATCGCGTCTCTTTACCATTCAATCAATTTCTAAAGCCTTTATGTTTGGTCTTGCCCTTGAAGATCACGGACGAGATTATGTTAACAGTAAAGTGAGTGTTGAACCCACAGGAGAAGCCTTTAATGCCATCGTTTTAGATGAAGAAACCAATCGGCCTTATAATCCAATGGTTAATGCAGGTGCAATTGCAACAGCCGATTTAATTAAAGGTCAAGATAGCACAGAACGCCTCAAACGAGTTTTAGATATGTTTAAGCGATATACAGGCAGAGATCATGATGTTAATATGCCTGTCTTTTTGTCTGAGAAAAACACGGGTTATCGTAACCGTGCAATGGCTTATTTAATGCGTAATTTTGGCATGGTGAGTGACAAAATAGATGAAACTTTAGACCTTTATTTTCAGCAATGTTCTATTATGGTTAATGCCCGTGATCTTGCCATGTTATCAGCTACTTTAGCCAATGGAGGCGTGAATCCTGTTACCCAAGAAACCGCACTTGATCAACATTATGTCCAAGATGTCGTGAGCGTTATGTTAACTTGCGGAATGTACGATGGGTCAGGAGAGTGGACGTATCGAGTAGGAATGCCCGCTAAAAGTGGTGTTGGTGGTGGAATTACAGCAGTTGTCCCCAATCGTTTAGGAATTGGTACATTTTCTCCTCCTTTAGATGTCAAAGGAAATAGTGTGCGTGGGATTAAAGTGTGTGAAGATTTATCCAAGGATTTTGGATTACATTTATTTAATGCCGCTAAAAGCGATCGCAATTTAGAGGAATATATTTCAGGGAGTGATGATTTGAACGATTGGTAAATGCCTGATTTATGCACATTGATAAAAGGAAATTTATGCTTAGAAAATTTCGGATTCGCACCACCTTAATGATTCCTTTTGTTGTGCAAATTTTGGCAGCAGTTGGATTAGTAGGGTTGGTTATTTATCGGAGTGGTGAACAATCAGTGCAAGAGGTGGCAACAGGATTACGCACAGAATTAACCAATCGAATTATTCAAAAGTTAGACTCTTATACCACTGTTCCTAAACGGATTAATCGTCTCAATGCCACTGCATTTGCCTATGGAGATATCGAAATTAATCAACTTGAAGGATACCATTTATTGTGGCAACAAATGCAAATTTATCAAACCCTTAGCTATGTTTATTGTAGTGATGAACAGGGGGGATTTTTAGGCGTTGGCCGACTTTCTGATAATGATCGCTCTGAGGTACTATTGGTTTATAGTAATGCGGAGACTAATTTTCTTCGTCAAGATTTTAGTGTTGATCAAAGGGGAAATATTCAAACCAAAGTTGGTACACTCAATAAACCTTATGATCCCCGTGTACGGCCTTGGTATAGAGCAGCTAAACAAGCTAATTCAAGTGTTTGGAGTGAAATTTATCTGAGTTTTTCGACCCTTAATCCTACTGTGACAGCCAGTATTCCTGTTTATAATAGAGAGGATAATTCTTTAATAGGGGTTTGTGCAACAGACTTTTTTTTACCAGAAGAAGCGAATCATTTCCTCAAAAATTTAGAAATTGGTCAAACAGGAACAGCTTTTATTATAGAAAGAACAGGAAAATTAGTAGCAAAGTCTTCATCAGAACCGCTCATTGAAAAGAGGGGAAATACCTCTCAACGACTGTTAGCAACTGAAAGTTCTAATCCCACCATTAAAGGCACAGCAGAGTATCTGAATACTCATTTTAAAAACCTGAATGAGATTCAGTCATCTCTACAATTAGACTTTAAACTGAATGGAAAACGGCAATATGTTCAAGTTGTTCCCTTTCGGGATGATAATCTCGATTGGTTGGTGGTTTTAACCATTCCTGAAGCGGATTTTATGAGCAAAATTCATACCAGTCGGCGAAATGCGATCGCTTTATGTATAGGGGGATTAGGAATAGCCGTTTTGATAGGAATGTTGATGACTCGATGGATTTCTCAACCCATTTGGCGAGTGTCGCAAGCATCTGATCATATTGCTCAAAGGGATCTAAATCAACAAATTCAACCCAGCTTTATTATTGAAATTGATACCCTTGCTAAGTCTTTTAACTCTATGATTAAGCAACTAAAAGACTCTTTTACCACCCTTGAACGCAAAAACGATGAATTACGCATTGCAGAAGAAAGCTATCGCAGCATCTTTGAAAATTCGGTAGAGGGAATTTTTCAATCTTCACCTAATGGAAGATTTTTGCGGGTTAATTTGGCATTAGCAGCGATTTATGGTTATGAATCTCCTGAAGAGATGATAGAGAGTATAACTAATATCTCTCAGCAGCTTTATGTTGATTTAGAAAAACGCATTGAATTCAAAAATTTACTAGAAAAACAGGATAAAATCAGAAACTTTGAATATCGTTGTTATTGCAAAGATGGCAGTATTATTTGGACTGAAATTGATGCTCGTGTTGTTAAGGACAATCAAGGTATCGTTTTATATTATGAGGGCATAGTTAGAGATATTACTAAGCGAAAATATCGAGAGGAAAAATTAAAAAGACAGTTAGAAGAGTTACAGATAGAAATTGATGAAAACAAACGCCAAGAAGAAGTCGAACAACTGACACAAAGTGGCTACTTTCAAGATGTTCAACAAGAAATAGAAAAACTTAACCTCGATGAGTTTTGGGGATAGACATATAGTACTACGCAAAGCGTCACTCATGCAAAAGTCAAAAATTTTGCGGTGACTGGGTTTCAAGGATCTCTGATGTCAAACCCCCTATTTCGTACCCCTAATATATTTTCTCAGAAAATCTTAGAAACTTTCTTAGAAAGGGTTAGTTAGGACAATGGGAAACCGACAAAGTCCCTTTCCATCAACAATTCCCGACTATTAACTGTTCCCTTAACACCATCTCACCTCGACAAAATAAGCCGGCCGTCCCCAAAAATCTTGGGTTTCACTGATTTCTACCACTTCTAAATTAAAAGGAATCGCCGTTGTCACATATTTTTGTACAGATTGACCTAAATCTGGGGCAACTTGGGTGGCTACGGTTGCAGCAACCCCTAAGCCAAATAATTGACCGATTGGGTCTTTTGGCAGGAAAAAGTTGACTCCAAGGGCTAATCCTGCCGTTAAAGCTAAGGAAACCGATAAATTAGTCCCACAACGGGGATGAACGGCTAACTTCCATTCGCCTTGTTGCAGACGTAGCAAAGCTTCACGAACCGCCCGATGCAAATCTCTGCGATTGACTGAACCATAGAGATAGAAGCCTCTTTCAGTGGATAATCCCCCTAAATTTTCGTTATCAGGTGCATTCTCTGTTTCATTATTGCGGCGGGCGATTTCGCTGAGAACCCAAACCGTAGCGTGTTCCAACCCATGAACCTGTCGCGTCGTCAATACTTCTTTTAGCCCCGGTACAAAACCAAATTGGTCTAGTATGTTGCTATCGTCATCTGCTTTGGGGGAAAAGAAGCCAAAATCCCCATAATTCTCTGTTGCTGCATAACTCGAAGTTGTCATCGCCTTGTCCCTCAAAAATTAACCTCTCTCTACTGTAGCGAGAGATGAGGAGGGATTTATAAATAAAATCTTAAGAAATCAAGATATAGCCATACTGAAATAATAGGAGGAATTCAACTCATATTGTTAAGGTGGGTCAAGAAAACCCACCCTACTATGGCTTAATTGAAGCATGAAAAGAACCATTAAGGCTGACTTTTCAAAGTAATCATAATATCTGCTTGACTGGTGGTTGCATCAGGGAGCGTCGCAGTCATACCAATTCCCTTAATTGTCTCTAAAATTGCCTGTGCTTCAGGGGAAACATTCGTAGGAGGGACAGCCGGAAGTTGGTTTATTTTGTCTGTTAACTGCTCTACATCCAGATAAAATGTACCTAATGGTTTTTGAGGAAGCTCTGCAATTAGGCTTTTGTATTGGGGACTTTTAGCCAACTTTCCTTGAGAAGATTGCTGTTTAATAGACTCATAGGATGTTCCCACCGTTAACACCATATTTTGTCGATTTAACCAGCCATAAGAAACCACTACCCCTTGTTGGGGAACCGTCCATTCTGTTAGTTGAATTCCCTTGGTTTTGCGTTGCTTAACCCCAATTAATGGCATCATTCTCGTGAGTTGCTCTAATTTTTGGAGGCTTTGTTCCCCAGTTGAGCGATCGCTGGTTTCTAAAACCATCATACCGGCTAGTCCTAAATTGGCAGCACCCCCTTGAGAAAGATTAACTAAACCAAAACTAAATTCTCCATCCATCCAACCAAAGACATCTTTATCTGCGTCTAAATTGGCTTGACGGAAGCCTTGACGAATCTCTTCGAGAATATTACCTATATCTGGGTCAGTTTGTCCCTGTGCAACGATTTCTGTCCATCCTTGCTTAATTCCTTGGCCTTGCATTAGCAAAAAGGTTTCCGAGGGAAATTGAGATAGGCTTTTCTGGCCTAACGGTTTCATTAAAGACTGCGGTTGGTCTGGTGGCAAGTTAGCCACTGCTTGTAAGTGTAATCCCTCTTTTTCTACCCCAATTCCTACAACCATGCTTTCAACTGCTTTAATTTGCTGTAAACTGGGGGTTGGTAAGCCTTTTGGTGATCCCTGTTGAGACATTTGACGATAATCATCCACATAAATCTGCACTAAAGGGGTTTTTAGGTTCATTTTTTGCTGTAAAAGTTCCTTAACCCCTTCTTTTTGGGCATAAGAAGGCTGACCCTTAAAAGTATCAATGGCTTGTCTAATAGTAGTAGCGTTTTCTGCTATTACTAAATGATTCCGAATCACCGCAGACGCAAATTGCTGTTGATTAGGGGTTTTAACTTCTGTAATGGTAATTCCTTGGTATTTTGTCTCTTCTGTGCCGTAATTAGGCTGATTCTGCAATTTTTTGGCAAACTGAGCCGCTTTGATCCGATCTTTAATGCCAACCACCAATAAAAGGTCTGCATCGTTGCCATTGTTCTGAGATGGGAGAAAGGCAAAGGTAACGCCCCCTAACCATGGAATAACATCTTTTTGTAGGTTAATTTGATGTTTATTGTCTATTTCTTGTTGCCAAGATTGGAAGCGTTGCGACAGAAGTTGTTGGGTTTCGGGTGTACCAAATTTCTCTAGCTTGGACCAATCTTTGGTATTAGTTGATACATAACTACTGGCAAAAGCAGATTCAGGAACGACGGTAGCTGCTTTAAGAGGAGTAAAGTCTTGACCGAAGAAATTTCCCCGAAGATAGAGATAACCTCCGGTTCCTACGGCTGCAAGAACGATAGCTGTGCCTAAAAAGGATAGACAACCACAACCTGAACGATTCCGACTGGACATAAGCTTTATTTAGAGATTCTATCTCTCTAGCTTATGAATAATAATCACAAATTAGTGTGATTGAAATCACAATTCTAGCCATGCAAAATAAGGGGTTTGAGATTAAAAATTCGTTAAACTAAATAGTGCTGATTCAATTCAATTCTTCCTCATCAAATTATCTATGGTCGCAACGACGTTTTCCCCGTCTTACAGTGTCAATGCCTCACAAATTCGTCTTGAAATTAGAACATTACAGCCTCAATTAGTGGCTTGGCGCAGAAACTTCCATCAATATCCCGAATTAGGTTTTCAAGAAACCTTAACAGCCCAATATATCAGTCAAACCCTACAAAAATTAGAAATTCCTCATCAAACCGCCATTGCTAAAACAGGAATTGTCGCCACACTCAAAAGTAAACATCCGGGGCCAGTGTTAGCTATTCGCGCCGACATGGATGCTTTACCTATCTTTGAAGAAAATGAGGTATCTTATCGTTCCCAACACGACGGAAAAATGCACGCTTGTGGTCATGATGGTCATACGGCCATCGCTTTAGGGGTTGCTCAATATCTAGCAAAATATCCTGATAAATTCAGAGGAACGGTCAAAATTATCTTTCAACCAGCAGAAGAAAGCCCTGGTGGTGCAAAACCGATGATAGAAGCAGGAGTTTTGGAAAATCCGACGGTTGACGGCATTATTGGTCTTCATCTGTGGAATAATCTTCCTTTAGGAACAGTCGGCGTGAGGAATGGGGCATTAATGGCAGCCGTTGAGTGTTTTGACTGTAAAATTCAAGGAAGAGGCGGTCATGGTGCAATGCCTCATCAAACCGTTGATTCTGTCGTCGTTGGGGCGCAGATTGTCAATGCTCTACAAAATATTGTTGCTCGTAATCTTGATCCAATAGATGCTGGAGTTGTCACTATCGGACAGTTTAATTCAGGAACAGCGTTAAATGTGATTGCAGATAGTGCTACTTTGAGGGGAACGGTTCGTTATTTTAATCCTCAGTTAGAAGGCTTTTTTCAACAGCGAATGGATGCAATCATTAACGGAATTTGTCAGGGGTATGGGGCGAGTTACGACCTTAATTATTGGCAATTATATCCGGCAGTGATTAATAATGACAAGATGGCAGACTTGGTTCGTTCGGTTGCTTTAGAGGTGGTAGAAACCCCATTAGGGATTGTTCCTGACTGTCAAACAATGGGAGGGGAGGATATGTCTTTCTTTTTACAAGAAGTCCCAGGGTGTTATTTCTTTTTAGGGTCAGCTAATGCAGAAAAACAATTAAATTATCCTCACCATCATCCTCGGTTCGATTTTGATGAAACGGCTTTAGCAATGGGGGTTGAAATTTTTGTCCGTTGTGTAGAAAAGTTTGGGCATTTCAGTTAAGAGGAAGTAGAAGCAAATTCAACCCTATTTCTTCCATTCTCTTTGGCGCGATAAAGTGCCGCATCGGCTCGGCCAAGCAGTCCAGCAGCCATTTCTCCTAGCTGATAAGTGGCGATACCGAAACTGGCGGAAATCGATTTCACAATGGGAAAGTCAGATTCTGCTATTAAAATCCTGATCTTTTCTGCTAAAACAACAACTCCCGTGGAATCCGTTTCTGGACAGATAATTAAGAATTCTTCCCCTCCCCAACGGCCGACAACATCAATCTTTCTGCTGTTAGTGCGTAGAATAGTTGCAATATTAGTCAATACTAAATCTCCTACCTGATGTCCATAAGTATCATTAACGCTTTTGAAATGATCTACATCGACCATGATGAGCGACAAGGGAATATTATAGCGTTTAGACCGTTCGACTTCTGATTCAAGAACACTGTCTAGTTTTAAGCAATTGAATAGCTTTGTCAAGGGGTCTGTTATAGAGAGTATTTCGTTCCGTTTTTTCTCAGTGATGTCCTGTCGAATGGTTGTATATCCAGTAATCTCTCCCTTGGCATTTTTGATCGGTTCTATCTGTGCATTAACCCAACAATCTTCACTATCTTTTCTACGGTTGAGAATTTCCCCTGTCCATGGTTCCCCATTTTTAATGGTTTGCCAGAGTTTTTCATAAAAAGTGTCAGGGGTATCTGGATGTTTAATAAGAATCTCCGAACTACCAATTAGTTCATCCCTTGAATAGCCAAAGACCTTACAAAATGCCTCAGATACATCTGTTATTATGCCCTGTTTATCTGTTGATGAGGTGATGACATATTTATCAACAATATCCGTATAACGCTGTAAATTGTCTTTGGTCGCTTCAATCTGTTTCTTTGATTCTTCTAATTCTTTATGGCTTTGTGCCAAGGCTTTTTCTGCTCTGCTCTTTTCCAATCTATTATTATAAGCATTAACCAATTGGGTAGCACATAACCAAACGGCTTCTAAGTCTTTAACCAACTCCTCTGTATAGCCATCTTCACGATTTGCTAATCCGATGACCCCAATCACTTTTCTGTCTTGAAGTAAAGGAACAGCAAGGAAAGTATCAAGAGAAGGATGTCCCTGTGGTGTCCCTTTTCTACGGGGATCATCTGGGTCATAATTAGAAATCACCACTTCTCCCTTGGTCGCAGCGTCGCCAAACAAAACCCTAAAATCGTAGAAGCGCATTCCGTGAGGTGCATTGTTGTCGTACCATTCACGACTGGCCTGATCCCAAGCAACGTTAGAAATAGCAAAAGCTTGTAAATAGGGTTTACCGTCCTTGTCTCGTTCTAATGAATCAACAAATCCACATTGACTCTCGGTTAGTCGAAGTATGTCCAAAAGCATGGTATCAAACACACTTTGAGCATCATTTTCATTAATAAAGAAGCTTTGCAGTCTAGCAATGGTGTTAAGCTGTTCATATCAAATCCGCTTGATTAACCATAGTTAATTTAAGTCAACCGGCCACCAATGATACTGAGTGTAACCTCGAACCCATTCTGGTCTCTTGATCAAAGCCCGACATCGCTGGCACAAAACTTCTT
>JBFRWB010000230.1:0-4565 GCA_051439375.1 Microcystaceae cyanobacterium
TTATTGACATCAAAATCACGAATGTACAAAAAAGCTTACGGAATTATTGAAACAAAAGCTCCCCTTCATGTGGGTGCTAGTTCAGGAGAAGAAACCGGAAATCTTAACCTAATTTTCCGAGATCAATTTACTCAAACAGGTATTATTCCTGGGTCTTCTATTCGAGGAAGATTTCGGGCTGATATGCGAAGAAAACGCTTTCAATGGGAAGAAGACAATCAAGGAAATTTGCCTTTAGAATATGATGAAAATCACTGGTATGGTAATCAATCTAATCAAGGTGATGGTGAGAGTGGAACAACAGAAGCATTAGTAAAGTTTGAATATGCTTCTATCGTTTGGTTGCCTGTATTTTGTCCTGGACAACCTGTCGTTTGGGTCACTTGTCCCAGACTATTACAAAGATATCAACAAATCACAGGAACTAACCACTCTATCCCCAAACCTTATACCGCTTCCTCTAACTTAAGAGGTCGAAAAATTGAAGGAAATTCTCAAGTTCTCTTCTTTAATTTAGGCTTTTTAGAAATAGAAAAACATCAAGATTTATCAGCTTGGATACCTGATAAAATTCAGATACCTAAAGAGAATTTAGTAGTAGTCGATAACAATGATATCCAACTCATTCATGATATGGCACTCTATCGCCAAAGTCGAGTTAAACTCCAAGATGACATGAAAAAAGTTGATACAGGGGCATTTTTTAACGTTGAAGCCTTACCAGAAGGAACTGTTTTAGTCTTTCCTATTGCTTTAAAAGAAAGGGGTTGGCAACCTTTTAAACTATTAGGTATACCTGAGAATGACAATGCAGACAACAAAGAAATTTATCCCTTGTACTTTGGTGGGCTAGAATCGATTGGTTTTGGACGTTGTGATGTGATTTTAGGAGGCAATATCTAATGGTCTGGAAAACTTATGACTTAGATAGAAAAGCACAAAAATTAGTCCTCAATGCCTTAAAAAGAGATGCTACTTCTCTCAATCAATCTTATAAAATGAGAATGGCCTGTTCCTATGGACTAGAAAGATTTTGGGGAGAACATTTACGACTACAAAGAAAAGAAGCAAATAAATCAATCTACTGGCAAGAAACTTGGGATACTTTAGTTGAGACAATGAAACAAGCTAAAGTGAATCTTCCTAATGATAAGGTTAATGTAGATAACCCCTCAGCTATTGAAAAAATGAGTGAAAAATTATGGTCATTAGACCAAGATACTCAGCGGATTGCTTTAGCTGTTTTGACACAACTTTGTGACGCTATTGTTTGGTGGACACAACGTTATAAAGGTAATAAAAATGATAATATGGATGAGGATTAAAAGATGAAACTAGCCAAAGCTTATCAAAAAGTTCCTATGATGTATCGCGCTCAGATTGGTGGGCGATCGCAACTTCAATTTATTAGTAAAAATGATGAATCAGATGTTGAGAGATGGGTTTCTGAATGGATAGAAAGAACTTATCAAACTCCCCCCAATTTTGGCATTGATGTTGGCCTTCGTGACATTTCCTTTAATTGGCGTTTAGTTTGTAATGGAGGGCAAGATGATGGAATTATTCGTCCGATTATTGGAGCCAAAGGTTATCCTTTTTATCCAGGAAGTAGCATGAAAGGGGCTTTTTCTCGTGCTTGTCCTCCTGATAAAAGAGAATATTACTGTGGGAAAATAACCAAAGAAGGTGATGTTACGCCAGGAATTTTACGTTTTCATGGAGGCTATCCTATTGATGATAGTTGGCAAAATAAATTGGTAGATATCGTCCATCCTCAGCAAAATTGGCAAGTTAAAAGTAATCAAAAAGATGGGGGTGCATTTTCTCAAATTTCTCTGTATCAACCAAGACTAAGATTTGGTCTTTCTAGTAATATTCCTTTAGAAGAAACCGAATGGGAAAGCATTTGGACTATTTGGGAACAAGCTGTTTCAAAAGGACTGGGCTGTCGGGTTAGTGCTGGTTATGGACATCCCCAAAAATCTCAAGGACAAGTTATTTATCGAACTGAATTAAAAGGAGAAGGTATTGCTCCTAAATTACTGGATGGAAACGCAGAATTTAGACCTAATATTTTTAGGGCTGGAATCAGAGGACACGCTTTGAGACTGTTTGGTGGTTTAGTAGATGATAAAACCACTATTAAGTTAGTGGAACAGTTATTTGGAGGGACTCAAAATGACGGAGGAACTGTTGGTTTATTATCTATGAGTTTTGAAACTAAACAGTTAGAATTAGGTTCTTTTGGTAGTGGTTCATGGGCAGTCGATACTTACAATGTAAAAGGGCGTTTAAATTGGTACTTAACCCAATCTTTGCCAGAAAAAAAAGAAAAGAAATTACAAGACTTAATTCGAGCATTAACTCGTTTTGCCATGATATTTGGGGGATTTGGAAAGTCCTGGAGACGGGCAGATCATGATATCTTTTATCCAGAATATTATGAAGGGAAAAAACAAAAACCTCTAATTGGATGTCATTGGCAATGGAGTGGAAAACGAGCATTAGCTTTTGATGTTAAAGTAAGGAAGTTGGAGCAAGTTTCTACTTTTATTAATGAAGTTCGTGAGATTGTCAAAGATTGGCTTGCTTTGCAGGAAGTTAACATTAATTCTGCTCAATACGCTAAAAGTTGGCGTGAAGCGTGGCATCCTAATAATGTACAGGTTTGGGGTAGAATTGCTGAAAATAAAGATGAATGTGAAGCGATTCGATGGTTACATCAACCTTATAGAAAAGGCGATCCGCAATATAATATTTCAGAGGGCAGTATTTATAAGTCATGTCTGACGGGACAAATGAGCCAAATAGGGCGATTATGGCATAGGATGTATCCCATTGTTAGGTTAGTTAAAGATCCCAAAAATCCTAAAAAACCTTTAGGGCGACCAACTCCAAAATATCTTGAATTATTAACTATTTTTCCTGATGATTCTAGTCACTCACAAGATTTTCTTTCTTATCTGAATACTTCTTCAACAGATTTCCAACAATTCTACTAGGGGTACATTTAACGAAGGTGCGCTGAAGAGCCAACTGGAAGTAAAAACATTGATTAATCTATGTTTGAGGGGATAGTTAAGCCACTGTTAAAATGTGTTGATTAACCCTGATTATTTTGCTTTTTTTCATCAAGAAAGGATTGATAATTACATTGGATGATAGTGGTGTTAACGTGAGTTCGACGGAGGAACAAACACACTTCCGTTATCCCAAAATCAAATCAAGCCATGAGGATTCGTAGCGATTGCGCTCTACTGGCGATCGCGACGAATGGAGAAGGTATTTTCAGTTAAAAAAGGGCAGGAGGCAAAGCCAGTAAACCTTTTGATTTCAAGTCTGGAGAGGGCTTTTGGGGTAAATAAGTATAAGCAATCAGCCCACCAAACAGATTAACAAAAAAGCTCCATCTTTAATTATTAAATACTCAATCATTTTAGTTCTCTTGCTGATTAAAGAAGCGATCGCCATTTTCTACGGGTTCATAACCCACAGCTTCTCTTGCCTCGTTTAAAGTAACAATACAACTATCTTTATAAAGATTACCAGCCCGATCGCTTTCTTCTTTTTCAGACCTGGGTTCAAGATCAACTAATTTATACCCATAACCAGGAGCAATAGGATTAATAGCTTGTTGATTAATAACTCCTTCTATTATTAAAGCATAAGGGAGAATAGCATCCTGATACGTTGCGGTTGCAGCAACTCCGGCCGTTGCTCTATTGTCAGTTTCGGTTAGGTTTAAATCCCGTCGGGATAGATCAAACCCTAATCCCATTAAACTAATAAGAAATTCTGTGTATTGAGGATATAGTTCAGCATCATTTTTTCCTGCTAAACTAATTGTTTTTACATCTCCATATATAATAGGTTGTTCTTTTTGTTTCTCAAATTTTTCTTTCCATGCTTTCTTAAATGCTTCAAACTGTTCGTGTGTAATATTTTCCCCTAATAAGGCAATAATTTCTTTTTTAGTAGCATCTTGAACTGTTTTACGGCGCAATCGACCAATATTATGCCATTCGTTAAGGATCAGAAAATAATATACTCGTTTTAACGGTGAATCAGGGACAATATTAAAAGAAGTACAATCGGAGTTATAGACAACACAATCTTCTGCGAAATAAAAGGGAATAACTGGATAATTATTACGTTGCTGGTAATAATTATAACTACTATTATTATTATGATTATAGTTATTAATGTAATCAGGGTGAGGACCCCAAACAATAGGTTCTATTCCTGAATTATGAGGTTGCCATCCCCTGTTAAAATAACAAAGATGATAGGGCAAGGGAACTAGCCAAAATAGTCTATCCTCTTGTTGATAATCTACTATTTTTTCTGAACAAGATTCACCAAAACGAATAAGATCCGTAACAACGGATTGAATGTAACCAAAATAAGTAGATGCTCCTGTGCCAATCCAGGGATTTTGAAGACTATTTGTGAGTTTTTTTACTGTTTTTTGAACTTGAGGCGATTCGATATCTTCATCTTTAGGAGGCGATATAATCCAACGCATTCGAGCAACCCCTTTAGCGATCTTTGTGATCGCTCGACTG
>JBFRWB010000231.1:0-17040 GCA_051439375.1 Microcystaceae cyanobacterium
GGGGGTGAGTAGCAAGCCAACTGGCACTTTTTCTTCAGAGTGAGATTCTCTGACCCTAGCAGACAAAGCTGTTCGGTCTGCGATTACTTAAATGAGTAAGTTTGAGTAAGTTTTTAGGAGCGGTAAAGTTGATGTATTAGTCCTTAATCAAATTGGGGCGTTAGGTTCTCGTTGGGGATTACATTCTGAAAAGAGTTTTCGAGACGGGTTAGCTGCAATTTTAGAAGACTCTTTTGGGGTAGAAGTGGTTAATATTAACGATTATGATCCCGACGGACTGGTTTTTGGTCGTCCCGATCAAGTCGAAATTGATGTTATTATTAGGAATGGGTTAGTTATTGCTTGTGAAATTAAATCTTCTCTGAGTAAATCGGATATGTACACCTTTAGTCGTAAAGTAGAGTTTTATCAACAAAAATTTAACCGTCAAGTAACCCGTCAAATCGTCATTTCCCCCATGGTTGATTCCAAAGCTTTACCCGTAGCAGAAAATTTAGGAATCGAAGTTTATGGTTATGCGGGTGATGTTCCCATTGAAAATTAAAGGTGATTACACTATGCTTAAAAAAACCATGTCCTTAGAAACTGATCTTAATTTTGACCAATGGTTAAAAATTGGCGTAATCACCTCAGCCTACGGGTTAAAAGGCCAATTAAAAGTAACACCCATCACAGATTTTCCCGAACGTTTCACCCAACCCGGAGAACGATTAATCATCTCACCAGATTACCAACAAAAAACGATTGTACAATTATTATCAGGTCGATATGTACCGGGGAAAACTCAAGTTATTATTCGCTTAGAAGGGATTGACGATCGTACCCAAGCGGAAATGTTACGAGGTTATGAACTATTCGTTAATGGCAGCGATCGCCCTTCTCTACCTGATGATGAATATCATATTTCTCAACTCATTGATCTATCAGTTTATTTACAAGAAACAGATCAAATTATTGGTAAAGTTGTTGATGTCTTCTTAGCAGGTAATAATTTATTAGAAATTGAATTAACGACGGCTGAATTTGAAAGAAAAAAAGTTCTCATTCCCTTTGTTAAAGAAATTGTCCCCATTGTTGACTTGGCAAATCAGCGTATAGATATCAATCCTCCGTCGGGATTACTAGAATTATAATTAAATTAATTATCCCCCACTAATTTTTACTTTGTATCCCATTTCACTAAGAATTGACACCAATTTTTGTCGATGATCCCCTTGAATTTCCAGATTATCATCTTTTAGCGTTCCCCCACTTCCACACTGACTTTTAAGGGTTTTTAATAACTTACTTAAGGTATCAGGAGAATGTTTAAATCCCATGATAACCGTAACAATTTTGCCCTTACGTCCCGCTTTTGTTGCTTGTACTCGAATCTGCTGTTTTTCAGGGGGTAAATCAGGGGTTGTTCTCTCTAACACACTATCATCGGTTCGCTGTCCAAATTCTTGATAGGCAATTTTAGGTTTTTTCTTAGGCATTTTTTTTCACCAATTATCATCAATGATCGAGTTAAAATTAATCTTCTCCCTGTGCCATTGTGCGGATAATATCTCCTTGGGTTATAATGCCAATAACCTCTTTACTTTCAGGCTCAATGACAGGTAAACGACGGACTTTCTTTTCGTGCATTAAATGGGCTGCCTGCTTTAAAGATTCTTCTGGTTTAATCGTAATTGGTTTTTCTGACATTGCATCTTTAACCGTTTGGCCAAGTGCTTTGTGGACTTCCTTTTCATGGCGAGCAGGATTTTGTAGATAAATAATGCTATCAAGAAACATAACATAGGGAGGAGAATCAACGCCTGTTTCTTTCCACATTAAATCACTCTCTGAGATAACGCCTACTAATTTACTAGATTCATCAATCACAGGTAATCCACTGATGCGCTTTTCTGCTAATAGTTTAATTGCATCTTGTAGCGGTGTTTGGGGGGTTACCATTATTGGGTTAGGAGTCATCACCTCAGCAACTGTCTTAGCCATAATCGTTCTAGAAAGGTAAAAATGAATAGTGATTCTATTTTACTGGCAAAAGGGAGTAACATTTGATTCGATGAATAACTTTTTATGGATAGGAGAGTCGGCTGCTTTGGGTGCGGCTTTTTTATGGGCTGCGTCATCTATTGTTTATACTCGTTTGGGGGCAACTTTATCGCCGCTTCTGCTAAATAGTTTAAAAGGATTAGTAGCGATCGCTTTATTAGTCCTTACCTTGTTCATTCTTCAGCCGTCAATGGGCAGTATTAGCCTCAAAGAAATCATTTTATTGTCTTTTAGTGGCATTGTAGGCATAGGTATCGGTGATACAGCTTATTTTAGTGCTTTACGTTGTTTAGGTGCAAGAAGAACCCTACTGATGGAAACCCTTTCCCCGATAATAGCGGCTATCATGGCGATGATGGTATGGGGAGAAAATATTAGTATCAGAGAGTGGGGTGGAATGGGGCTAACTTTGGCAGGGGTAGCGTGGGTAATTACCGAAAGAACTGGGGAAACAGGCGGAAATCATTTACAATGGAAGCAGGGAATTGTTTGGGGAATCCTCGCTGCGATGTGTCAGGCCAGTGGGGCTGTGTTATCACGCTATGCTTTAATAGCATCAGAAATGAGTCCATTGTGGAGCAGTTTAATTAGATTAATGGCAGGAACAATCGTGGTATTGCTGTTATGGGCATTTATTGACCAAATGAGGGCAAGAAACAGGATTTCTTTGTCTTCCCGTTCATTAGGCGTAATTAGCTTAACCGCATTTGGTAGTACATATTTGGGGATTTGGTTACAGCAAATTTCTCTCAAGTTTGCAGCGACAGGAATTGCTCAAACCTTATCAGCTACCAGTCCCTTATTTGTGCTTCCTTTGGCCTATTGTTTAGGGGAAAAAATTAGCCAACGTGCTATTAATGGGGTAATCATTGCTTTACTAGGAATTAGTCTTATTTTCTTAGGAGGGCGTTGAATGAAGTCGGAAGTATGAAGTTTAATTTTCCTAATTTATAGATGAAGACTTCTGCCGACATTTTGTTAATTTTGCATTAAGTACAAAAATCTTTAATTTAACATCTAAACACCTAAACTAAATGTATGAAAGATAATCTATCTCTGCTTAAAAATCCTCAAAAACTCGAAGAAAAATTAAAATCAATTCCCACAGAAGCTGGCGTTTATTTAATGCGAGATCAGTTGGGAGAGATTCTATATATTGGTAAATCTAAACGGTTAAGATCCCGTCTTCGTTCTTATTTTCGTCCCTCCCAACCCCTAAGTCCTCGTATTGCTTTAATGGTGCAACAAATCTGCGAGATTGAATTTATTGTTACCGATACCGAAGCGGAAGCTTTAGCGTTAGAATCTAATTTAATTAAACAGCACCAACCCCATTTTAATGTGCTGCTTAAAGATGATAAGAAATATCCTTATGTGTGCATTACTTGGTCAGAAAATTACCCTCGAATTTTTATTACTCGTAAACGAAGATTGAAAAATGCTAAAGATCGCTACTATGGCCCTTATGTTGATACCCATACTCTAAGAACAACTTTACAGTTAATTAAACGTACTTTTCCCCTGCGTCAACGTCCCCGTCCTCTTTTTAAAGATCGTCCCTGTCTAAATTATGATATTGGTCGTTGTCCGGGGGTTTGTCAACAGTTAATCTCTTCTGAAGACTATCACAAAACCGTTAAAAAGGTTGCTATGATTTTTCAAGGAAGGACGGAAGAGTTAATGAACACTTTACAAACACAAATGGCCGAAGCGTCAGAGAATCTTAGGTTTGAACAAGCAGCACAATTACGAGATCAAATACGAGCCATTCATCGTTTAAATGCGGATCAAAAAGTCACCTTACCCAACGATACTTTATCAAGAGATGCGATTGCATTAGCCACAGATAACCAATATTATTGTATCCAACTCTTTCAAATTCGGGCAGGTCGTTTAGTGGGAAGACTAGGCTTTTTTGCAGAAGGAAAATCGGATGATACGGGAAGGATTTTGCAACGGGTATTGGAAGAACATTATTTAACCGCAGAAACAGTGGAAATTCCCACTGAAATTTTGATTCAGTCTCCTTTACCAGACACTGAAATGCTCTTAACATGGTTAAGTGATAAGAAAGAACGTAAAGTGACAATAACTGTTCCTCAAAGACAAAATAAAGCAGAATTAATCGCAATGGTACAGCGTAACGCCCAATATGAACTAGAAAGAATGCAACGCATTAGTAAACAAACTCAGCAAGGATTACAAGATTTAAGCGAAATTCTCGAACTTTTAGCCCTTCCTAAACGAATTGAAGGTTATGATATTTCTCATATCCAAGGCTCAAATGCAGTGGCCTCACAAGTTGTATTTATTGATGGAATTGCAGCAAAACAACATTATCGTCACTACAAGATTAAAAATCCTACAATTAAAGTTGGTCATTCTGATGATTTTGCTAGTTTAGCAGAAGTAATTCGTCGCCGTTTTCGTCATTATAAAAATCCTAAAAATGATATTATTAAGGATGAAGGTTTTCCAGACTTAATTATGATTGATGGCGGAAAAGGACAACTTTCTTCTGTAGTTACGGTGTTAGAAGAAATGGAATTACTTCCTTATTTGACAGTGGTTAGTTTAGCAAAACAAAGAGAGGAAATTTTCCTTCCCTATGAGTCTCAACCGTTACCAACCGAATCCGAACAAGCGGGGGTACAATTATTAAGACGAGTTAGAGATGAAGCACACCGTTTTGCTGTGACTTTTCACCGTCAACAACGGCTAAAACAAAGTCGTCGCTCAAGATTAGAGGAAATTCCGGGGTTAGGATTTGCCCGACAAAAGCAATTACTTGCCCATTTTCACTCTATTGATTATATTAAAGAAGCATCTATTGAAAAATTGCAAGAAGTCTCAGGAATTGGTCAACAATTAGCCCAACAAATATATAATTATTTCCATCCTTAAGGATGTAATTTCAGTTATCAGTGAGCAGTGATCATCACTTTTTGCTCTGTTATAAGGGGCTGAAAATCGGTCATCTTCTTTTTTATCCTCTTAAAAGAGTAGGCTTTAAGCCCAAAATTTTAGGTAAATATAAACCCGATTTTCTTTGGTATCATAATCATACCAAATCTTAGGCTTTTTACTTAGTAAAAGACCGATAAATCCGAATCGCAATTTTTTCCAATTCTACCCAAACAAAGATTAAACTACTAAACCCTAAACAGATTAATAACTGCTGTAGGGTTAATGATTCTGTCCCAAAGAAATTCTGTAGGGGAGCAACATAAACCAACATTAATTGTAAAATAGTTGTTGTGATAACGGCACACCATAAATAAATATTACTAAAAGGATTCATTTCAATCGCTAAACGAGTGGGGGAACGAACAGCGATCGCATGACCCATCTGAGCAATACAAAGGGTCGTAAATACCATTGTCTTCCAACTATCGGGGGTTTCTGTCCCTTGAGCAAAAGAATAAGCCCAAACCATTAAGGTAATGGTAAAAATAGAGAAAATAATGCCAATACGAACAATATAATACCCTAATCCCTGTGCAAAGATACTTTCTGTTGACTTAATGGGGGGACGCTGCATAATATTGGGTGCTGCGGGATCAATGGCTAAGGCCAACGCCGGTAATCCATCGGTAACAAGGTTCATCCAGAGAATTTGTAGGGGAGTGAGGGGAACACCTGATAAACCAATGAGAGGTGCAGCAGCAATAGTTATTACTTCTCCGATATTACTTCCTAGAATGTATTTAATAAAATGGCGAATATTGCTATAAACGACCCGTCCTTCTTCCGTTGCTGCCACAATGGTGGCAAAATTATCATCTAACAGTACCATATCGCTGGCTTCCTTGCTGACATCTGTGCCTGTAATGCCCATTGCAATACCAATATTAGCCTGTTTGAGTGCAGGTGCATCATTAACCCC
This sequence comes from Microcystaceae cyanobacterium, assembly GCA_051439375.1. Lineage (GTDB taxonomy): Bacteria > Cyanobacteriota > Cyanobacteriia > Cyanobacteriales > Microcystaceae > JBGTGT01. Next base: position 5,930 of record JBFRWB010000231.1, read on the forward strand.
ATCCCCTGTCATAGCGACGAAATTCCCTTTTTTTTGCAATGCTTGAACGATTCTTAACTTATGTTCGGGGGAAACCCTTGCATAGACGCTCACACCATCAACTTCTTCTTCTAACTGAGACTGAGAGCGTTTTTCTAATTCAACTCCCGTGAGAATGTTATCTTTAGGTTGAGCAATACCGAGCATTTGGGCGATTGCTTGGGCAGTTAGGGGATGATCCCCTGTAATCATTACTGGACGGATTCCTGCTACTTTACACTTCGTCACAGCCGCTTTTACTTCCATTCTCGGTGCATCTAACATTCCTACTGCCCCTAACCAGATTAATTCTGATTCCATTTCTTCGTTATCGAGATTTTCTGAGAAATTTTCTAGGTTTTTATAGGCAAATCCTAGGATTCTTAAGCCCCGACTCGCCATGTCGTTGTTTTCTGTAATAATTGTCTGTCGATCTTCAGGGGTTAAGGGAATGGTAGTTTCACCCTTTTGATAGCGATGACAGCGTTGTAGAATTAATTCGGCTGATCCTTTGGTAAAGAGTAAAAAGGGCGTTTTATTGAGGAAGTGGGGTTCTTGGGTATCTTTAGGGGAACTATCACGAGATAACACCACACTCATCCGTTTTCTTTCTGAAGAGAAGGGGATTTCTCCGACTCTATGATAAGAATTCTGTAATAGCTTTTGGGAAATCTCTCCCTTTCCTGCTAAGGTTAACAATGCTCCTTCTGTGGGATCACCAATAATTTGCCAATCTCCCTCTTGATTCTGCAAATTCGCATCATTACAGCCAACACAAGCATATAGCAGTCCCTTGAGGGTTTGCTCGTTGTGAAGATCGATTGTTTGGTCTAATTGATTGAAAAACTCTCCTTTAGGCTTATATCCTTCTCCTGTTACAGAAAACTGCCCGTCAAGGGTGGAAACTTCCTGTACAACCATCTTATTTTGCGTTAATGTCCCCGTTTTATCTGAACAAATCACATTTACTGATCCCAAGGTTTCCACCGCAGGTAACTTGCGGATGAGTGCATTCCGTTTAACCATTCTTTGTGTTCCTAATGCTAGTGTAACGGTAATAACGGCAGGTAAGCCTTCAGGAACAACTGCAACCGCCATACTAAGGGAGGTTTCCACTAATTCTCTTAATTTTCCCCAACCTGCATAGATAACACCTGCACTAATTACTAATACGACTAAGATTAAAGAACCAGTCACTAAGATATTTCCTAACTGAGTCATGCGTGTTTGCAAAGGAGTGGGTTCATTTTCCACCGTTTGCAACATTTGAGCAATTTTGCCCAATTCTGTCTCCATTCCTGTGTTGGTAACGATAAATTTTCCTCGGCCTTGAATGACTTCTGTACCTGTAAAGACAGAGGTGTGGCGATCGCCTAAAGGAGTGTCTTCTGCTAAACCTTCCTGTAATAGATATTTTTCGACGGGTTGTGCTTCTCCTGTTAATGCAGACTCCCGAATAAACAGGTTTGCTGCGTCTAATAGCTGTCCATCAGCGCATAGTTGCGTTCCCGTTTCTATTAAGACAATATCCCCTAAAACTAATTGGGGGGCTGAGATTTCTTGTCGTTTTCCCTCTCGTATAACTTGAACTTTAGGGGAAGAAAGACGTTTTAAGGCAGCAAGGGCTTTTTCTGCACGACTTTCTTGTAAATATCCTAATAAACCATTGAGAATCACAATGATAAGAATGGCAAAGGTATCTTTAAAAGGAATTCCTCCGGCTTTAAGTCCTTCTTGTTGCAAGGAAATAATGTCTAAAACACCCGAAATAATCGCCACGACGATCAACATAATCAGCATGACATTTTTAAACTGATCGAGTAAGATTTCCCATGAGTTACGGCCAGCCGTTTCTTCAATTTCGTTTAAACCGTAGTGACCTTGACGTTGCTTAACATCTGATGGGTTTAAGCCCATTTCTGAGTCAGTATTCAAGATTTCAATGGTTTCTTTCTCAGAATAGGTATGCCAAGGCTGTTGTTGTGGGGGTAAGGAGTGAGCAGAATAGGAAGAAGTCATTTCAGTGATCAGTTATCAGTCACGGGAAAGATACCAGAGACAAGACAGATAAATAGTTATCTTTCTGATCATAAGACGGATTTTAATTAATGCGGTTGATTGCTTAGGGGTTCGTAATATCTTAGTCAAACTACTTTTGACTTTTGACTTCTGCGAAGCAATATGACCTATTATGATTATCTCTAACGCTTATGGGATAACACTTTTAGGGATTTTTCTTAGAAAATCTGAGAAAGTTTCTCAGAAAATCTTAGATAAATTAAAAGATCATTTTGCAATATTTGTTTGGTTTATCCATTAAGTAATGAGCGAATAGAGAGTAAGTAAAAGCTTAATGTCATTGCCACACTTTGATAGAACCATCAATACTAGCTGTTGTTAATATGTTTTTCTGGACATTAAGTGAAGCTTGTAGGATCTGAGTAGGATGATCTGTAATAACTTGTTTTTCTGTACTATTATCAATATCCCAAACTCTAACCGTATGATCCCAACTTCCACTAATTAGAAATTGATGATCATGGCTAAAAGATAAGGAAGATATCTGATTAATATGACCGATGAAAATTGTTTTTAGCTCTCCTGTGTTTACATTCCATAGTCGTATTGTTCCATCTTTTTCACCACCTGCTAATAATTGGCTATCTCTACTAAAAGCTAGTGTAGAGATAGGTGTTGGATGTTCAATAGAACGAATTAATTTACCTGTTTCCATTTCACGAATTCTTAGCTTATTGTCCTCTCCTCCTGTAGCAAAACTATTACTATCAGGAGCAATAGCAATGGCTAAAATGGAACCTTGATAACCGTGAATAGTATAGGGTGCATAATCAAAGTCTAGATGCCAAATTTTGACAGTTTTATCTGCTCCTCCACTAATCAAGATATGTTGCGAGGGACTAAATGCTAAGGCTAAAACTGAATTGGTATGTCTATCTTTCCAATCTCCTAATATTTTGCTGCTTTTGTTTCGTAAGTCCCATAATATAATATTTTTATCATCACTTCCACTAGCTAAAAATTGACTATCTGAACTGAATGCTAGACAACGAACTATTTTACTATGACCGCTTAGGGTATTTAATAAAGTATTATTTTCTAAGTCCCACTGCTTCATTGTACCGTTGGCACAACTGGTAACTGCTAGCTGTTGCTCTAAATGAAACTGAAGTTGTTTAATTTGACTATTTCCTAAAGAAATTGTTTTAATTAAATTCCAAGGTTGGTTAGATTGGACAAAAGGAGAATCATAAGAAACATTAGGCTTGACAGTAACGTTAACATTAACTGATTTTAAATCTTCTGCTTTGTTTAAATCTGCATTCGCTCGATTTTCAAAACCTAATTTTGAGAAAATAAACCCTCGATATTGATAAGCTTTAATAAATTGAGAATTTAAATTAATAGCTAGGGTAAATTCCTTAATTGCTTCTTGATATTCTTCCATTTCTGCGTATTCTACACCTTTTTGCTAGTGACTCTTGGGATCGGATTTGTATGTATAAATTCCAGTTGAAGAACAAGAAGAAGTCTCTGTCGAAGTTAAATGTTTTAAATATTCATAAGCGGCAGCAATCTCTTTAAACTTTGCTTCTGCTTGTTTCATTTGTTGAGAATCGTGATTGAAACGATCAGGGTGCCAAGTTTTAGCTAATTTCCGATAAGCTTGCTTGATTTCTTCCGCAGATGCCTGAGAAGTTAACCCTAAAATAGAATAAGACTGTTCAAGAGTAGTCATAATATATCAATCGGTTGTGCCATATCTCTAAATTACAATTGGTGAAACGACATTGTATATGATTTCGATCACTTATCGCTTTGGCAAAGACTTTTAGAGATTTTACTAAGAAAATCTGAGAAAGTTTCTAAGATTTTCTTAGATAAAGCACAGAGCGAGGTGGTGCTTAAGGTAGGGTTTTTGATTGCACCTTGGGGTTTTAAAGATAGAGACAGGAATAGAAATTTGCCGTTGTTAACGATAATCTTGGTTTTGAATGTCTCTTAAACGGGCTTCAGGACGCTTAAAACGATCCATTTGTGCTTCAAAAAATTGACGATTCTTTAATAGGTGTTTAGGATTAGGATCATCCAAAGGGTACAATAAAGCCGTTCTTAACGCTTGAATAACGGCTGAGGTGACATTATACATTGAACGTTGAAATGTAATGCCTAATTGAATCAAAATATCGTCTTCTCCTCGACAATGTTTTTGATAGTAATCTGTTAAATAATCAGGAAGAAAATGGTACATATCATCCATTAAGAGTGTTGGAGGAATACCCGCCGTTCCCACAGGAAAGACATCAGCGTATAAAATACCATAATGAAAGTCTTTTTGTTCGTCAGGAACTTGGTTAGCTTGAGCATTATAAGACTTTGTACCTCGAAACGGAGAAGTCCGATAAAACACCGCCTCTACATAGGGTAAAGCTGCTTCATAAAGCCATGTAAACCCTTTAGATTTAGGGATAATTTCATAACATTCCCCATCAATATAAGCATGATGATAAATCGGACGGCCAGCGATAGCAAAAATACCATTAACAAGGAAATTCATTGCGTCTGGAACACCTTTAAACCCACCTTCATCATAAATATCAGACATTTCAAAGAAGACAGGTGCCATCACTTCCCAAAAGAGTCCTAAATTAGAATAATAGGAAAGTTGTCTTACTTGTTCTAAGAACATATCAGGGAATAATTTATACAACCCTAACATAGCAGGATTTTTCTTAAAATAGGCTTTAATTGCCTTATCCGCATTTGCTTTATATTCTTCGGTATCTAAATAAGCATCAAATTTTCCCCATCCCATATCTCGGCCATGCCAAAACATTGCCCGCATACAAGCTTCGGCAAATTCCATATTAATGCGATCATGATTAAGATGATGCAATAACTTCGGCATTTGGCCTGTTGTCCCCTTATTAATAAAGTCTAATAACTCAGGATGTGCGGATGCTCGGCCGCGCCATATTCTTAAGTCTGCATCATCCCCTGCATAATGGTTATGTAAATCTAAATAGTCTTGGGATAAAAAGTATTTAAAAAAGGGTAAAGGTTCTAAAAATACCTGTTCAGCAATATATAACAAATCCCGCCAATAAAAATCCATCGGTACAGCATAGGCTTTATAAATACCGATAATTTGCATTAAATTTTCTGGGTTATCTGGTAACATTGATCCTCCCGCTTCAAGGCGATGAATCACATCAGCAAATTCATGAGTTGATGGAGGAAGTTTAGTCTGAGGTAAGGGCGTTGTTGTCATGATAAATTATTAAGTTCAGGGGTTCAGGAGTTCAGACGTGATAGATTTAATAACTGTTAACTATTTACCGATAATTGTTAACTGCTAACTGTTCACTGCTAACCGTTAACTGTTCACTGCTAACTGCTAACTGTTCACTGTTCACTGTCATTGCATTGGTTGTACTTTCTATCCAACGCACTAAATAATTCGGTTGAATTCCTAAGAACAAAATAATGGCAGTTAACACTAAAGCAGGAATCGATTCTGAAGGTAAGACTTTGGGATAGTAGGATCGCTTATTGTCTAATTTACCAAAGCAAGTTCGATTAAGCAAAATGACAAAATAAACAGCCGTTAATCCCGACGCAACGATACATAATAGGGTAGGAATGGGAAAAGTTGCAAAACTTCCTTGGAAAACCATAAATTCAGCCGCAAACCCCACTAAACCCGGAATTCCTGCACTTGCCATTCCGGCTGTAATTAGTAAAGCACTAACTAAGGGAAGTCCCCGTATGGGGTTCATTAAGCCATTAAGCACGTCTAAATCCCGTGTTCCTGCTTTTCGCTCCACAATACCCACCAAATAGAATAATAACGCCAAAATTAAGCCATGACTGACCATTTGTGCTACCGAACCTAACACACTTAATTCAGTTCTAGCGGCGGATGCCATCAAAATATATCCCATGTGACCGATGGAACTATAAGCAACCATGCGTTTGATGTCCTTTTGTGCGATCGCGCTTAATGCGCCATATATAACTGTGATTGTACCAATAATCGCTAAACCGGGGGAAACCAATGACCATACTTCGGGGAAAAGTTGTAAACCAAAACGAATTAAGCCATAAGTTCCTAGTTTAGCAAGAATCCCCCCTAAAAGAATGGCTGTTGCTGATGAGGCTTCAGTGTAAGCATCAGGTAACCATGTGTGCAAAGGAACGAGAGGAATTTTAATTCCAAACCCAACTAAAAGTAAGGTGAGTAAAATTAAACGAGTATTTAAAGAAAGATCGCTTAGGTTAATCGTTTCATAGTTAAAACTACCTTCATTACTTAAAAATGCCATTCCTAAGAAAGCCGCTAAAACCAATAAGCCAGAAATAGCTGTATAGAGTAGGAATTTAATAGACGCATAGCCTCTTTTTTCTCCTCCCCAGATTGCAATCATCAGATAAAAGGGAATCAATTCTAATTCATAGAAAATGATAAAGAGTAAGAGATTTTTTGACATTAACGCACCAGAAATTCCTGCATTAACTAATAATAGTAATGAGTAATAAAAGCGAGGTCGTTCTAATTTATCTCCCATGCCATAAATAGCAATAATGGTTAAGAGAGAATTCATAATAATTAACGGCAAGGATACTCCGTCAATCCCTATATCATAGCTTAAGCCAATCACATCTACCCAAGGGATATATTCCTCTAGTTGAAAGCCGGATAAATCAAGATTAAAGCGAGTTAACAGGAATAATGTCCAACCGAAAATTATCACTGATATAACGGTTGTTAGATTTCGCAGTTGGCGTTCAGAAACTGATGAAGGAGACAAGGTAATTATCCCAATACCTATTAGGGGAATTATTAGTAAAGTACTTAACATTTTTCTAAAAAATTAAGAGAGAAACGTAATGAAAACAGCAGCAAAGATAAGGGTAACGCCAGTAACAATTGTCAGGACATAAAATTGTGTTTGTCCCGATACATTATACTTTAAAGTCTGTCCCCCAAATATAGTGATCAAACCCACTAAATTGACAATTCCATCGATAATAAAACGGTCAAACCAATTAATTGCCTGAGAAATCAAAGCAACTGCACCAACAATTGTATTTTTGTATAGCTTTGCTGTATAAAGATCGTAGGCAAAAAAGTCCTGAATTGCTTTAAACGGCAGCTTTATGGGTTTTTCGATTCCTTCATTAAGATAGATAAAAGAAGCAGTTGTCGCCCCTAAAAACGTGGACAAAATTAAGGCACTTGTTATCGTTAAATTTAACCCGCTGACTTGAGGTAATAAATGCCATTGTTTCAATAATATAGGTAGATGAAGAGCAAATCCCATTAAGATTGTCATGGGTACAACTAATGCCCATAAACCTTCGGGAGAACGCACTGTCATTTGCTTTGGCTTGCCCAGAAAAATTGAACAAAACTCACGGGTAAGACTAAAAGCAGTCAAGCCTTCAACGACAATAAAAACCCCTACTAAAACAGGAGAAATTTCCCACAAATCATTAATGATTTTACCTAAAGACCAAAACCCGCCAAAAGGAGGAAAAGCAACTAATGTCACTGCCCCTACAAGGTAACAAATTCCCGAAATAGGACGACGAGACCATAGCCCGCCATATTGGGTTAAATTTTGGGTTATATTATTTAATATAATACTGCCTACACTCATCACCAACAAAGCCATTCCCACCGTATAAGTGAACAATAAAGTTAATGATTCTTGTTCTAATCCTGTGGCGACAGCAATAAAAATTAACCCCATGTAAGCACTAACAGAATAAGATAAAGACCGTTTAACATCAATTTGGGCGATCGCAATTAACCCTGAACCAATTGCCGTAATTGAACCCACCCACAACATCACATCTAACGCTGTCGGAGAGAGGGCTAAAACAGGACTTAATTTAATTAAAACCCACGCCCCAATTGACACAACAACTGTATTTCGTAAAATGGTAGCAGGCACCGGTCCTTCCATCGCTTCATCTAACCATAAATGCAAGGGAAATTGAGCGCATTTAGCCAAAGGACCAGCGATTAATGCTAAACATAATAAGTTGGCAATTTTGGGGTCAAGATTAACTGTTTGCGCCCACTGTGCAAGTTCTGTATAGTTCCATGTTCCTGCTAAGGGTAGTAATGCAACGACTCCCATTAATAAGATTAAATCTCCAACTCGTTTAGTCAGAAACGCATCCCTAGCCCCAGTTACTACTAGAGATTGATTAAACCAGAAACCAATTAAGAGATAAGTCCCTAATGTGAGAATTTCTAAGATAACGTAGCTGAAAAAGAGAGAATCACAAATAACTAAAGCAGATAGTCCCCATTCAAATAAAGCCATCAAAGAGAAAAACCGCACCCATCCCCAGTCCATTTCTAGATAACCAATGGCATAAATTTGTGCTAATAGGTTTAATCCTGTAATCAATGTCACTGCGCCAACAGTTAAAGGGGAAATAATGGCATCAAAAGTAATGTTTAAATTAGCAGCTTGCAGCCAAGAAAAAGAGAAAAATTGGGGCGATTTATCCCAAATAAAAACTAAAGCGACTAAGCTATGGATAAATGCCAAGATGGTCATTAAAATATTAATATAACCGGCTGGCCGAGGTCCTGTCTTAAAAAGACCAAGGGACCAAAGTAAGGCTAACAATGCACCCAACAGTGCATACAAAGGAACTAGCCAAACGAATTGACTAAGGGATTCTAGCATAGACTTTCCTCAATTGCAAGTCTTAATAGGATAGAAAAAAATCAGAACAATATTGAAAAGTTTAGCTTACCGAATATACAAAGCGCAATGGTTAATATAGCAGTAAGGAGTCAGAGACTGTGCATTCGCTTATCTCAGGTGAGGAAAATAATTAATCTTAAAATCATTTTGACAAATGAATGGGAATAAGGTAGTGTTGGTTAATTTTTAGAATACTTTTATCCATTCTTAAACGTCTATAACCCCTGAACGTCTCTAACTTCTACCTATGAACATTATTGATTGGCTAATTGTTGGTGCTTACGCCATTATTGTACTTGCCATTGGTGCGATCGCAAGTCAAAAACAAAATAAAGACCATGCTGACGATTTTATGGTACGTCGGTTGCCTTGGTGGGCAGTAGGAATCTCTATTATTGCCACATCTTTCTCAGCGGCCTCCTTACTCGGTGGTCCCGGACAAGGCTATCAGAGCGGTTTTTTATATCTACAGCTTCAATTTGGCGATTTAATTGGATATACCCTAGTTATACTCTTGTTTTTACCCTTTTTTATCCGATTAAACCTCACAACTGCCTACGAATATTTAGAAAAACGCTTTGATGCAAAAACCCGATCTTTAGGATCAATCTGTTTCTTACTCTTTGTCATCGCCCGTTTGGGAGGACTTTTATATGCAGCTTCCCTCGTGGTTTCTACCATCACAGGATTGCCGCTTTCCGCCTCTATTTTGCTAGTAGGGATTATCTCAACGAGTTATACAGCGACAGGAGGTATTACTGCCGTTGTTTGGACTGATGTGCTGCAATTTGTCATGATTTTCGTTGGTTTAGGGGCAGGAATTTGGACATTAGGATCTGCGGTTGACGGAGGGTTAGGGACTTTGTGGACAGCAGCCGGAGAAGGGGGCAAATTAACGATGATTAACCTCTCTTGGGAGCCTGAATCGATTTATTCTCTACCTACCGCCCTTTTAGCCTACAGTATTCTCGCTTTCGCCGTTGCAGGGACAAATCAACAATCGGTACAGCGTTATGTTTGCTGTGAAGATGAAGCTTCCGCCCGTAAAGCGATATTCTTAGGCTGGTTTTCAGGATTTATTGGAGTTTCTGCTACTTTGCTCCTAGGAGTGCTATTATTTGGCTTTTATTCCTTAAATGGGGGACTTCCCGAAGCGATACAAGGGGATGGCATTTTGTCCTATTTTATTGTCAATCAAGTCCCTGTGGGTGCATCGGGCTTTTTAGTGGCGGCTATTTTTGCGGCTGCGATGTCATCCATTGATTCTGCGCTGCATTCTTTAGCAACTTGCATAACCGTTGATTTTTATGACCGTTACGCCCCGTCTCGTCCTAATGCGTTACAATCTGAAAGAATTGTCCAGTTATTAATTGTTGTTTGGGGAATTCTTGGTATCTTTGCCGCCTTTTATGTAGCAGCAACGGGAGAAGATTTACTGCCTTTTTTAGTAACTTATACCACCATGTTTTTAGGCCCTTTACTGGGTGTCTTTCTTATGGGGGTTTTAATTCCCAGAGTGAACGCAACTGGGGCATTTTATGGGACAGTAATAGCCGTTATTGTAGTAACAATCGGGTCACAAATGGGTTGGTTACCCTTCCCCGGTATTTGGCGATCAGCGATTACTGCACCCTTAACCATTATCTTAGGGTTAGGAATTTCTTTCTTGGGTGAATTTCCTGATAAAAAGAAAGTTAAAGGATTAACCATTTGGTATCCTGATGCTTCCCCACAGGAGGAATTAGAAAAATCCTTAATCCGTAAATAAGGGAATTTTAGACACTAAACACTTATAACTTATACAAGCCTCCACAGGGAGGCTTCCTTTATGTAATTTTAGTGATCAGTAAGAAGTTGAAAAAAGAGATAAATTCTTTATTTGTTTAATCCCAGATGAAAAGTCTTAAAATAGCGATAATGAAGGATAAGATTTTGATCACTATTTCGAGATGTTGACGGGTAATTTTGCTTCGTAGAAGTTTTAGGAGTTGTTTTAACTTACATTCCGCACTTCAAAAAAGTAATACAAAACATAGTATCTCTCAGGCAGGATAACTAAGTACAATTACTCAACTGACGTAAGAATAAAAACATGGGATAATTGTTACTGAGAAAAATTAAATCTTACAGGTCAAAAAATGTTATCAAATCAAGAAATAAAAATCCAAAATATAGATCACTTAGGAATAGTGGCTGGAATAATAGATGAAATAAAAATCGTAAAAATAATTAACGAAAAGTTGGGAGTAGATAGTCGAGAAGAAGTAACAAGTGGACAAGTAGTAAAAGCCTTAATTCTCAATGCTTTGGGAATGGTATCTCGACCCTTATACTTGTTTCCCC
>JBFRWB010000232.1:0-36703 GCA_051439375.1 Microcystaceae cyanobacterium
CTGGTCTTTTATTGCTAAAAACCTATTCTTGATGATTTTTACTTCCACTTTTTACCTGATGATTGTTTCGTCAGACTTCATGTGATGAATTTAGAGTGAGTCGCTTGTCTGACGTGCGGAATGTAAGGTATAATAATAGATCGTCAAACGGTAGCCATTCAGCGATCAGTTAGCGTCGCAAATTTTATTTAAAACCTTGATGAAAGCTATGGAGAGATGGCAAAAACTGACAGCGATTTTGATGGGATTCGAGATGATGAAGGGTTTAAGCTATGATTACCGCCTTGCAATAAATTGACAAGGCTTATATAATTCGTTATCTAAAGATAACTGATCTAAAGAAAAAAGGTGCGCCATTATAGTTCAATTGATTGAACGCTATTTATTGGTTCCTTGAAATTAATTTCAAGGCGAGTCGATGATTCTTCTCTCTTACATTCTGTACAAGTATAATAATAGATCGTCAAAGCGATCGCATAATGGACATTTAGCCGCCAAAAAGGAAGTCATCGTTTATGGTATTCACCAAAAGGACAACCTTTACCCATTCAACCCCGAAAAGACGGGAAAGCAAAACCCTATCAAGTTCAACAATTTATTACTTATACAGACGACTCTTAAATGTCTCTAGCTAATTATAACTTTGATGGTATGATCATTAACTTATATGTTTACCGCTTTACAATATTTAGATGAATAATTAATTATGCAAGTACACTATCGTCAACTCTTTCTAAAAGATTTAAAAAAGCTAAAATCACAACCTATTTATAAAGGGATTAAAAATTTAACATTTGAAATCATTCCTAATGAAGAAAATAGAACAAGATCATCAACTCATTCATAATTCATAATTTACAATTCATAATTTAGAAGATGTTATCTTCAAAGCCGAATAGGGAACACTAAGGGTATTGTATCGACGCTTGGAGGGATTCCTCTTATGTCTTTCAAAGAAGGGCTACGGGCTTTTAAAGAACAGCGATTTGAAGAAGCCATTGACTATTTAACCCAATATTGCGAAGAAGCCACCAATAAGGATAGTTTTGAATATTGCCAAGCACAAATGGCACTAGCCAAAGCGTATCATCAAACCGACCAAATTGAAGAAGCGATCGCAATTTGTGCAACCCTAAAAAATAACATAGACTCTCAAACTAGTCTCTGGGCGGTTGAATATGAAAAACGCCTTAAAAATGCCCTAGCGGTTCAAGAATCACCCGATGAGGCTACTCCCTTGGAAAAAGCAGGTAGGGCAGCCCAAACAGGCGTTAAATTAGCCATGAAGGGAATTGCTGGGAGTTTAGCTTTTGCTTCTACGGTTACTATCTCCTTACTCTTTGGGATGGTGTTAACCCTTTTTATTTCCCTGATTTTTATCATGGAAAGCGAAAATCCCACGCAAGGATTGGGGATTGCCTTAGTTTTGACGGTTATCTTTAGCGGAGTCTCTTTTTTCCTGTCTCCGATTATTATGGATATTACCCAATCTTGGCTATATGGGACAAATTGGATATCCTTAGACACCTTGCGACAATATAGCCCAGAAAGTGCAGAAGTAATTGAAAGAGTCTGTCGTGAGAAGCGTTTAGCCCCGCCTCGTCTGGGAATTATTGAAGATGAGAACCCTACAGCCTTTACCTACGGTTCTCTCCCTGATACCGCCCGTTTAGTCGTTAGTCGGGGACTCTTTACCTATCTAGATGATGATGAAGCGGCTACCGTATATGCCCACGAATTAGGTCATATTGTTCATTGGGACTTCGCAGTGATGACGTTGGCTGCGACGCTGGTGCAAGTTACCTATTTACTTTATACATTCTTACGGCGTATGAGCCAACAGACAACTAAAAAGGTGAGAGGTGCGTTAATTCAATTGGCTATTACCGCCTATCTCTTCTATTTAGTAGGAACATATCTTATTCTCTACTTATCTCGTACCCGTGAATATTATGCTGATCATTTCGCGGCTGAAACCACAGGTAACCCCAATGGTTTATCCCGTGCTTTGGTAAAAATTGCTTATGGTATTGTGGAAGAACGAGATAAAAGCGAAGAACCCAGTAAATTAGTCCAAGGAACACGAGCATTAGGCATTTATGACCCTCAAGGGGCTGCTTCTACCGGCACAGCTTACCGCATGGCTTCTGATACCTATCAAATTGGTAAAGTCTTCCTCTGGGATATGTTTAACCCTTGGGGGGGATGGATGGAGTTACATTCAACCCATCCCTTAACAGGAAAACGAATTCGGGCGTTAACCACCTATGCCGAGCAAATGGGGTTAAAATGCGAATTCGATATGGCACGGGTGATTAAAGACGGCAAATATCTCAATAAAAAACGGCTTTACGGTACATTCTTTGTTGATTTAATCGTTATGAATAGTCAGTGGATAGGGGGCTTTTTAGGATTGATTATAGGTGGTATTTTCGGATATATCTTTAAATATCCACACTTAATTCTTAGTTTTGCCCTTTGGGGCTTTGCATTGGCCACTATTCTCAAGCTTTTGGTCATGTACCCCGATTATCACCATGCACCAGCCACCGATATATTAACCTTAATGGGTGATCCTTATGCAAGTCCGTTACGGGGAAAACCTGTCCGCTTGAAAGGAGAATTAATTGGCCGAGGAGATGCAGGTTATCAGTTTGGTTCAGATTTGAAACTACAAGACCCAACAGGAATGATTTTTGCCCGTTATGCCTCTCGTTTTGGCGCAATTGGTAATTTCCTCTTTGGTGCTGCCCAAGTTAAAGGTTTATTAGGGGCAGAGGTTAAAGTCGTCGGTTGGTTTCGACGGGGAATTATGCCTTGGTTAGATTTAGTTCATATTAAATCAGATCGGGGCAATGTGGAGAGTTATCACCGCTTTTCTATGATGGTTTTAGTAGCTGTTACTGTAGTGGGTGGTTTATTGATTTTACGATAGAACTAAGTAGTTAAGTATTGCGCATTGGTTTGGGTTATCAGACAGGAAGTAGGACAGATTTATGCGCTTACCCAGTTTAAATGGGTCTTAGCTTATGCTATTAAAATATATTTTGTAGGGGCGTAAGGTTTACGCCCTTTACTTATAGCTTACATTTCCTAAGAGCCTATTTTAGAGAAATCTTCGTTAGACTTAAGTAAACAAGTAATTTCGTTTGACAATAAAGAACCTTTTAGGAATCGGAATCTTAAGCTTTTCTTGATTGGATCGATTAACCATTCGTCATAGACTAACGGTGGAGAGCATACTCAAGGAAGGTCTTATGACTAAAACTGTTGTCATCGATCCTGTGACTCGCATCGAAGGTCACGCCAAGATTTCTATATTTCTAGACGATGGGGGAGAAGTTGATGATGTACGCTTCCACGTCGTCGAATATCGAGGATTTGAGAAATTCTGTGAAGGAAGACCCATGTGGGAGATGGCAGGAATTACTGCCCGAATTTGTGGAATTTGTCCCGTTAGTCACCTATTATGTGCTGCTAAAACAGGGGATAAAATTCTTGCTGTACAAATTCCCCCTGCTGGTGAAAAGTTACGCCGTTTGATGAATTTAGGGCAAATTACCCAATCTCACGCCCTGTCTTTCTTCCATCTCAGTAGCCCAGACTTTCTCTTAGGATGGGATAGCGATCCCGCCGCTCGTAATGTGTTTGGCTTAATCGCTGCTGATCCCGATTTAGCCCGTAGTGGCATCCGTTTACGGCAATTTGGTCAAAAAGTCATCGAATTACTGGGGGCTAAGAAGATTCACCCCGCATGGTCGGTTCCCGGTGGAGTCCGCTATCCTTTGTCAGAAGAAGGTTGTCAATGGATTCGAGAGCGTTTACCCGAATCTCGTCAAACCATCAATGCTGCCCTTGATCTCTTTAAATCTCTTCTGGATAAGCTGGATACTGAGGTGCAAGCCTTTGGTAATTTTCCTTCTCTGTTTATGGGATTAGTGGGTAAAAATGGCGATTGGGAACATTACGGGGGACATCTGCGCTTTACCGATAGCGAAGGAAATATCGTAGCAGATAACCTATCAGAAGATGATTATCAGGATTATATTGGGGAATCAGTAGAAAAATGGTCTTATTTGAAATTTCCTTACTATAAACCCATGGGATATCCCGACGGAATCTATCGGGTGGGTCCTCTAGCCCGTTTAAATGTCTGTAATCAGTTTGGGACACCAGACGCGGACAGAGAGTTACAAGAGTATCGTGATCGGGTGGGGGGCGTTGCGCTTTCCTCTTTCTACTATCATTATGCTCGCCTAGTAGAAATTTTAGGCTGTTTAGATCGAATTGAGCGATTAATCGATGATCCTGACATTGTTAATCCCCGTTGTCGTGCTGAAGCAGGAATTAATAGCCTTGAAGGGGTTGGAGTCAGCGAAGCCCCTAGAGGAACGTTATTCCATCATTACAAGGTGGATGAAAATGGGTTATTGGAAAAGGTTAACCTAATTATTGCCACGGGTAATAATAACCTTGCCATGAATAAAACGGTCAAACAAATTGCCCAACATTATATTCATGGAAATGAAATTCCCGAAGAAATGTTAAATCGGGTAGAAGCGGGAATTCGCTGTTATGATCCTTGTTTAAGCTGTTCAACCCATGCTGCGGGTCAAATGCCTTTACATATTCAATTGATGGGATCCCATGGCAATTTGATTGAGGAAAAATGGCGTAATTAAACCTAGCGCAGATTCCTGATGATTCCCCCTAACCTCCCTTAAAAGGGGGGAATCATTAGACAAGTAGGTATATTCTTTCTATTCTAGAAATCACTTTAGTTATTCTAATTGTTGCAACATTTGCATGATATACTGATAAGCCTGTTGATTGCCCTGTTGGCGGAACAATTCGGCTGCTTTTTTCAAATCTTTGATCGCTTTATCCGTTTGTTGTAACTCAAGGAACACTTGTCCCCGATTGAGATAAGCATAGTCATAATTAGGAGCAAGTTTGATCGCTTTATTGAAATCCTTTAAAGCTAACTCCCATTTTTGTTGTTGGGCATAAATTGCGCCCCGATTAGTGTAAAAAGGAGGATAATTAGGATTAAGTTGAATGGCTTTGTCAAAATCAGTTAAGGCTAGATCCCATTTCCGAAAATTTTTGTGAATCTCGCCTCGACTATAATAAGCTTTGGCATCATTAGGATCAAGTTCAATCATCTTACTAAAGTCTGCTATAGCTAAGTTCCATTTCTGTAGTGTCACGTACAAGTTACCTCGTTTGGAATAAAGTAGAGTCTGCTTTGGCTCAAGTTGAATGGCTGTTGAAAAATCTTCCAAAGCTAAATTATATTGTTGCAGTTCTTTGTAAACATTCCCTCGATTCATATAGTCTAATGCACCGCTAGGGTTCAATTCAATGACCTTACTAAAATCAGTTAAAGCTAAATCCCATTTCTGTTGTTTGACGTGATCAATTGCTCGATCTTTATAACACTGTATTCCCATTTTCTGAACGTATTTTTTGTAATCACTATTAATATTTGAAGCAATTACTTTATTGTAATCCGCTAAGGCTAGGTCACATTTTTTTTGAGTTCTGTAAATATCTCCTCGATTACTATAAACGAGCGGAAAATCGGGATTTAGTTCAATGGATTTATTAAAATCAGCTAAAGCTAAGTCCCATTTTTGTTGTTCATAGTAAATTTTACCACGATTATTATATAACAAACTACGATTCATTCGTTTAATCCCTTGATTAATAGCTGTTAATGCCTCATCTGTGCGCTTAAGTAACATTAAAACTATCACTTTTTCATTATATAAATTGGGATTATTAGGTGAAAGCTTAATGGCTTGATTGATAGCAGTTAACGCTGATTCACGATTTTTTAAGTAGCGATAGGTAACACTTTGACGTAATAAAATATCACTATGAAACTCAGCAGAATAGTCTGGAGAATCAGAAGAGGGAAGGGTAGTTACTGCACGGTTTAAAGCTTGAACTGACTCTTGATACTTTCCAAGATTTCCTAAAGCTAATCCTGTGCCATAATAGGCTAAATAAACATTATCAGGATCATTCTGTTGAATCGCTTGGTCATAAGCTTTAACTGCTTCCTCATTTTTGCCTAAACGCCATAGTTGTCCCCCTCTTTCTATCCAAATATCAGCAGTTGCATTCGTATCAGGGACAGTAATCTTATTAATTGCATTGGCAATTTCCTGTATCTGTGGCTGATTAATTTGCGGTTGCTGAGTGCTTAATAAAAGCGCATTAGCGTTGATCTTAAAGCGTTCCTTTAAAGTAATAAAAGTACGGATAGGAATCCCTAAACTATAGCCTAGCTGAATGCTACCCCCTCCTGCTCCTTCTGAACGTCCGTGAATACCGATAACTCTTCCTTGCGCATCAATAACTGCGCCTCCACTCATACCTCCGTAGGTAATACTGGTATAAACTAACTCATACCCTCCTGTTAAAGAACTAATTTGGGGTAAATTACTACTGGCTTGCTCAATATAGTCGCTTTGTCGAGCTTGAATTAATCCCAGTTCTTTTCCATAAACAAAACCACCACTGAATAACCATTGAGAAGTATTTTGTCTAATTTTGGGAAATCCTGCTGCAAATACATAATCTCTTCTCTTGGGGTTATAGTCGGCTAATTCGGCTACTGAATAATTATCGTTACTTTCAAACTTAAAAACCGCTAAATCTACCCCTTCTTGGCGAATAATACTGCTTTCATTCAATTTTTGAGTTTTACCATCATGGGTGGTCAAAGTATAGTTAAATTCTTCAATACAAGCTCCTTGAGCGTTTGAGTTAAAGGTTTTTTCACATAAAACATGATCTGCGGTTAAAACAGTGTAGGTTTGTCCTTCTTTGGCAATAATTACCCCACTACCATTACTACCACTACTGCTATCGATTCTGACAGTAAATTCTTTCGTTTTGGCTTCTAATTGCCCCAGATAACCTGTATGAGTGGGCGTTGTAACCTGAGCAACCCCTTGGGGAAACGGTAAGCTGTAGGTGGCTAAAATCTCTGGTTTTACATAGGTTAAAAAGGTATTAAGCGGAATCCCCCAACTCACTTGACGATATTGTTTAATTTCTGCATCATTGGGAACAGACTCATCGGGGTAAATATAGCCTGTATTGAGAATAGGGAAGGATGAACGGCCATTTATCCCTATTAATGACCCCTGACTATTGATAATCGGTCCCCCACTCATTCCTTGTTTAATATTGCTGGTATAACCAATGCTATAACCTTCTTTAAAAGCGGGGGTTAAGGTATGGGTAATTTTCCCTTCTGAGGTGATAAATTCCCCTGTTTCTGCAAGATAACCAGCCGCTATCACTGGATTATCTTTAGCAGGAGTCGTAATATCATCGTTAGCAACAGTATAAGCTTGAGGACTGGTAAATTGTATTAACGCTAAATCATAGCCTTGAGGAAGGATATTATTTATTAGTTTTCCTTGATATTTCTTGCCATCATGAGTATTAATTGTAATGGCCTTAGCATAGTCAATCACATGATTATTAGTTAAGACTAGATAAGTATTGCCTTGTTTACCAATTAATGTACCTGAACCTCTATTATTGTTAGTGGTGATTTCAACTGTAATATCTTTAATATAAGCAATAAGGTTGTTTCTTATTTCGGGATCATCTAGTTGGGCAATTTCACCAGTATTGACTAACTTTTGAGAGGTTAATTCTGTTTTGGTTAAAAGATTAACAGCTAAAACAGATGGAGAAATTAACAGTAAAGAACCAATAACTGCAATTGAAGATTTAAACATAATTTTTATCAAGGGAAAAATAAATTTTGTTACTTTTTATATCAAATAAACTAAACAAATTAAACTAAAAGTGAGGTATGTCACCTATTGTAGGGGCGCAAGGCTTGCGCCCAGAGGGTGTATGATATTAACTCGCAATTGGCTACGAATTTAAGACGAGAAAAAGGATGAGTCAGACAATTTTGGGTTCTCTCGCTTAATTAAGAACAAGATAGTTGTTAAACTTTCCTACTCTTTAATTGTCCCAATTACTAAGACACATCCTAATCGAATTCAATGCTTACTCTGCTGAAGGAAGTTTTTTCAGCAAATCGGCAAAAGGAATATAGGTAGATCCCCCTGAACTCTGCATGAGCATATCTGATGAAGCTCCCACAAAAAGAGCCGATATTTTTGCTTCGATTTCTTTAGGATTACTATGAGATTTTAAGGTAAATAATTGACTGTTGCCATTGCAAGGATCATTTATATTTCTCACACCACAAAGAATCGGATAACCACTAGCTTGCCCCAATTTAAGGTATTGTAATTCACCGTTATCATATTTAGTTTGAAACTTTTCTGTTACTATTTGGCATCGTTTTTCGTGCTGATTGTCTTAGAAAAATACTCAGATTTCCAGCCAATAAACCGTTGATTTTCTCGTTTTTCTGGATTCCAGACTAAGGTAGCATGAATTCGTTCACCACTCGCTCTGTCAAAAATCTCTTTACAGGAAAAAGTTATCTTGTCAGGACGAGATGACTGACTAATAGCGGGATCAAGATTCACCATCAAGGTTGATGATATCACTAGACTGGTTAGGGCAAATCCTTTGCAAATCGGGTTAAATGACATTGGGTTGAATCTCCTCTACAAATGTTAATCTTTTGTTAATTTGACAATCAATCTGATGGGGTTAAAGGACTAGGAAGTGAATGCTTTCTAGGCTAGACTATCTCGAAATTGCTCGCAAGGTATAGTTGCCAGTTTCTCCTTTATCATAGGATCTAGTACGCACTAAGTATATTCCATCTTCGGGT
This sequence comes from Microcystaceae cyanobacterium, assembly GCA_051439375.1. Taxonomy (GTDB): domain Bacteria; phylum Cyanobacteriota; class Cyanobacteriia; order Cyanobacteriales; family Microcystaceae; genus JBGTGT01. The sequence continues at coordinate 8,789 of JBFRWB010000232.1, forward strand.
AAAAAACCACTGATTTTCGCATCAAAATTCCCTGCTCCTTGGTCATCATTCTCAGCAATCATAACTGCCCCTGTTTCAGTCATTTTATAGAGTTCTAAAACAGAATTAATTTGCTGACTTTTCATCTCAATAGTAACAGGTTGACCTTTTTTGCCCTCAAAGCGATAAAGACCTACATAACTACTTTCTTCTAACACACCATTAATCGTTTGACCATTCAAAGCAATATCAATAATTTGTGGGGTTTTAGAGGTACGAGCAAGGGTAGATTGAGTCGATAAATTGCCATTTTTATGATCTGTTAGTAATTGATGGACGAAGTTAACCGCTTGAGCTTCATTAATATTTGTTCCTCCTTGGGCGAGAGCGAACCCAACTACACGACCTTCTTGATCATAAACCCTAGACTCCAATAGTTCTCCCCATGTATTGACTCCTAACACTTGTCCTTGACTATTTACCAATGGTCCCCCGGAATTTCCGCCACTGATCGTAGCCTGATGCGTAATTACTCCCGTTTTATTATCAATCTTTGTAATATTGCCAGAGGTACAAATATTCTGATTTTCAGGATTAACAGGAGAACCAATGGCAAACACCCGATATCCTACTTTTTCTGTGCTAGCAGGGGCTAAAGGCAGAGGTTGTAAATTAGATTGGTTATAGACTCGTAAAATGGCTAAATCAACGCCCCCTTTGGCAAAACCAATCACATCGGCTGGGGCTTGTTTACCATCAGAAAAGACAACCGTAACCACACTGGGTGCATCACTCACAACATGAGCGTTGGTGATGATCATTCCCTCTTTATTGACAATAAAGCCACTTCCGTGACCTTTACCAGTTTTAACGGTAACAACACCTTTAGTTGCTGTCTCGCAGACATGGTTAGCAATTCGTTCTTCGGTCGTTTGTGCGACAACGGAAAGGGAATTTCCCTCAAGAAAAGGAATAGAGCCTATGATCACGACAGGGGTGATCAAGGCCGATAAGCTTTGCTTCAAGAACGTTAGCATCATATTTAGAAATTTAATGACATAGGTTAATAGTTATAGCACAAGTTAATTGTGTCAGGGTAAAACGTAGTAACACAAATAGGAATAATGGAAGAGGTAATTCCTTTATGAAAGAGTAAAAACTCAAAAATTTATCTTAAAATAAAACCGCTACGGGGAGGAATCGTTAGGATTAATAAAGATTGCTCTGAATCAAAATTCCAAGTTAAGGGGTTACTCTCATACAAAACCTGTTGAGGATGAAACGTTAAATGAACCGATATTTCTTTTGATTGAGTATCTGAATTGACTCCAACCAATAAGGTTTGCTCATCTAAGGTACGAGAAAAGAGATAAACTAATCCTTTAGTTTGAATTACTTGATAGTCTCCTGTTCTTAATGCAGGATATTGATGGCGAATCTGAATTAATTTTTTATAATAGTCTAAGGTGCGTAAATTCCAATCCTTTTGTTCAGGAAAGCTGCGACGACAATCGGGATCATGTCCCCCTGCTAACCCGACTTCATCCCCATAATAAATACTTGGCGCACCCAAAAAGGTAAGTAACAGTAAAGTGGCTAACTCAATGGTACTTTCCTCTTCGTTAACAACACTTAATAACCGAGCCGTATCATGGCTATCTAATAGATTTAATTGAGTGAGTTGAATCTCCCAAGGATAACGATTTAATAATGCGTTAATTCTTTCTCCGTATGCTTGTGCATTTATAGCAGGATAAGGGGCAAAATGAATACTCGGAAGATAATCACGGTTAACGCGATCGCCTCCTACATACGCTACCGTAGCCTCTGTCCAAGGATAGTTCATTACGCCGTCAAATTGCGTCCCATCTAACCATTGTGAGGCATCTTCCCAGATTTCACCGACAATATAGGCTTCTGGATTAATTGCTTTTACCCTGTCTCGAAATTCTTGCCAAAATCCCTCCGTTTCAATTTCATTGGGAACATCTAACCGCCAGCCATCAATCCCCTGTTTGAGCCAATATTCTCCAAGTTGCATAATATATTCTCTAACTTCAGGATTATCGTGATTAAACTCAGGTAAAGAACGATTTCCTATCCACCCCACATAATTCGCTGGTTTTGAACCATCATAAGCGGAGAGTGGCCAGTCTTCCACCTTAAACCAATCTAACCATGCTGAATGGGGACCGTGTTCAAGGATGTCATTAAAGAAGAAAAAGCCTCGACTTGCGTGATTAAATACCCCATCGAGGACAATTTTTATATTTCTTTGATGAGCAGCGTCTAAGAGGGCTAAAAAAGCCGTATTTCCCCCCAACATAGGATCAACTTGATAGTAGTCGTGGGTATGATAACGATGATTAGAAGCAGATTGAAAGATAGGGGTAAAATATAGGGCATTAATGCCTAAATCTTGTAAATAATCTAATTTTTCGATAACTCCCCACAAATCTCCCCCTTTATACCCCTGTAACGTTGGTGGACTCTCCCAAGATTCTAGATTATTGGATTTCCAGAGATTGGGATGAGCTTGTGGGGTTTTTGCGAAGCGATCAGGGAAAATTTGGTAGAATACTGCGTTTTTTACCCAGTCTGGCGTTTGAATCGTCATATAAGTTATAAGTTATAAATTATGAAGTATTAACAGTTTAAGCGAAAAAAAAGGAGGCCGAAGCCTCCCTTATTTTTTCAAGGTGAAGAAATCCTATAGTTGGGGAACAAAGACCTCTTTCTCAGGAACTTCGGTGTATTCTGCTACAATCTGGCGAAATTCCTCTCCATCAATTGTTTCCTTCTCGATTAACAGATCCACTAAACGATCCACCACTTCTCGATTATCGCGGATTAATTGACAGGCGAGTTGATGAGCTTCTTCTGCAATGGTACGCACTTGAGCATCAATGCGTGAGGCCACTTCTTCAGAATATTCAGAGCGACTCATTAAGCCACCCCCTAAAAACACCTCTCCGCTAGAACTTTCAAGGGAAAGGGGTCCTAAATCACTCATTCCGAAACGGGTCACCATTTGACGTGCCATACCAGAAACTTGCTGTAAATCTCCCCCTGCACCTGTGGTGACTTCATCATAACCAAAGACTTCTTCTTCGGCAGCACGACCGCCTAATGCACCAGCAATACGAGCAACCAGTTGGGATTTGGTGGTTAACCCTTGTTCTTCGTTAGGCGTAAACCATGTTAACCCTTGTGCTTGGCCACGGGGAATTAAGGTTACTTTCTGGACGGGATCATGGTCTTTTAACAATGTACCGACGATCGCATGACCCACCTCATGGTAAGCAATGAGTCGCTTACTTTTGCTATCCACAAGGGGTGTTCCTTCCATCCCTGCAATCACCCGATCAACCGCATCATCGATTTCTGATATGGTAATAGCTTCTTTACGACGACGGGCAGTTAAAATTGCAGCCTCGTTGAGTAAATTGGCTAAATCTGCTCCACTAAAGCCGGGAGTACGACGAGCGATCGCCTCAATGCCAATTTCAGGGGCGAGTTTTTTATTCCGAGCGTGAACTTCTAAAATTTCTAAACGTCCTTTAAAGTCGGGTGCATCGACAATCACTTGACGATCAAAACGCCCCGGACGCATTAATGCAGAGTCCAGCACATCAGGACGGTTAGTGGCTGCAATAATAATAATTCCTGTGTTACCTTCAAACCCGTCCATTTCCGTTAACAATTGGTTTAAGGTTTGTTCCCGTTCGTCGTTACCACCGCCGATACCTGCACCTCTTTGACGGCCAACTGCATCGATTTCATCGATAAAGATGAGACAGGGCGCATTTTCTTTGGCTTTTTTGAATAAATCACGGACACGGGAAGCACCAACCCCGACAAACATCTCTACGAATTCTGACCCAGAAATGCTAAAGAAGGGAACACCTGCTTCTCCGGCGATCGCTTTAGCTAAGAGGGTTTTACCGGTTCCGGGTGGCCCAACTAAAAGTACCCCTTTGGGGATTCTTGCACCAACTGCGGTGAAGCGTTCAGGTTGTTTGAGGAAGGTCACAACTTCTTGTAATTCCTCTTTCGCTTCGTCAATTCCAGCCACATCGTCAAAGTTAATTCCTGTTTTGGCTTCCATTTGGAAACGGGCGCGGGATTTACCAAAATTCATCGCTTGGCCAGGGCCACCGGGCATATTACTGGAACGACGGAAGAGGAAGAATAATGCGCCAATTAACAGGACAGGGAAAAGCAGATTTCCTAAAAAGCCCCATAGTGCGCCATCGTTACGGAGAGGGTGAGAATCAAAGCGTACATTAGATTCTCTTAGTTTAGCGATTAAATCGGGGGAATTAACTGGTAAATCGACCCGTGCCATTTGTACTTGGTCATTAATTTCGGGATCACTGGCTTTAACAATCGCAGTACGACCACCTTCGTAGAGATCAACGCTAACGATTCTACCTGCATCGAGGTATTCTAGAAAGCGTCCGTAGGTCATACGAGTTTTAGCGACGTTATTTCCTGCAATATTGGTTGCAGGGGCAAATGTGCCTTGCCAAAGGAAAAAGCCGATGACCAGCAGGGGGATCATCCACAATAGTAGGTTTCTCCAAGAAATTTTCATGTTTTCTTTAGTTTATTTTCGGGTGTTTGTCTAAGGATCAAAGGGGCTGTTGTGTCAAGTTTATTAACACAAATCGAAGGAGATGGCTATAAACAATTTCGTTCTCTTAACTAAATTTAACTTAATTCTCAGTTTTCTGCCAATCCTTCTTTCGGTTAAGGTGAGTTTGACAGATGAAGCGTCACTGAATCAGGAGAAAAACTTAAGGTCTTAATTGTAGAAAAAAGTAGTAATCTCAGTGATCAGTTACCATTGAGGGGTGAGCAGCACTTATAGCCGAAGCAAACGGCTTAAAACAGGTTATCTTCCCTAATAATTATCAACTATTATGCAAGATATATGAACGATATGAAATGATGAAGAAACCATCCCTCAGATTGAAAAAGCGATCGCTGAAATTGAATCAGGTAATTTACTTTTACAAGACATTGTTACCCAATTTGAGGAAGCTGTTCAAAAAGTGTGTTCATGTGAAGAATTTCTCAATTATGGTCAAGAACAGATAGAATTAATGATCGAAAGTTTAGATGAACCGATAGAATTTTAGAAAGGCTATTATGACAGTAAAACCCAAAATTCTCTTAACTTCTTTTCAACCTTGGTTATCTCATCATCGCTCAAATAGTTCTGATGACTTATTACAACAGGTAGAAAAATATCCTTCTCTTGATCTTGATCTCATTTTTTTGCGTCAACTTCCTGTTGATGTTCATCCAGCCTCTGAAATGGTCTTAGATGCAGTACAATTTCATAAACCCCATGGTATCATTTGTTGTGGAATGGCAGAGCAACGGACTCAATTAAGCATTGAATCTTGTGCATTTTGGCATCAAGATAAACAGCAAACATCTGTCAATTTATCTCAATTAGTGCAGAATCTAAGCCATACTAAAATTAGTCATAATGCAGGAAAATTTGTCTGTGAAGGTCTTTATTATCATGTTTTAAAACATTGTAACTCTTTGCAATCTAACCCTCCTTGTTTATTCGTTCATGTCCCTTTACTCAAGCCTGCTTATACTGAGTTAATTCTTCAAGATTTCTCTTTGATTGTACAGCATTTGGCTAAGGTTGAATGTTATATGGATACGCTAAACTCCAATTAACCTAATCCACTTGAGTCGGTTGCGGTTTATCAGTAAGTCCCCAGTTATTCAACAACTTAACTAACCCAATAGATAATAAAACCCCTAAACTAATTCCGACTGTGAGTAAGATTAAAAAGAGATTTCTGAGGGTTCTTTTCGCCGCATTTTTATCAGGAGGAGGAATTTGATTCATTGTTAACTTGCTTGTTAATGTTTTTTTCTATTATGTATTATTTATTGATAAGCTTATCATAGCCAGTATTCAGAAATGAGAGGTAACAATGGGTAAAATTTGGGAACTCGACTTTTATTCGCGACCAATTTACGATGAAAACAAGAAAAAAGTGTGGGAAGTTCTTATTTGTGAGTCTCCGACAGAGATTAATCAATCTCTTGATAGTTTATTCCGCTATAGTCAATTTTGCCCCAGTAGCACGGTTAATTCTCTGTGGTTAAAAGAAGCAATTGAAAAAGCAATTGTAGAATCGGGAGAAACGCCCCAGAAAATCCGCTTTTTCCGTCGTCAGATGAATAATATGATTACCAAAGGGTGTGAAGATGCAGGCATTGTCCCCCTTCCCAGTCGGCGAACTTTAGCCTTGAATCGCTGGATTAAAGAGCGAATGACGGATTTTTATCCAAATCAAGAGGGTTATGACGAAAAAGCTGCCTCAAATGCTTCTGTACAGTATCCTGCATCGAATCCTGTTTCTTTACCCGATGCAGTCAAAGGGGATAAAGGCGATCGCTGGGCGTTAGTTAGTTTAGATGCTTCCGCACTACAAGACTTAAATGATTGGGAAATTGGTTTTAGTGAAGCATTACCCATAACTGAGATGGAAATTACCCCAGAAACTCGAATTCCGGGGTTACTAATTTTCTCCCCTCGTGCTTTACCCTTAGCTGCGTGGATGTCTGGGTTAGATTTAGCCTATTTAACCGTTGAGATGGGATCGCGTCCCATTTTGCGCCTAGAAACGGGACTGAGTGAAAGTTGGATATTAGCCAATGTGACAGATAATAAGACTTTAGCTGAAGCAGAAGGGTTTGAAAAAGCGAAAAAAGCAGCCAATGGCCTGCATTTTTTAGGCGTTCAGTCCAATCCTGACGAAGAATCTTTTGCAGGGTTTTGGTTACTGTATGATGGAGAGTCGCTTTAAAGAAGTCGGAAGTCGGAAGTACGAAAATTCATAATTCATAATTCATAATTTATTCATGAGTTCTTTTATTAAACAGTTTAAAAGTAGCTTATCAACCCAAATTCTAACAGGATTGGTTTTAGGCAGCGTTGCGGGTCTATTTTTCGGGGAAATGGCCAGTGTCTTCTCTTTCATGGGGGATATTTTCCTAAGACTCTTCCAAATGCCCGTTATCCCTTATATTGTTGTTTCAATTATTAGCAGTTTAGGCCGTCTTAGCTACGAAGACGCAAAATCGATTTTTCTCAAAGGGGGAATCGTTTTACTGGTTTTTTGGGCAATTATTTTATTTGTTATCGTTCTATTCCCATTAGGGTTTCCTAGTTGGCAATCTTCTGCCTTTTTTAGCACTTCTCTCATTGAAGGAAGCAAACCCCTTAGTCTCATTGAACTTTTTATCCCCCAAAACCCATTCCATTCAATGGCCAATACCATTGTTCCCTCTTTGGTATTATTTTGCATTGCTATTGGGTTAGCATTAATTACGGTAGAAAATAAACAAACCTTACTAAAAGAATTAGATACCTTAACCGCCTCTCTCTTAAAAATAACGGGATTTGTCGCTAAATTAACCCCTTTTGGGGTTTTTGCCATCGCAGCTAACGCCGCAGGAACACTCCCCCTAGAAGCATTTAAACGGTTAGGGGTGTATATTGTGATTCAAGCAGCGATCGCACTTATCCTCAGCTTTTGGGTATTACCGGGGTTAATTGCCGCCTTAACGCCATTAAAATACAGAGATGTCATTAATGCCTATCGTACCCCCTTAATTACCGCCTTTGCTGCTGCAAATCTATTAATCGTCTTACCCCTCATTATTACTCGAAGTCGGGAATTACTGCTCAAATTAGACCCTTCTGAGGAAAAAAATACCCTTAATATCGATGCACCCTTAGAAGTCCTCGTTCCTGTTTCCTTTACCTTTCCGAGTATGGGGAAATTAATTTCTTTGGCCTTTATTCCCTTTGCGGGATGGTATAGCGGAAATGAGTTACCCCTCAGTCAATATCCCAGCTTCTTATTAGTCGGTGCAGCGAGTTTATTTGGGGATGGTATTTCTACCATGCGGTTTCTGCTTAATTTATTCGGTATTCCGGCGGATATGCTGCAAATTTATGTCACCCTTGATCAAGTTTCAGTCGCAAGGTTTGGGACATTATTAGCGGGAATGAATACAGTTGCTCTAGCTTTAATTGCCACTTGTGCGGTTAATAATTTAATTACCCTTAATCGTCGGAAAATCTTGCGCTTTGGGGTGTTTAGCCTATTGGCTATTTTAACGACCCTTGCCTCAATTCATTTATTATTTACCTATGGTTTAGCTAGTACCTATACCCAAGATCAGAAATTAGAACAACTACAACTGCTCAAAGTTCGTAACCCTAGCGACTCTCTTAAGGTATTTACCGAACCTCCTTCTGCGTTAATCTTAGATCCTGAAAAAAATCGGTTAGATCAAATCAGAGAACGTAGAAGCTTTAGAGCTTGTTATAGTCAGATTTATCCTTTGTCCTATTTTAATTCCCAAGAACCCCCTGAATTAGTGGGATTTAATATAGAAATGGCCCATTTACTGGCTCAAGACTTAGGCGGTGGCCTAGAGTTAGTTCCTATTCCTAAACAAGAAGGCGTTTTTGAGATGCAAAGGGTAGCAGAGCTTCTTAATGAAGGATATTGTGATATTGTGATGGAATCTCTAATTATTACGCCCCGATATGCGTCTATGATTAGTTTTTCTCGTCCCTTTGACAATTACACCATTGCTTTTTTGGTTAGAGATCAATTACGAGAGAAATTCACCAGTTGGCGTGATTTACAAGAACTTCCTTCACTCAAGATTGGCATTACTACCGATTCTTCCTACTATCAAGCCAAAATCAAAGGATTAATTCCCAATGCAGAGTTAGTTCCCATTGACTCTTATGATATTCTCCTAGATGAAGAGAATCCTATTGTAGATGTGATTGTAACAGCAGGGGAAACTGGCGCAGCATGGACAATTCTCCATCCCGATTATACGATCGCCATTCCTAAACCTGTCATTGGTGTCCCCGTTTCCTATGGTCTTCCCTATGGAGAAGAAGGGTTAAGAGAGGTCGTCAATGCGTGGTTACAACTCAAACAACAAGATGGTACAGTACGGTCTTTGTATGACTATTGGGTACAAGGGAAAACAGGCGCAGTTGAACCGCCACGTTGGTCAATTATTCGGGATGTTTTAGGCTGGATCAAGTAGTTAAGTGGTCACAGGTCACTGGTTTCTGATAGAGTGACAAAGCAGACTCATCATCAAAATGGCAGAAACACCATGTCAGCGATCCGTCAATTACATGAACAATTAAGCAAAAAAGAGCGTTCGGCTGTTGAAATAACCCAAGAATACCTAGATCGTATTGAAAAGCTAGAACCAAAGCTCAAAAGCTTTCTTCACCTTACCTCAGAGCAAGCCTTATCTGCCGCAAACCAAGTTGATCAAAAAATTGCGTCAGGGGAAGAGATTGGCTTATTAGCAGGAATTCCCATTGGAATTAAAGATAACCTCTGTACAGTCGGTATTCCAACCACCTGCGGATCGAAAATTTTAGAAAACTTTGTTCCCTCCTATGAATCTACTGTCACTCAGAAATTACAGGAACAAGGGGCGATAATGGTGGGAAAAGCGAACTTAGATGAGTTTGCCATGGGAAGTTCCACTGAAAACTCTGGTTATCAAGTCACTGCTAACCCTTGGGACTTATCCCGTGTACCGGGGGGATCGTCTGGGGGATCAGCCGCCGCCGTAGCAGCTAATGAATGTGTCGTAGCGTTAGGCTCAGATACAGGGGGTTCAATCCGTCAACCTGCCTCATTTTGTGGAATTGTGGGCTTAAAACCCACTTATGGCTTAGTCTCGCGGTTTGGCTTGGTGGCCTATGCGTCATCTTTAGATCAAATTGGTCCCTTGAGCAGAAGTGTAGAAGATGCTGCTATCCTGTTAGGAGCGATCGCTGGACATGATGCCAAAGACTCTACCAGTTTAAAACAAAAAATCCCTGATTATACGGAATTCTTAACGCCTAAATTAAAGGGAATTAAGGTAGGCGTTATTAAAGAAACAGTTGAGGAAGGATTAGCCCCAGAAGTCTCAAAAGCCGTTAATTCTGCCCTAGAACAGCTTAAAAAATTAGGTGCAACCATCAAAGAAATATCTTGTCCTCGTTTCCGTTATGGACTGCCAACCTACTATATCATTGCCCCATCAGAAGCATCAGCTAATTTAGCCCGTTATGACGCAGTTAAATACGGGATTCGAGAAAAAAGTGATAATTTAATGGAAATGTACACCAAAACCCGTGCTAAAGGCTTTGGGGATGAGGTGAAACGCCGTATTATGTTAGGGACTTATGCCCTATCGGCGGGGTATTATGATGCTTATTATCTCAAAGCGCAAAAAGTGCGTACCCTTATTAAACAGGACTTTGAAGCAGGATTTGATGAAGTAGATGTGTTAGTTTGTCCCACGTCTCCAACGACTTCTTTTAAAGCAGGGGAAAAGGTGGATGATCCTTTGACGATGTATTTATCCGATTTAATGACCATTCCTGTTAATTTAGCAGGGTTACCGGGGATGAGTATTCCCTGTGGGTTTGATAGTCAAGGACTTCCCATTGGTATGCAGCTAATTAGTAATGTTTTACGGGAAGATATACTGTTTCGAGTGGGTTATGCTTATGAGAAAAGCACAGACTGGCACAATCAAATACCTCCCTTAAAATAATAATAAGAACGATTTGCACTTTAAGCTTAGAAGAACAAAACAATTGTCTCAAACTTATTAAAATGACTATAATTGATGAGCCTTTTGTTGTTCTTCTAGCTGGCTAATTTCTTCTAGTAACCTTAGTAATTAGTTACCAGTGATAGGGTGATCAGCACCTTGCTTCTTAAGCAAGAGACTTAACTTGTAACTTATGACAAGAAATGCGATCGCATAGAATTGAACTCGCTAAATCTCCCGTTGAAATTTCTAACCATGCTTCTAATGGGGCTTCAAAAAAGAGAAGTTGTCCGGGGAAAATAATTTGCTCAAAATACCAACTTTTAATATTAGCAATTCGACCAATCTGAATTTGACGGGTGCTATTAACATAGCAACAAGGAGTAAGAGTGGGAGCATTAAGGATGGATGAAGTCATGACTATTTTGATGTTTTGTTAAATTTAGATTAAGAGAAGGTTAAAAAAGAGTGATTTCTAAAATGACTTAAGAGTGGTATCTTAGTCGTTAAGTTATCTCTCAAAGAAAATCATTTTATGATTACTGTAACTATTTTAGCAATTAGTTAACTGATTCCTTTTATTACCTTAACCAATGTCACTGAGCAGAAAATGATTCAAAAACACAGGAAGTACGAATGTTAAAACGACCGAAGCTATTCTCCGAGGTTTTAGCTGAAGGGTTAGGGACTTTTATCTTGGTTTTCGCTGGAACAGGTGCAATCATGGTCAATGGGATGACAGGAGGAGTCATTACTCATCTTGGCGTTAGCTTCGTCTTTGGGGCTGTAGTAGCAGCGATGATTTATACCACAGGACATATTAGTGGCGCACACTTGAATCCAGCAGTAACTTTAGGGTTTTGGAGTAGTCAGGTTCTACCAACCCGTAAAGTATTACCCTACATTATGGGTCAATTCAGTGGTGGAATTTTGGCTTCCTTGTTATTGCGGCTATCTCTAGGTAATATTGCCAATCTTGGCTCAACATTACCGTTAGACGATAACTGGTTACAGTCCCTAATTTTAGAGACTGTTTTAACCTTCATTTTGATGTGTGTTATTTTGGGGTCAGGCTTGGATCGTAGGTCACCAGTGGGCTTTGCAGGGTTAGCCATTGGTTTAACCGTTGGTCTAGAAGCCGCTTGTATGGGACCAATAACTGGTGCTAGTATGAACCCCGTAAGGTCTTTAGCACCAGCGATCGTTGCTCATCTTTGGCAACATCAATGGTTATATGTTGTTGGCCCCATTGTGGGAGGACAGTTAGCGGTTTGGTTTTATCGTCAGCTATCAAATAACTTTCAAGATTGTGACGATAGGGAGTAAACTTCTTGCAACAGGATTTACGCCAATACACCATCTGTAGGGTGAATTTATAAAATAAAGAGTAAAAGATGAAAGCTATCTTAATGTCCCAAGCAGGTGATCCCGATGTTCTTACCCCACAAAATGTCCCTATTCCTACCTTAAAAACCCCAACTCAATTGTTAATTCGTCTCAAAGCAGCCGGAATTAACCCTATTGACACTAAAATTCGCCGTCGAGGCACATTTTACCCCGAACATACCCCTGCTATCTTAGGTTGTGACGGTTCGGGTATTGTAGCGGCCATTGGAGAAGGGGTTACAGACTTTAAAGTAGGGGATGAAGTCTATTTTTTTGCTGGAGGGTTAGGTCAAAGAGACACAGGCAATTATGCTGAATATACAGTTATTGAACAGCATTTAGCAGCATTTAAACCAAAAAATCTCTCTTTTACAGAAGCAGCTGCTGCACCGCTTGTTTTAATTACTGCATGGGAAGCTTTATATGATCGGGCGAACCTATCTCCTCAGCAAACTGTCCTGATACACGCAGGGACTGGGGGTGTGGGTCACGTTGCGATACAATTAGCTAAGTTAAAAGGGGCAAAGGTAGCAACGACGGTGGGAAACCCTGATAAAGAACGGTTAGCCCGTCAATTAAGGGCAGATTGTCCGATTTTATATAAAAATACTGATTTTGCTGAGGCAGTCTTACATTGGACAGAAGGACAAGGGGTGGATGTAGCCTTTGATACGGTAGGCGGAAGTACTTTTTTTGAAACAGTCCCTGCGGTTAAAGTATATGGGGATCTGGTCACTATTTTAGAACCCAATGGTCAACTAGGCACGTTAAAAGCTGCCCGTAATCGTAATTTACGCATTAGTCTAGAATTAATGTTAACCCCGTCTTTAATGGGCTTAAAATCGGCACAAATACAACAAACTGCGATTCTCAAACAATGTGCAACTTGGTTTGAAGAGGGAAAATTAAGCCTTCACTTGAGTCAGACTTTTCCCCTTGAAGAAGCTTATTTAGCCCATAAAGCCATTGAGACGGGTTCTACGACGGGTAAAATTGTCCTATTTATCGATTAAGAGGAATTTTGTTATGAAATCATCTTTATTGCCCGTTGCAGTGGTAACGGGTGCATCCAGTGGGATCGGACAAGCGATCGCATTTCGTTTAGCAACCCAAGGGTACAGAATCGCTATTTGTGCGAGAAGAGAGGAAAAATTAGCACAATTAGGGGAAAATTTAAGGGAAAAAGGGGCAGAAGTCCTGAGTGAAAGGGTTGATTTAGCCCAAGAGGAACAAATTCTCCCTTTCTTTGCTAAGATTCGTTCTACTTGGGGTGGGGTAGATGTTTTAATTAATAATGCGGGATTAGGGCATCGTGAGCCATTAATGACAGGAAATACGGAATCTTGGCGAGAAATGCTAGATATTAATGTGCTGGCCTTATGTATCTGCACCAGAGAAGCGATTAAGGATATGCAGGCCAAAGGGGGAAAAGGACACATTATTCATATTAGTTCAATGTCGGGTCATCGTGTTCCCACAGGAAGCGGTGTCTATGCAGCGACTAAATTTGCAGTTCGTGCCTTAACGGAAGGGCTAAGATTAGAATTAAGGGCAGCTAATACAGACATAAAAGTGTCTAGTATTAGTCCGGGCTATGTAGAAACAGAATTTGCTGAGAAATATCATAATAGTGCCGAAAAAGCCCAAGAAGTTTATAGTCGGTTTCCAGTATTGCAACCTGAAGATATTGCGGAGGCCGTTGCTTATATTCTCTCTCAACCCGATCATGTACAGGTGCATGATCTCCTAGTTCGTCCAACTCGTCAAAATAGTTAACTTCACTCACGTCTGTTCGCCCTCCTTGCACTGATAAAACGACAAGTCGATTCTCGCCATGTATAAACAATATAGAGAATAACACCATCAAGCTGACCTAATAGGATTATTCTTGTTTCACCATAATCACGTCTGTTATCAACAAACTCAATAAAGGGATTACTAAAGATAGCTTCGAGATCATTAAAATCAATTCCATGCTTCTCCATATTAGCTTGACGCTTATTCTCATCCCATTCAAAGTTTTGGGGACTGGGAACTACTCATCAAAAGATACCTGAGAAGAAGATAACGTCACAAATTCGGGTGCAACATCGGGTAAGAAATTATCTTCTACGGGTGAACCAGAGGGATGATGTTCATAAACCTCACTAGGGGGTAAAGTCGCTTCTTTTTGTCCTTGTGAGGCTAATTTCTGAGGATCTCCTTTGGGTAACCAACCAATAAGCGGTAAGGGAAGTAAACTCGATAAATTTGTCACCAACACCAATAACCAAAGTCGGTCAAAATTGGTTTCTGTTACGCCAAACAGATGGGTTAATAATGCGCCTAATTCGTGGGATAATAGCCCTGAGAGATTCCAAATAGACATCAAAAGGGCAAAAAAGGTGGCTTCGATGCCAGAAGGGCATAAACGGGCAGATAAGACCAATACAGGCATAAAAGCAATTTGTCCCATCAAGGTTAAAATCAAATTATCCCCTAAACTAAACCAATGATCATCAATTCCTAGGGTGCGATTGGTATGGGTAATGAGTATCAAGGAGGTTAACCCCAGTAGGGTTGATAAAACGATACTCCATCCCAATATTTTCGGAAAAGAAACGGTTTTTAAGTGTTTTTGGTAGATGAAAATGCCTACCATGGCGGCTAAGCTGGTAACCAGTCGCACCCTTCCTAAAAATTCGGCTTCAAACCCTAACTCATTGGTGGTAAAGAAGAAAAAGGCAGAATCTGCGCTAGGGGTTGCTTGCCAAAGAAAAACAAATATAGTTGGAAATAAAATGGATTTTTGCTTAAAAGTTTGCCAAATCTCTTTAAAATGACCCTTCACTTCTGGAACAACCGAATTTGAAACTTTTTCGCTTGAATCTTTAGTAACGGGGGATTCTACGATTAAAACGGCCACTAACGTCACAATTAAGGGAAAAATTGCCGTAATTAAAAAGACTGTCTGATTGGTAAAATATTCTAGTAAAAATCCGCTTAAATAAGCAGTAATGAGTCCACCAAGAGAAGAAATTCCCCAAGTGAGCGATTGTAACGATCCTGCTTTGCTTAACGTCTCTTTTCTTGAGCGTTCAACGACTACCGAATCTACAATAACATCACTTAGAGCAACAGAAAGAGAAATAATAAGTAAAATTAAGGTAGCTGTTTGAGCATTATTAACGATCGTTCCCAAGGCAACCCATGATAAACTTCCCAATAAGCCCGATAAAATGAGGTAAGACCGTCTTTTGTAGCCTAAAATGGGCAGTCCGTCGGATAAAAATCCTAAAAAGGGTTTCAACATCCAAGGAATAGCTGCGACTCCCATTAATGCACCCACTTGGGCGGGACTTAACGATAAATCATCTTTTAAAAAGAAACTGACAGCTAAACGGGCTAATCCTAGGATTCCTTGGACAAAATAAACGGTTAAAATGGCAAATAGCTCCCAAGAGGGGTCATAGCCAAAGAGTAGGTTATCTTTAAGTTGACGCTTGATGTGTTTTAGCTCAAGTCCAGAGACAGTCATAAAACTTTGTGAAGTTTTGTTACCAACCTCCACAATATAGCAAAATTCACAAAATCTTTCTCAGCTTAACCATAAAAAAGCCATCCATTTGTTGCTTATGCGGCCAAATTTTTAACCATCCTTCTTCAGAAAATTGGGAAAATAAGGGAAAACTAGGTTTTGGTCGGTCTATTTTCCACTCTGAATTTCTATACAAAAAATTTCTAATAATCTCTTCATTCTCCGCCTGATTTAACGTACAAGTTGCATAGACTAATAAGCCTTGGGGTTTAACCCATGTTGCTGCTTCTGTGAGCAATTCTTCTTGTAACTGGGTTAATTGAGCGATTTTTTCGAGATTTTGTCGCCAACGAATGTCAGGATGTCGGTGTAGCGTTCCTAAACCCGAACAAGGCACATCCAATAAAACGCGATCGCACATACCTTTAAATTGAGGATAATTGCGACTATCTCCTGTTTGTAGTTGAATCGATTTGAGTTGCAGGCGATCTATATTTTGCTGTATTTTTTTAAGGCGAGAGGAATAGCGATCACAAGCCCAAATTACCCCTTTATCCTGCATTAGTTCGGCAATATGTGTAGTTTTTCCCCCCGGTGCAGCGCAAGCATCGATTATTACTTCATTGGGTTGAGGATCAAGCAAATAACCCACTAATTGTGCGCTCACTTCTTGTACTGTCCACCCACCTTTAGCAAAATAGGGTAAGTTGTGAATTTGTCTGTGACTTCCTGTTAAGCGTAAGGTATGAGGAAAAGAAGGAATTTCAGTATAGGTAATATTTTGGTCATCGAATGCTTTTTTAACTGCACTTAAAGTCGTTTTTAAGGGATTAATTCGTAAATCAATAGTTGGAACTTTGTTAAACCACTGACATAACTTTTCTGTATCTTTGTCTCCTAATTCTTTGAGCAATAATTGAATGAACCAGTCGGGAAAACTATATGAGATTCCTAATTTTTGAATAGTATTCTTGGGTAACTTTAATGGCTCAGAATCTTTTTGAGCTAACCGAATATATTGTCTTAAAATTCCGTTGATGACTCCTGATAGACCTTTTAACCCATTATTTTTGCCTAATTCAACACTGGTATTGACCGCAGCAGACGGAGGAATATGCTTCAGATACCGCAGTTGATACAAGCCAATTTGTAGAATGTAGCGCAGTTTGGGTGGTTGTTGATCACTGGGTTTTTGTGCAAGTTGATCAATTAGGGTATCAAGCGATCGCTGTCTTCGGAGAATACCATAAACTAATTCTGTGACAAATCCTCGATCTTGAATACTAAGCACAGTTTTTCTTAACCATCGATCAAGCGCAACATCTGTATAGGTTTTCTGTTGTTCAATGGTTTGTATGATATTAAAAGCGACTTGACGAGCATGATTCATGGGATGTTTAATAAGTTCAGTAACGGCATGATAGTGCCACGAAAAAGGTAAAAGTAAATATAATATGGAGTAATATGAGTTTTAATATTTAAAAATCGAATATTTGCACCTAAAGTTCGGATATTTAGCTGATAAGTGTTTAAAGTGGTTGAATCTTAAAATAATACAAAATACATTTTTGTGCAAATGGACAAATCGATTATAATGTGACCACTGACAAAGTGACCTTAATTCTCCAATTGTTGCATTATTCCAATTGTCAGGACAGGTCTTAAACAAGTACAGAATCATCATGCCATCTCCTAGTTTATCCATTATCCTGCCTACCTATAACGAGAGTGAAAATGTTAAACAACTAATTCCAGAGATTAGAAAGGAATTTCCAGAAGCCGAAATAATTGTTGTTGATGATAACTCACCCGATGGTACATCAGAGGTATCTAGAAGCTTGGGAGTTCAGGTAATTACCAGAAAAAATCGAGAGGGTTTGGGGGCTGCTTTAAAAACAGGTTACGATAACGCTTCAAATGAAATAATTGTTTCCATGGATGCAGATTGTTCGATTGCTGTTCAGGATATTTATAGACTTCTTGACAAAGTAAAGGATTATGATCTAATTGTAGGCTCTAAGTATAGTAAAAACAGTCGAGCAGAAGGTTTCTCATCCAAAAGACAAAAAATACTTAGTTATTTAGGCAACAAATTTTTTATTATTTTATTTAGACTTCCAGTTGACGATGTTACCTTAAATTTTAGAGCTTTTTCTAGAGAAACTTGGGAACAATTAAAATTGCGAGAGAAGTCAAATGTGTTATTACTAGAAATGTTAATTGTAGCAAAGTCTCAAAAGATGAAAATTGCTCAAGTTCCCATTATCTTTTCTCAACGACTCTCTGGGATCTCGAAAACTAATCTCCCAAAATTATTCCCTTTATATTTTAAATTTCTGCTCAGATGGTGCTTTAGGAAGTAGCATAAGCTGCATAGGCATAATAAAAGGTTAAATTTTGGATTAAGATACTGACAATACCTAAGATAATTATTCGCTATGTCATTACCTAAAATTGCTGGGATTATTTGTACCCATAATCGAGATAACTATTTAGGGGCTGCGATTGACAGTCTTTTAAACCAAGATTTAGATGATTTTGAGATTTTAGTGGTAGATAACGGCTCAACTGACACCACAAGCCAAGTGACTGAGGCCAGACTCAATCATCCTCGCCTTAGCTACGTTTATGAACCCGTTTTGGGTCTGTCCACGGCTCGAAATCGAGGCGCAAAAGAAACAAAAGCTCCAATTTTAGCCTATTTAGATGATGATGCAGTCGCAAGTCCCCAATGGTTACGGATGCTAGTTAATGCTTATGATAAAAATGAAAAACTGTCCATTGCAGGGGGCAGAGTGACCTTAATTTGGCCAGAAGGAATTTCTCCTCCTATTTGGTTATCGGATGACCTTGCAGGGGCGTTGGGCTTATACAATTTAGGGGATGAAGTGGTTTATATTGACAATCCTCAATTAACGCCAAGGGGCTTAAATTATTCTATCCGACGTACATTTTTAGATGAGGTGGGTGGTTTTGATATCAATTTAGGACGAGTGGGTAAAAATTTACTTTCTAATGAAGAATTATTTATGACAGAATTGGCCTTAAAAAAAGGCTATCAAGTGGCTTATCTTCCTAATGCGTTAGCCGCACATAATGTATCTTTAGAACGGACTAAGATGGATTGGTTTATTCGTCGTAGTTGGTGGCAAGGAGTCAGTGAATGTTATCGAGAAAAGGTGTCGGGAAAGGTAGGAATTCGTCAATTTAGTCGGGGAGGAGAACGACTATTAAGAGGATTATATAAAAGCATTAAATATATTAATAATCCAGCTCTGCGGTTTGACAATTTGCTTTATGCTTATGGTCAATTAGGCTATTTAAAAGAAGTCATTAAATCAAAGATTTCTTAAATTTTGTCTATTTATAGCAATCCTCCAATAGATAATTATACGCAGTATGAGGTGAGTCCCTCTTATTGTAGAGAGGTTGTGCGCAATCTCTCTACGAGGTTTGAATAAACAGTTTAAGTGAACTACCCTAAAAAAAATTAATGATTTGTTATAAAAAATTGATTCTCTCTCCCTACAAAGAGTAATGACGTTGAGACAACAAGCATCAAAACGTAACCATTCACTAAAATCTAGAGGTTAGATTGACTTAATTCAATTTAAAACCCTAAATTCATTGATATATAGCTATAGTTTCTTGAAGAATTCAGCAAATAAACGTAAGTCTTTATCTTTTTTTATTTATTGTTTTTATTTATTAAATTAACCAACATAAATTTATTTCTAAGTTTCTAATAAAGTTCTAAAAGGGATCTGAGGGATTGAAATTTATTTTAAAATCAAATTCTTTTAATATCTCTTAATTACTATCTTATTCATTATTTTAACCACTTTTTTTTTGCCCAAACTTAGCTCATAATTCGATTCAGTGCAAAAAACATTTTTCAAACATTCCTTAACTTGTCCATCGGGAGAATTCAATTATGACCTTAACCCTTGCTGTTTACGGAAAAGGTGGTATCGGTAAATCAACCACAAGCTGTAATATTTCTACCGCTTTAGCCAAAAGAGGTAAAAAAGTTCTACAAATTGGCTGCGATCCCAAGCACGATAGTACATTTACATTGACAGGATTTTTAATTCCTACCATCATCGACACATTGCAAGAAAAAGACTTCCATTACGAAGATATTTGGCCAGAAGATGTCATTTACAAAGGATACGCAGGGGTTGACTGTGTAGAAGCAGGTGGCCCTCCTGCGGGTGCAGGTTGTGGTGGCTATGTTGTAGGAGAAACCGTTAAATTATTGAAAGAATTGAATGCTTTCGATGAATATGATGTTATTCTCTTTGATGTTCTTGGAGACGTAGTTTGTGGCGGTTTTGCTGCACCGCTTAACTATGCAGATTACTGTTTAATTGTCACGGATAATGGATTTGATGCGTTATTTGCTGCGAATCGGATTGCTGCATCAGTACGAGAAAAAGCGCGGACTCATCCGTTAAGACTTGCAGGATTAATTGGGAATCGTACCTCAAAACGGGATTTAATTGATAAATATGTCTCTCATGTTTCCATGCCTGTATTAGAGATTTTACCTTTAATTGAAGATATTCGGGTATCGCGGGTAAAAGGAAAAACTTTATTTGAGATGACAGAAAGTGATCCCACTTTGGATTATGTTTGCAATTATTATCTAAATATTGCAGATCAAATCTTAGCCTTACCTGAAGGCGTTGTTCCCAGTGAAGCACAAGATCGCGAATTATTTACCCTCTTGTCTGACTTCTATCTTAACCCTGCTGAACCTCAAGTTTCTGCTGAAGAAGAACTTGATTTGATGATGGTTTAAACCCAATTTGTAGCTGTAGGATGGGCAAAAAATAGGAAGGTTAAATTTCTATTATGATTTTCAATCTTTGCCCACCATCCCATCTTAAAATATTAACAAGGAGAATAATTTAGTTGAGAATTTAACACTGTTAAATCCCTATCATAAAATCCTAACAGTATCAACCAAATCATTTAACTAACAAAATCATGAGCTTATCTAATGAATTTGAAGAATTGAAAAAAGGATTAAAAGACAAATGGTTAGATTATTATAAAGCTAACCGAGATTGGATTGTCCCTTTAGTAAATAATCATAGAGACTGGACAAAGCTTGGTGATAATAAATACTGCCCTCCTGATTATATCATCTTAAGTGCTATTACTGCTCTAGAGCCAAAATTTTCACAGTGGTTATCTGTTATTTTAGACTTTCAAAAAGATAAATATACAATTATTACTGAATTAGGATTAAATTTTGATCCAGATGTTGAACTTAAGAAACGTCCTGATCAATATAACAAAAGTGTTGAGAACATTCTAAGGCTTTATTACTTTTTTCTGGCTAATAGAAGCATTAATAATGATATAATTGGTTTATTGTTAGGGATTTATTTTGTTTTAAAATATGAATATGAACATTACTTACAAATTTTAGAGAAACAAATTGAACAATTAACAGAAATTCAGAAAACACTTGAAGAAATTGATAACAGCCAAGATGTCTCTGTTATGGATTCTCAATTAACGACTTATACTGACCCTGATACCGAATATTTAAACCAAATTCGAGAACAAATTGCCAGAGAAAAAGAAAAGGAGAATGCTAACTTATGATGATTTACATTCCTCCTTAAAACCCAATTTGTACGGGCGCAAGGCTTGCGCCCACAAGCCCCAACTACGAACCCTTAAAAACCCTTAAAAACCACCATAGGAGAACTCAAATTATGACCGCTATTCAAGAACCTACCGCTTTACAATTCGACTGTGAAACAGGCAATTATCACACCTTTTGTCCTATCAGTTGTGTTGCTTGGTTGTACCAAAAAATTGAAGATAGTTTCTTCCTTGTTATTGGCACAAAAACCTGTGGTTACTTCCTACAAAATGCCATGGGAGTCATGATTTTTGCTGAACCCCGTTACGCAATGGCTGAATTAGAAGAAGGGGACATTTCTGCTAAATTAAACGACTACGAAGAATTAAAAAGATTGTGCTTACAAATTAAACGAGATAGAAACCCTAGTGTTATCGTTTGGATTGGGACTTGTACCACCGAAATCATTAAAATGGACTTAGAAGGGTTAGCCCCCCAATTAGAAGCCGAAATCGGTATTCCTATTGTCACTGCACGGGCAAATGGCTTAGATTACGCCTTTACCCAAGGAGAAGATACAGTATTAGCTGCAATGGTGCATAAATGTCCTAAACCGGCTGAAATTAAAGCAGAAGAAGAAAAAGAAGAACGGAATGCAATGCAAAAATTACTTAACTTTGGGCGTAAAAAAGAAGAAATTAGCGAAGAAGCCTCAGAATATGCCGACCATCCCCCATTAGTTCTCTTTGGTTCAGTTCCCGACCCGGTTGTTACTAATCTAACCCTAGAATTGAAAAAACAGGGAATTCAAATTTCAGGTTGGTTACCTGCCAAACGATACACCGAATTACCCGTTTTAGACGAAGGATACTTTGTATCTGGGGTAAATCCTTTTCTTTCCCGCACTGCAACCACTCTGATGCGTCGTCGCAAGTGTAAACTCATTGGTGCGCCCTTTCCTATTGGTCCCGATGGAACACGGGCATGGATAGAGAAAATTTGTTCTGTTTTCAATATTGAACCTAAAGGATTAGAAGAACGAGAGGCGCAGATTTGGGCAAGTTTAGAGGATTATATCCAATTGATACGAGGAAAGTCTGTATTCTTCATGGGAGACAACTTATTAGAGATTTCCTTAGCCCGTTTCCTCATTCGTTGCGGCATGACTTGTCCTGAAATTGGTATTCCTTACATGGATAAACGCTACCAAAAAGCAGAATTAGATTTTCTGGAAAAAACTTGCAAAGAAATGGGTGTTCCTTTACCTAAGATTATCGAAAAACCTGATAATTACAATCAAGTTCAGCGCATTAATGAACTGCAACCCGACTTAGTAATTACAGGAATGGCACACGCTAATCCTTTAGAAGCGCGGGGAATTAACACCAAATGGTCAGTTGAGTTCACTTTTGCTCAGATTCATGGCTTTACTAACGCAAGAGATATCCTAGAGTTAGCCACTCGTCCTTTACGTCGTAATCACAATCTTAAAGACTTAGGATGGGAGAAATTAGTGAGAGAAGAAGCAACCGTTTAACACGATTAATGCTGCTAAACTGTTAAGCAAACCTTTCGACAGTTTAAGGGTGTTTCTAGTATGACTAAACGAGCGTTACTTCTGGTTAACCGTCATTCTCGCAAAGGTCAAAAGAGTTTAGCCCAAGCTGTGGATATTCTCGATGACTTAGACTTTGAATTAGTTACTATTCCTATAAAATCCCCCGAACAATTAGCCAAAGCAGTACGGGATAAAGCTTCCCAGATTGATATGGTGATTATTGGGGGAGGGGATGGCACACTCAATCAAGTGGTGGATAGTCTAGTAGAAATGAATCTTCCCTTGGGTATTCTTCCCTTGGGAACAGCAAATGATTTAGCCCGTACCCTTAATCTTCCCCTTTCTATTCCTGAAGCCTGTCGTGTGATTGCCACAGGTCATATTAAATATATTGATCTCGGTTGGGTAAACGGAAAACACTTTTTTAATGTGGCCAGTTTAGGATTAAGTGTTGGTATTACCGAAAAATTAACCAAAGGGTTTAAACGACGTTGGGGAGTTCTGGCCTATGGCCTCACTGCTTTACAGACGTTAAGGGAGACTCGTCCTTTCAAAGCAACCTTACATCTCGGAGAAGAAACCTTTCACGTTAAAACCATTCAAATTGCAGTGGGGAATGGACGCTATTATGGGGGCGGAATGGCGATCGCTAAACACGCAACTATTGACGATCAGCAATTAGATATTTACAGCTTAGAATTGAAACGTTGGTGGCAAATTTTCCCTTTAATGTGGACATTTCATAAGGGAGAACAAGGGCAATTTCCTTGGGTACGCTGTCTAGAAGGTCAAGCAGTCGAGATTAATACTGAAAAAGCCCAATTAATTAATACAGATGGGGAAATTTTGACGGAAACTCCGGCTGAGTTCCGCGTAATTCCCCGTGCATTAGGTGTATTTGTTAAAACATCCTGATGAATTCCTCTCAAATCCTTTCGTCTAAAGTAAATAAACCTGCTACAGTATAAACTTGTTAAAAATATTCTATCTGTCTCCTGTCACCCACTATAACGCCGAACTCACTTTAATATGTTTACTCCAACTTCTTTTTTGCTTCCTAAAATTAGCCGTTTCGTAATGATTATTAGTTCAGTTTTCTTATTATCTAGTTGTGCAGACACAAAAGTATCCCAGTGTGAAAAAATTATTGTCCTAACTCGGAAGATGGCCCAACAGAGTGAGGAATATCGTCAATCAGAAGATATGCAAAAAGTATTAGAAATGGCAGATATTTTTGAGGAATCCGCAGAGAAAATGAAAGGATTAAATATTAAAGATAGTAACCTTGTTACCTATCAAGAGGGATTTGCTGAGATTTATCAAAGTCATGCAAATACCACCCGTAATTTTGTCAAAGCTTTACAAGAAAAGGATATTGATCAGGCACGAGCAACAAAGCGGCAGGTTCAAGAAATTGGGAAAAAAGAACAAAAGTTAGGAGAAGAAATGCACAGTTATTGTAAAGACTCTGAAGGAAGTTAAATAAAAAAGGGTGGTCAATTCCACCCTTATCGGTTAAACTGCCTTAAAAGTTGAAGGTCTTAGTAGGTTTCAACGTGCCAGCGATGTTCTTTCTTCATCTGCTTGACAAAACTAGGCCATTCAACCTCATTCTTAGAAGCAAGGGTGGAAAGAGCATCTTCAATCCCCGGTTCCATTCCTTTGAGTCCACACATATAGGTGTGGGTTTTTTGATCTTGCATTAACTCCCAGACTTCATCAGCGTATTCAGCCACTCGATGCTGAAGATACATTTTGCCACCTTCGGCATTTTTCTGTTCCCGACTAATCGCGTAGGTTAAACGGAAATTATCAGGGAACTCAGCAGCGAGTTGTTCTAAGTCATCCTTGTAGAGAATATTGCCTGAATAGGGAATACCAAAGATTAACCAAGCAAAGCCTTTAAACTTATAATCTTCGTGCTGTTCTTTAAACATCCGCCACAAATAAGCACGGAACGGCGCAATTCCTGTTCCTGTTGCCAGCATAATAATATTGGCATCTTCATCGGGGGGAAGTAACATCTCTTTCCCAACTGGACCCGTAATTGTTACGTCATCCCCTTCTTTGAGGTTGCAAAGATAGGTAGAACAAACCCCATAAACGGTTTCATCGGTTTCGGGGTGTTGATATTCTAGCTGACGGACACAAAGAGAGACCGTTTTATCATCCTCACTATCGCCATGACGGGTAGAAGCGATCGAGTAAAGTCTAAGCTTGTGGGGTTTGCCATTTTTATCTGTACCGGGGGGGATAATTCCAATACTTTGTCCTTCTACATAGTGTAAATCGCCTTGAGAAAGGTCAAAGGTTAAGTGTTGAACAATACCCGATCCCCCTTCACGAACGAGAGGATAGTTTCCTAAGCACTTACCCACATAAGGATTTTTCGGTTTGTAAATATTTACAGGAACTTTAGGTTTCGCTTGTACCATAGCTTTTTTGTTCTGATTGTCTTGGCTGGGTTGCGGTGAACTGGGGGTCATAGCAGCCGTTTCCATGACAGAACCGAGAGGCTTAATACTAAGAATTTTCCCTCCCATACGGGTAATACGTCGCATTTCCTGATTCATCCGAGAATAGGGAACAGTAACGAAAACGCTACCGCTACGACGAACGGGATAGCTTTGCTGCCCTGTTCCGTCACTTTGGGCTAGACCTTCCACTTCATAGACAAATAAACGGTTTGCAGACACCGAATTACTGCCTGAAGTTGCCGCAATACTAGAACTACTCATGGTTGTTTTCTTACTCCCAACTGAATTTTCTTCATTTTTGCTGTATTCTTTAGCCTACCATCGACTGGTCGCTTTTTACAGCAACAGAAGCAAGAAACTGATTAAATGATAGAGTTCTAGGTCTGTATAGATAATAGCGATTTCCGATAAAGGAACTGTTAAGCTTGCTGCAATTTTTACTTTTCTTTCGTTTTTATAAGTTCTAGACATTGAAATCTAATATATAACATTTTGTAATAAAACCTTAATTATTTCGTGAATAAGAATACTTAGTGTATTATATATACGATTTCGATAAAGATTTCCCCCCTATCAATCATAATCATAATCCTATTTAACTAAAGGAATCGCTCTATTCCTTGATGCTTCTACATTGACCTCAATCACTAAAAAAGCGATCACATCTTGATGATCTTGATCAGTTAAAATGGTTTCTAAAGTACTAGGTTTAGGAATTTGATCACCATCTTCTATCATCCAAGTTAGATGACCGATAAGTGCTTCTGTGGCCATTTTTCTGGCTTCTTCTATGGTTTCTCCTGCGCTAATACAACCGAGAAAGTCATAAAATTGAACCCCATAGTCACTGTCTTTATCTTTATGGACGGTAGCAATATATTGAGTCATTTTTTGAGGTAAGATAAGGCTGCATTTTAAGCTAGTTTAACATTGATACTTGATCAGGTACGGTAATCTACACTTTCTACAGGTTGCTCAAATCTGAAATGACAATGTTATCATGATGTTTGGTTTTTATGTTCTTTTATGATTATGTTAAGCTCAAATTTAACGGAAACTCAGAAAAAAAATTACAATGGATAGTGCAAGAGGTACGTTCTGGGAATCTTGATGGAGATGATCTTATATTTGTATCTCTTCCTGATGGAAATATGCGCTTAATTCGACAAGAATATTTTAAAGATAAGAATAATTTGAACGAAGCGCACATAAAACAAACCGTTATTGATGTACTAATTGATGGTCAATATTTACATCACAGTTTTTTATGCAAAGGTAGTGAGTATAGATGCTCTTTAACACAAAAAGCTTATGATGCAGTTGACTCTAATTTTGATGCACCTAATTTATCTGCTATTCCTCGTTTAATTCCGTTAACTGAAGTCGAACATTTAGACTCAGAATTATGGGAAAGATGTCGTTATTCTTTAAGTAGCGGAGGAAATGATCCTAAAGCATGGGATAAAGCGGTGCGTACAGCAGTTGTTATATTAGAAGAAAGATTAAGAAAATTAGGAAATACTGAATCTATTAACGCAGATGCAACGGGTGAAGCAATTGTCAATCTTATTTTTGCAAGTAAAGATCCCATTCTTAAAGGTAAATTAGAGGATAAAAAATTGAAAGCATATCGAGATTTATATGCAGGAATAATGTCAGTTTTTCGTAATCCTTATGCACATCGTATTCAAGATCCCAGTCCAGAAGTAGGTGGTGCAATCATTGTTTTTATTGACTTACTTTTAAAAATGTTAGATGATATAGATTGGGATTAACTCACATCTTGCTCTCTCACCAAAGACCGCATTGAAATGAATTTCAATGCTAATAAATGGCGTTCAATAAATTGAACTAGAACAATTATCAGATTTATGTTAGTTATCTTTAGATAACGTTACCTATTAGCCCTGTCAATTTATTGCAGGGCGGTAGGCTATAGGTACAAAATAGCAGATTAATCTACTCTATCAATTCCTATTATCTTAATAATACACCATTAATCAAATAAGGTGGGATAAAAATTTCCCACCCTATCAATCATAACCCTAATTAACTAAAGCGATCGCTCTATTGCTTAAAGCCTCAGCCGTTAAGCCATTAAAGGCCATAATTTGACCTGCACTAGAAGCAGTTTCGCCTCGTTTCCATGCAAAGGTATCTCGTTTACAATTAGAACGTAACATAATCGGTTCTAACATCGCAGAACTTCCGCCTGTTACCCCTATTAACGCATCGCCACCGAATAAATTTTCAAAGCCATTATCATCTAAGAAATGACTATCTTTATCGGTACAAGTCTCCCATGCAACATCATCAGGACGATATAAGCGACGGGGGTTAATAACGGAAACAATTCGCACCCCTAACCCTTCATTTTCTAAACGGGTGGCTGCTTCAAAGACAGGAATTAAAGTCATATCCCCAATGACTGCAAAGGTGACTTTTTTCTTCCCTTCACTGTCATGTAAAATAACCCCACCATCATGTAAAGCTTGACGGGTTTGTTCAAAGGTTGTCCGAATGGGTAAGGGTGATTTACTAGCAGTAATAGTCATCCCTTTATTCTTAGTCTTTAATGCCCATTCATAGCAAGCTTGAATACTATTTGCATCACAAGGAAAGAGGGGAAAAACATTACCATTTCGCATCATTGCAGCAAAATAATTTTCAATTTCAGGCCGTTGATGAGTCCAACCGTTACGCCCTTGTTCTAATGCCCCTGCTGTGAATAAAGTAATGGTAGAAGGAGTCGGTC
>JBFRWB010000233.1:0-4841 GCA_051439375.1 Microcystaceae cyanobacterium
TCGCCTCTTCAACCATCACCTCTTTATAAGGTGTCTTCGCCTTTCCTAAATCTAATTGAAGCTGCAAATGCAGTCTATCCAAACGATTCACCACCGACTCTTCTATCTGAAAAGTCACTTTTCGTAGGATCAACTTGTCAACTTGTTCGCTGGTTGACTTTTCCTCTTTTTGACTGGTTGGTTTGTCTCCTGAAGTGTCAGACTTAACAAGTCGACTGGTTGACTTTTTAGCTTTCTGTCTTGTTGACTGGTTAATATTCTGTTTCTTAAGTTCCTTGGTTGAACTTGATTCAACTTCAGGACTGTCTGACAAGTCATCTTGATTTATATTTGACTGGTTAACTTGTTGACTGTCTAACTTTTCTACTGGTTGACTGGTTGACTGACTAAGTTGTTCAAACCCTGCCAGAACTTGATCAGTAGAGGAAAGAGGGTCATTATCATCTGTGAGTCGCACGCGTTTTTTAGCCATTTATTAATCTCCGATTATTAGTTGAGCGATCGCTTGATAAGGAGCAATCAATTTAGAATCATCAGCATAAAGATGAATCGGTTCCCCAGCGAGATTGGATTCAGCAAATTTAACGGACTTAGGAACCGGGTCAAAAATAGTAATCCCTGTCAGTCGTTTATTAAGGGATGCTAGAACATCTCGACTCATCACCGTTTTCTCCGCCATTGTGGGTAACACTCCCAAAATTTGCAGATTAGGATTGAGCCGTTTTTGAATACTTTGGATAGTTTCGAGTAAGGCCGCTAAACCCTTAAGAGCAAAAAACTGACATTGAACGGGAATTAAAACAGCATCAGCCGCACATAAAGCATTGACAGTCAGCAATCCCAAACTTGGGGGACAATCAATAAGAATATGGTCATATTCATGGCTCACCATTTCCAGGCGTTCTTTAAGAATCAGAAAGTTTCCCACTTTGGTGAGTATTTCGGTTTCTCCTTTAGCTAACGAGATATCAGAAGGCAGCAAATCTAAACCAGATTTTGTTTTAACCACCACTTCCTTGACTTCTACTTGTTCTGTGATCACCTCATACACACTCATTTGCTCATCAACAACGTTCACACCTAATCCCACCGTTAAGTTGCCTTGGGGATCTAAATCCACCACAAGACATGATGTTGTTTGTGCCAACAATCCACCCAAACATATAGTTGATGTGGTTTTGGCCACCCCACCTTTTTGATTAGCGATCGCAATAATCATAACGGACAAGTTAACTTGCTGACTTGTTTACTATATAACTTGTTGACTGGTTGAATGGTTAACAAGTTATACAATCCATTATACTTTATTGGTGTCTCTCAAACTTAATATCCATATATAGTTGTTAGTGATGTTAATTACCATTACCAGACACTAGAAAGTGTTAGTGATGAATGCGATCGTTATAGTTTTAGACTTGGGATTGAATATTTGTTTTTACTGTTTTTCTTAGTAATTAATTCTTTACTGATACTGATAGCTATATTCTTAACTTTTTTTACCATCAATTAGCGAAATAAAGGTGTTAATAATTGATTTTAGTGTTAAGCATTAATACTCAGGGTGTTTGACTGAACTCGGGTGTTAGTTCAGTGAACTTCTGGGGAACAATAAATTAAACAAGCTTCCATATTATGTACTGTCTGAAAAAAATTTTTTATCATGACTAAACCAACAGAGAGCAAAGTTCATCGAACTGAGATGTACCAACCCGAAGAAGTACAAGAGATGTTTGGCCTGAAAAAAGGGGCTTACTATAACCGTTTGAAGTTCCTTGAAATACAGGCGCATAAGGATGAGCAAGGAAAAGCTTATTTAGATGATTATCAGCTAGATTTGCTTAAAGAATTAGATGAATATATCAGTATTAATGGAAAAATGACAGGGTTTAGCTATAATAAAAACTCTGATTCAGTAGGTTCTTTGGTGACGACTGATGAAAATGGTTTGACCACTTCTCCTAATAACTCAACTGCTTTGGATCATCAGGACACAACAGAGGAAGCTGATATTTATGTTGAACCACAGGAGCCAGTGGAAAATTCTGAGGTGGCCGTCTTAATCAGGGAAGCGGAGGAATTGAAGGCGCGAGAGTTAGCGATGCGTGATTTGATTAAGCGCAAGTTAGCTGATGAGATGAATGAGGAAGATTTGTCCCCTGATCTTCAGCAGAAGGTCAATTTAGCACGGGAGGCAGCTAACCCAAAGTTTACACCCCAACAGGTAGCAGGGACACTGTTAACGCAGTGGAGAAAGAATCGTCTTGCGTCTTAGAGAATCAAGCTGAGTTTGAGAAAGTTTGTGCTTCTGTACATTCTGGTTATTCTTTGCTGGTTTTGGGGGAAGTCGGGACTGGTATCAATGATTTTGCCCATGCTTTATATGAGGAATTATTGGGGGAATTTCATTGTGCGATCGCTATTTATAAGGGGAGTCTCAAGAACTTTTTTAAGGCGATCGCTTTTCAATTAGGGATTTCAACTGAGAATGAAGAGGGGAAACAGTTAACGGTTGAGTTATTGAAGGAGGAAATCGCAGGAAATTGTAGTGAGGAGACGTTATTGATTCTTCCTGAAGCAAAACGACTGACAACGAGTATTCGTTATTGGTTAGAGGATTTAATGGCCATGGGGGTGACATTGGTTTGTTTAGCTGCTGCTAACCCTGGTAAGGATATTTTCCTGGAAATGAGTGAAGTTGAGTTGGAATTGCCAAGCGATCGCCAAATTAGAGAGGTGATGGAAGATGAAGCGAAAAAAGCGGGTTTGAATCTTAGTAATTCTCAATTAGCTGCTTTACAACCGTTAGCAGGGAGGAATCCCATGTTAGCAAGAAAAGTGATTAGAAATGAGAAACATGGGTTAAACAAAATGCCTGAACATACTCAATATGTGGTGATTATGCCTGTCATTATAGCTGCTTTATTTGCTTTTGCTGTTGTCCGTTTTGTGGGTATGGGAACGGGTAATAAAGGACTCTATATTACCGGTGGTGTGGCTTTAGTTTCTGCGATGGCCTTGAAACAATTAGGAGGTGTTAGAGGTGCTAGAAAACGCTTAGGAGGATAACAATTGATAATGAATAATTGATACTTGAAAATGGACAATTAATTAAGGTTAACTGATGACTATTAAAGATGAGCAAAACGTTTCTATATAAACTATTCAAGATAGGACAAATTCCTAAAAATTACTTATCTCAAATACAGTGCGAGGGAGTTGTACTCAAAGATGAGGGAATTGGTGGGTCGATTACTTATAGAAACTTTCGTGCGTCGGGAAGATATCATGGTTGGAAACGAAGCTGGTTTACTGGTTCAATTGTCTTAACAAGAGAACATTTTCTAGCCTTTAAGTATTCAGAAACAATTATTGGTCTTGCTTGGAATGAATCTCATATAAATGAGCTTAATTGTTATCTTGATAATGAAAATACACTGGCTGTTCAATTCGATGCTTCTGCATTTAATAAAGATTGCTCAGGTCAGATTACGGTTAGATTTTCTACTCCATTAGCAAGGGAGATTTTAGAAAACATACAAAGACTAATTTCTGTCTAATAAAATCTATAAATAATACAAAATCAAAATGTCTGCACTATTAACTATTGTTTCCTTATTTTTCGTTCCTGCTTTATACTTTATTTGGCAGGATATTAAAACTCGTAGTCCTACCAGTAAGAAGATTATAACTAATAATCAAGTTCCTGAACCATTACATATTAAGACTATTGACAAAGAAAAAGTACAGGTTAAGAAAAAGAATCAAATCTACCAAGGCGATATCTTAGAAGAGTTAGCTAAAACCAATTTACACATTCTATTTGGAGTAATGAGTGGGGGTGGTAAATCAACTTCTATGAAGGTTATTATCAAGAAAATTCATCAATTAAATCATTCTGCTAGGTTTTATATTGTAGATCCGAAAACAACTGATTGGTTAGGGTTACAATTATATGATGATACTGTATTCTATTTATCAGGGGAAGTATTAGACCAATTAATTCAATTGAAAACGATTACTGAGAGAATCTTTAATCTACTTGATAATCGAATTAAATCTTGTCAACAATTATTATTATCTGGGGAAGAGTTACCAGAACCAGAAAATGATGTTTATTTGATTATTGATGAATGGTATAGTCTTTATGATTCTCTCAAGAAGTTACCACCTAAAATAAAAGCAGAGTATGATTTACAGTCTATTAGTTTACATATTAATACGATTATTGCTAAGGGAAGAGAGCATAAAGTTCATGTGTTTTTAGTGTCTCAAACTCACTTGGCTACTGAAACAGGAATTAGTACCGCTATGAGACGTTCAATTGCTTTGGTGGGACAAGGAAGATTAACCGCAGAAGGGGACGGAGGATATGCTAGTATAGAAGGAATAATTAATGATTCTAATGTTTTTAAAGATAGTCAGAAACGTAATAAGTTAATGAAGACTTTAAGGGAAGCTATAGAGGTTAATGATAATAATTTACCGATTATTTTAACCACTATGGGTAAACCTAGAATTGGATTATTACCTGATTTGTCTGAGATTCATGGTTATAAGATAAAGGATTACCTGTTAGTTGAAGATTTATGTTAAGATTAAGTTAAATGAGGAGACTAGGTTAGTTTACTGATTAATAAGTTTGTTAAAAAAAGTCAAAGAAATGAATATTGAACAAGCGATTATCTCAGCTTTAAGGAAACTTCCTGAAGAAAAACAACAAGAAGTTTTAAAGTTTACTGAATCCTTCATTAATGGTCATTCACTTCCTTCTCCTGACCCCAATCTTACCCCAAACCAAAGAGCAGAAAAATGGCGGAAATTTGTTGATAGTCACTCGTCAG
>JBFRWB010000234.1:0-5807 GCA_051439375.1 Microcystaceae cyanobacterium
GTCTAACTTTAACCTATCCTGCCAGTACAGGGCGAAATTTCGCTGAGATCCTACGAGTTATCGACTCATTACAGTTAACAGATTACCATCAGGTCGCAACTCCTGCTAACTGGCAAGATGGCGATGACTGTGTAGTTGTTCCCTCTATTTCCACTGATGAAGCAAAAGAAAAATTCCCCAAAGGAGTAACAGAAGTTAAACCCTATTTACGGATGACTCCTCAACCCAATAAATAGGATAGTTGACTGATTCTTCTCTTGCTGTATGGAGGCGTTTTTAAGGTTGAAAGCGTCTCCATTAATTAAATTAGGGAACGGACTTGGGGACTAGCAATTCCACTGGGTAAAGGGCAAGAAGCCTGTTCTAAATAGACTGCTAAATCAAACCAAAAGGTTGTACCTATACCTGTTTCGCTAATTAAATGAATTTGGCTATGATGTTTGTGGATAATATTTCTAACAATAGACAATCCCAGTCCAGTTCCTTCTAAAGTATGAACTCGATTTTCAACACGGAAGAAACGATCAAAGATCGCTGCTTGATCTTCAGCATCAATACCAATTCCTGTATCAGAAATCTCCACTCGTACAAGAGGATGAGTGGAATGATCTTTATAATCACCATGTAGCTTATAAGCACGAATGGCAACTTTTCCCCCCTGTTCGGTGAATTTAAGTGCATTACCTAACAAATTAGTCATTACCTGTAAGAGTAAATCATAATGACCCAAAACAAGAGGTAAATTATCTTCAATCTCTGGAATCAGTTCTAGGTTTTTATCCTTGGCATTGAGTTGATAAGTTCGTAAAATTTGTTCAATTAGTTGGCTTAAATCAACACCATCTAAATGATATATTTTTGAAGACTCCAAACGAGATAAGTCTAACACATCATTGACCAAACGACTGAGGCGATCGGTTTCGTGGTTGGCTGTTTCTAAAAACTCTTTGCGTTCAACTGCTGTCAAATCATCACCGAATTCTGAAAGGGTTTCGATAAAGGATTTTATATTAAATAAAGGTGTTCGCAATTCATGGGAGACATTACTAATAAACTGACTTTTTGCTTCATTCAATTCAGCCTCACGGGTAATATCTTGCAGAGTCATGGCGATTCCTTTGGGAGTTTCCCCTTGTTGATCTAATACCTGAGTCAACATAATGCGCACAATGCGAGAAATCGGTTGCTTAAGATGAATTTTAAACTCTCCTGAATGAAAATCATCTCTTTCTTCTTCACTTTCTGCTTCAGTTGATAATGATTGATCTACATCTTTTTCTTCCCCATTAGCTGCCATTTTCTTAAGAGAACTACCAATCCTAATAGACATTTCTTGAGGAAGATAATCAAGAATGTTATGGCTAATCACTTCTACATTTTCCCAACTTAAAATTCGTCTTGCGGTTGGATTAACTAATAGTAAATTTAAGTCCGTGTCCAACAAAATTGCCCCATCTGCAATGGTAGAAACCAAAGCTTCTAATTTTGCCTTTTCTGCCGTCATCTCTTCAATATTTTGCGCCTCATAATTGGCTAATCTTTCTGCCATTTCATTAAAACTAATAATTAATTCTCCTAGTTCACCGCCAAAGGGCAAATCTATCCGTTGCTGAAAAGTACCTGCAGCAATATTCTTAACTCCCACAAGCAATTCTTTAATTGGCTTAGTAATGGTTAAGGCATTGAATACACCCCCTAAGATAACCATTGCCCAAATCGAAATAAAAACAGCAACTGTGACATCACGGGTTAAATTAGAAGAAGCCACAACTGTCGGGTTTGGGTTAATACCAATGGCGAGAATACCTAAGTTTTGATTGTTATATTTAAGAGGAACAAAAACGTCAGTTACTTCCCCATCTGGACTTTTATGTTGGCGAACAATGGGCAGGTTAGGATGGGAAGAACTTGGTTCAGGAACTGCGATGCGTCGTTCCAAAGCCAGAGAACTATGAACCTCTTCTTGGGAATAAGGAATGCCAAAGAAAATCTTGCCCTCTGGGTCGGCATAAATCATATAGCGAACACTAGAGGTACTTTGGAAAAAGCGACTGGAAAATTGGGCAACTTCGGTTAAATTATCCTCTGCCAAGAGGGGAGTCACGTTAGAAGCCAATAGTAAGCCCAAATCACGACCAAAGCGAGTATCACTCATGCGGGCATCTTGTTGGATGGTATTCACCGCCCAGAAGGTTAAGCCACTCATCAG
Organism: Microcystaceae cyanobacterium; assembly: GCA_051439375.1. GTDB lineage: Bacteria > Cyanobacteriota > Cyanobacteriia > Cyanobacteriales > Microcystaceae > JBGTGT01. Next base: position 2,210 of record JBFRWB010000234.1, read on the forward strand.
CAAAGACACCGCTAAGGTGGCCGCTGCCATCAACTTTGTTTGCAGCGTAAACTCTGACCACCAACGAACTAAAGCTTCCTGTATAGATTGCAACAAGGTCACTTAGATAAATCCTACTACAATGTATTTATTAGATTGCACGACACATCCCATCATTATATATGGTTAAGGAATTAAACGGTGAGGGGATAAGGAGTTCAGGAGTCAGAAGGGTGATTAGAATGATCTAAAAAGAGGCAAAGTTCAAAGACTTTAGTATATTACATTCCCCTTTTTTGCGCTTTTTCGACTAAGGAGTACACTCAAAACTTTGATAGATAAACGTGAGTTCGATGAAGAAATTTCTGGGGACAATACAGACTCCGTAAGGGCAGGTTTAGCAGATAATACCAAATCCGAGGTGAGTACCACATTTAAGTGTGAGGCAAGGCAGGAGGCAGGACAATACTGTTCGGATAATAAAAATCTGGGTATGGGAGAGTGTGGGGAGATGGGGAAGTGTGGGGAGAGGGGGGAGAAAAAATCTTGGCGATGTTTAACAACTAATCTTAACCGAACAGTATTGAGTCGGAAGTATGAAGTCGGAAGTCAGAAACAGAATGGATTTGACTTATAGCTGTACAAAATAAGGTTAGTACACTAGAAATCCTTGAAAACCAGTCTCAGCCCAATACTGTTTGGATAAGGTGATTTCCAGAAGAAAATATACCTCCTTTCCAACTATTCCCCCTTATTTTAGGTAGGGCTGTTTCATTCTCCGTTAAAAATTGGATTTTCTAGTTCAATTCATTGAACGTTTTTTATTAGCCTCGTCAATTTATTGCGAGGCGATACTATAGTGCTACGCACAAGTCAAAAGGCAAAAGTCAAAAGTCAAAAGTAAGCTGCATAAGGGTTTCAGAGATCACGAAGGAAGCAGGGGGAGAAAAATCTCGACTATGTTCACCCAAATAAATCTTAACCGAATAGTATTGAGTCTCAGCCTACTTTTGCCATGCGTAGCATTGGGGATCAGAATTGCTAGAGAATAGTTAAATAAGTTTCTAATGGGCTAATAGGTAAGGTAACTAATCGTTGTTTTTTTAAGTCTAGTTCAATGCCTAATGCTTCTAAAGGAATAACGCCTAATAGGGCATTACTTCCACCGGGTAATTCTAAACATTCAAACGTTCCTTCTCTTCCCATTAAGGAGATTTTTGCGTCCTGAAAGATACGGGCTTGACTAATTCCTGTTGCTGTTTCGACAGTAACTTCTTTTAATAATTCTAAGCCCAAAGTGGCAATTACTTCCGCAGGAAGGCATAAGGTTGTTGCGCCTGTATCTACTAAAACATCATCTAAGGTGACTGTGCGAATATCTGATGGGTTAATAAACCCTCTGGTAGCAATAGCTTGATCACTGCGGTTAGTTATGGTTAAGGTTGTTGTAATTTTGCCCATCATTTTAGTTAGGGTTAGATTGATGATTTTTAGTTAATCATAATATATACAAAAAAAGGTTAGGACATTCGGAAGTTTTGAAACCCTTGCGCCGCTTACTTTTGCCTTTTGCATTTTGCCTTACCCGTAGGGCTATACCTTTAACAATTTTACTCATCTTCCTAATAAAAAAGCCCCCAATAAACCAAAAGCAATAAATAGCAATAGAAAACCAACACTAAATCCAATAATATTACCGCCTTGAATACCAACAATCATTAGGGCTAAACTTATTTGCCAAAGCAATGATCATTGGTAGAAATAGTCTTTTGCGGGAAGGGGGTCTATAATTGGGATCGGTGACTAATCGACCTTCAACGTAACTGGAAGCTTTTTGTTTATCTACGGACACCATTGCAGCCCCAATCATTGTTCCCAGTAGGGCAATGACAATGGCAACGATAATAATAATCTGAACTTGCATGGCATATTTTTGAATGATTAACGGCTCAATTATAACTGGATGGATAATGTGCTTGTCAAATGATTGCCGATTGCCGATTGTAGATTGGAGATTGACTTCATCAATAGACTTCTTACAAAAGTCAAGGCAAAAGGCAAAAGTAAGAGAAATTGATAAGATACTAGGTTAAATTGATCTGCTAATTATTTATGCAAGAGGTCTAATCTTAAATCTCCAATCTTTAATTGTCTGAGTCATCGCTTTCGGTAGAATGACTGTTTGTTTGTTGTGTCCAATTACTGGTAAAAAGGGTTAACAAATTCGGGGTATCAGCAAAGACAGTTTGACCAATTTGATTGATGCGATTAACTTTATCATAGAGAGTACGGTAGATAGTTTGTCGGTCAATTGTTTCACTGCGACGGTGAATGTTATAGGCTTCTTGTGCTTGATTAGCTGCGATTAAATCGGCTAAGTATGTCTCTGCTTGTTGAATCGTTTCCTCTGTTTGACCGACGCTTTTTAAGACTTGGGCGTGTTTTTTAGCAAGATCAATTAAGGTAGGAAATAGAGTAATTAATTTAGCTTCACTCGTTTGGGCTTCATTCCATTGACTGGTGGGAAATTCGACTCCTTTGAGTTTCTTATCTTTGGTAGCAAGATTAATTCTCAGTCTCAAGGTTTTCCCCCAATCTCGACAGGCTTCTAATTTAGTATTCTTATCACTGGTTAATTCTTTTAATTGAATCTTTTGTGCATCAAAGGTAGGAATTTCAGCAACTTGATCAATCTCTTTTTTCATTTGGTTAATCCATTTTTGATCTAAGCCAAACTGACTGAGTTGGGTAATGTGGGTTTCAGCAATAGAAACTTTAACTCTAGCTTCTTCAAGAATTTGATCTAAGGCAACGGGTACTGTTTTATCAACCATAATAATTTCCTCGTTAAAAAGGGTAATGCTTATTCTTCGTCTATTATCCAGTTTAGTTTTTTAGTTAGGCTAACCGCCACGGTTTGTAATATTACTTTATTTACTGTTAACCCTAAAAATTATTTTTGATGGTACGCAAGTGCAAAAGTAGGGTTTACAGGTTTATCAGGATGGTACACAAGTACAGAAGTAGGGTTTACAGGTTTGTCAGGATGGTACGCAAGTACAAAAGTAGGGTTTACAGGTTTGTCAGGATGGTACGCAAGTACAGAAGTAGGGTTTACAGGTTTGTCAGGATAGTATGCAAGTACAGAAGTAGGGTTTACAGGTTTGTCAGGATGTTACAAAAACAACTTCCGACTTCCGACTTCATACTTTCGACTTCTTTAACTCCCCCGAAGCAATCTCAAGGTAGCTTAAGGTGACTTAAGATTGCTTCGATGGCTTTAGTTAACTATAAATATTGACTGTTAATTTAATGACAACGCCATCTCGCAATGACGTAATGGGAGACTTAGTTATAATTGATAATCCGTGATTTAGACGATAAACTTATTTTCATAATTCATAATTTATAATTCATAATTTATAACGACTTTCCTATTCTGGACCATTTTTTGGGTGCTTTGACCAATTAAGCAAAAACCAACCACCATCATAGAAAATCCGAACATCCTTTCTTGATATCCTAAGAGAACTCCGATAATAATAATCATGGTTAAAAAACTTTTGAAGGAGAAAAAAAGAATATTGGTTAAAGCTTGTTGAGAAAACATAAGATTAAA
>JBFRWB010000235.1:0-31578 GCA_051439375.1 Microcystaceae cyanobacterium
CTCCGTTTTGAAAGGCTGCTTTAACAGGAGGTCCTTTTATCTCCTCTTCTCGATCTGCTTGCTTGTCAGGGAGTCCCTCAATAATCACCGCTAATCGACGGGGAGTCCCATAAATATCGATACGACTAGGGGAAAGAGATTGTTCCGAGAGGGTTTGAGGGATGGCCTGTTGCCATTGAGCGATCGCACTATCGAGAAAATCTGCTGGTAATTCTTCTGTCCCAATTTCGAGGAGAAAGCTTGGCATAATTAACTGATTCTTCTGTGATATTAACCCGTTATCTTAAGTTTACCTGTTTTTGAGCCTAACAACGAACTTGATGATAGAAATTTAAGTGTATGAAAGTTCAATAATGGACTCGTAGTTGATTGTTGCGATCGCAGATTTAACGATTTCCTCTCAAAATGAGAGGATGGTAAATCGACAAATGAAAAAGGACGCAATTATTACGTCCTCTAACCTTAAAATTCTACTAGATAATCAATATAGGCTTCTAGGGCATCATTCATAGTGTAATTCCATGGTTATTCTCTCTAACTTCACATTCACTCATCCTATTCCCTTAAGTCGCACTTTGCAGACTAATATGGCGAGCTTTAGCCACCCAATCGCTAATTTCATCCCGATTTAAGCGATAACTAAGGGGATGAGCAATTAACCGAGCAGTACTTTCAAACAATACATCAATTTCTACTAAACCATTTTCTTTCAATGTGCGGCCGGTAGAAACTAAATCAACAATGGCCTCGGACATTCCCGTAATGGGGCCTAATTCGACTGAACCGTAAAGAGGGATAATTTCGACGGGTAAATCTAAGTTTCTGAAGTAATCTTTTGCACAATTAACGAATTTTGAAGCAACACGACCATTAGGCGGTAAATCAACGGGTCTTTGGTAAGGACTAGATGCCGGAACGGCTACTGACATCCGACAATAGCCATACTTTAAGTCTGCTAAGTTGGCAACTTGGGTTGTTTTTTCTAGTAAAACATCATAACCGACAATTCCTAACTGAGCTTGCCCATATTCAACGTAAATGGGGACATCTTGCGCTCTCACTAATAATGCTTTGGCGGTGTGGGTAGGATCAATAATTTGTAGTTGACGGTTACTACTATCGAGAAATCCTTGAAAATCTAGGCCAAGGTTCTGAAATAATTTAATACTGTCTTTTAACAGTGCGCCTTTGGGTAATGCGATAGTTAGCATAAAATTAGTGCCAGTTTTAGTAAGCTCTTAAGAGAAGACTCTGAAGTATTGCGACCCTTATTTTACCTGAAAGTTTGTGCAACAAAAGTGTAACCTGACGTTGAATAACGCTAAACTTTGTTTTGTCCCAAGTCCAATTCTGGAGAGGAAAGCGTAAGGGGCTAAAACGAAAATAGATAAAAACTATATTTTATGACACAGATAAACTCCTTCTTCTTGATTATTAGCTTCCCAGTGAGCTAGAACCTTAATCTGATACTTTTGCAGAAGTTTTGTGATCATATCAGTAGTATAACGATAGGAGAAAAACAACTTAATTCTCTCTCCTTTATACCACTCAATCAGTTTATTTTCCAAGCTAAAACAAACATCATCTTCTAACTCAAAATAAGCAGCTATTCTCTTCAAATCACTATCAGTTTCATCTGCTTCTATTTGAAATTTTATTTGTCCTGCTGATGTATTAACGCCAGCATCAACTAAAAGTGTAATTAACCAATCTTTCGTTAATTCATTATCATATTGAGGCAAAACTTGGTTAACTCCTTGAACATAATCATTCCCATGGGCTAAATTTGCACTAAAAATCAGTAAGTCCCCTGACTCAACCATCTGGCTCAAAATAGGCAGAATTTCATCAGGATAAAAATTAGGTATCATCCCAAAAAACGTTATGATTCTTTTAGTTGATTCAGACATTTTGGGAATATTCAACATTAAATCTTTAGCTTGGAGTAAATCACAGATAATTGGCTGTATCGCTAATTCTGGAAAAGTGTTTCTGACTTTTTGAGTCGCCATAAGAGATAGAGACAAACTAACATCAATGGCATAATAGCTTAAATGACTCAAGTTCTTGGGTGAATTAGCCAAACAAGACAGTAATGAATGATCTTTACTCCCTTCGCCACAACCTAAGCTAATCAATTGTATATTGTCAACAACTTCAATGATTTGAGCAACCTGTTGAAAGCATAAGTGATAAGCATTGATACAACTATCATCAGTTTGAGCAGGAGAAAAATGTTGATGAACTTTGACCCATTTTTGACTTTGCTTAACGCTATCATAATGGAACTTAGAATTAATTTTTTTTTCAAAAAAGCAAGCTAAATAGTCTCGGTAAACTTGATCAGGAAATTGACTAGAATGCACGAATACTGTTTCAAAATTGGGTTTCATAATAATTTTTGATTAGCGTATGAGTGTAGGTGTTCAATGGATAGGTAAAAGCTTGTTCTGGAGTAACCCAAGCCCATTCTATAATTTCCTCATTTGGGATAACATTGTTACTTTCTGAAAAGGCATAGTAGTTAACCATAATAAAATGAGCTTGACAATGAAATTGGGGATCGTTGATAGCTTCTTGTAATAAAGCAAAGCGAATTTGAGTAATATTCAGGTTAACTTCTTCTAAGAATTCTCGTCGGAGTGCTTCTTCTAGGGGTTCACCATACTCTACTTTACCCCCCGGAATTCCCCAAGTTCCTTGCCACTTAGTTGTTTTGACAATCAAAATCAGTCCCTTAGAATCAAAAACCAATGCTCCTACGGTAGTTAATGGAAAAGTTCGTAGCATTTCTAGTACTTAAACTAAATTTTGAGTTTTCTTTGACAAAGCCAATATATCATACGGAGTAACACCATTCTCCGAATTCCTTGGTTCTGTCAAAACAATTTTTAATAGTATAAGTATTCTATATTGCTCTCACTCTTTAACGCTCTTATATAGGATATATGAACTATAAGTACCGCTATCAACGAATAATCTAATGGTAGAAAGTTCTTGCAATAGAACCCAAAAGTTTGGTAAGTTGCTATATGGAAACATCAAAAGAAAATGTCTTTTTCAATTAATTCAACTACCCCTGACAAAAATCAATGTAGAGCCGCCATTGCCTTAGGTAGCAACCTCGGTGAATCTATCTCTACCGTTGAAAAAGCTTTATCGAGTTTGGATCAAATACAGGGTATCGAAGTTGTTACCTGCTCTAGTTGGTATTCAAGTCAACCCGTCGGTCCCCCTCAACCCGATTATATTAATGGCTGTGCTTTATTGAAAGTAGATTTGACCCCCCATCAATTGCTTGAAACTCTCTTGCAAATAGAAAATGAATTTGGTCGTGTGCGTCTAGAGCATTGGGGACCAAGAACTTTGGATTTAGATTTAATCTTATATGATAATTTCATCCTCAATACTCCTAATTTGCAAGTCCCCCATCCTCGCATGAAAGAAAGAGGATTTGTTCTGCTCCCTTTAGCAGAAATTGCGCCCCATTGGGTTGAACCCACTTCGGGAAAAACCATCATTGAACTCTTAGAAAATGTCAACTGTTCGCAAGTTTTGAAGGTAAAAGATCATGTTGAAAAAAGCACTGGTGACGGGATCAGCGAAGGGGATTGGACGGGCAATTGCTCTTGATTTAGCTCAAAAAGGATTTGATGTCGCATTTCACTACAGAAAAAGTAAAGAAGCAGCTAATCAAGCTTGTTTGGAGGCAGCTAAATATAACATTAAAGCAATCGCACTTGAAGCTGATCTCACTCAAAGCGAGCAAGCTCAATCTTTAATAGATGAGGCAGCAGAGCAGTTAGGCGGGTTATCAGTTATTATCAATAATGTCGGGAATTACCTAGACAAAGCTGCTAGCCAAACCACCCTAGAAGAATGGCAAGATGTTATGGATTCTAATCTTAATGCGACTTTCTCTATCACTCAAAGAGGAATCCCCTACCTTAAACAATCGGGTTGGGGTCGCATTATCAACTTTGCTTGTGCTAGCGCACAACAAGTAAAGGCTCGAACAAGCAACATGGCCTATATAATAGCGAAAACAGGAATTATAATCTATACAAAATCCTTGGCTAGAGAAATAATTGCCGATGGAATCACCGCCAATGTTATTGCTCCCGGTATTGCTGAAAACTCCTTTGATCTAACAGAGTCTATTCCTCAATTACCAACGAAAAGGCCGGCTACTTTACAAGAAATCACTCATGGAGTTTGGTTTTTTGTTAACCCTGATTCTGATTATATTACTGGGCAAGTATTAGAGGTTTCAGGAGGTTGGAACTTATAACCTAATTCAGTTCCTTTTTCTCATCACTTAATAACGATCTCAAAAAGAGGCTTAAAACGATGCTATTACTAGAAGACTTATATGAAATCCACGAAAAATATAAAGATACCTTAACAGTAAAAGTCGAAGAATTTACATTGGGACATAGGCATTTTAATTTTAATACCAGCAAGGCCATTTTAGGTGTCATTAATCTTTCTAGTGATTCTTGGTATAGGGAAAGCGTTTGTTTAAGTACAGAGAAAGCAATAGAGCGAGGAATCATTCTCCAAGCGACGGGAGCAGATATAGTAGATATTGGGGCTGAATCGACCCTAGAAAACGCCGAAAGGGTGGATGATTGGCAACAACAAAGTAAAATTATTCCAGTCCTTAAATCCCTCAACCAACAGAAAATTTTAACGTCTGTGGAAACTTATTATCCCACTGTGGCTAGGGAATGTTTAAAAGCTGGGGCAAATATTATTAACTTAACTGGTTCTGAACATAATAAAGAAATTTATCAAGCCGTATCAGAATTTGATGCCGGAGTCATTATCTGTTATGTTCAAGGGGAAAATGTCAGAGAAGTCGGTGACTTTTCTTTTGGCGACGATATCATTAACTCAATGTATGATTACTTTGCCAATGAAATAGAAATAGCAACCAAGTTAGGCGTTAAGAAAATTTTTCTGGATGCTGGATTAGGTTTTTACTATAAAAATCTCCAAGATAGCTCTCTACGAATTAACTATCAAATGAAAACATTTTTGCATAGCTTCCGCATCAGAAAATTAGGATTTCCAATTTGTCAAGCTCTACCTCATGCGTTTGAGTGTTTTGGAGAAGACGTCAGAAGTGCTGAACCTTTTTTTAGTGTGTTAGCGATTTTAGGTAAAACGGATTTGCTAAGAACCCATGAAGTTCCAAAAGTTAAAGCAGTCTTACAAACGATGGATTTATGGCGTTCCTGAGTTAACAGTCGGAGTATTACAAAATATTTATAGTTCATAGTTCAGAATTTTTAATTTATTACAATGAACGCTTTTATCTTAAACGCACCCTTTCAACCCACTGGTGATCAGCCAAAAGCGATCGCTCAATTAGCAGATGCTTTACAACAAAATCATCGTTACCAAACCCTATTAGGAGCAACAGGAACAGGAAAAACCTTTACCATTGCATCAGTCATTGAAAAAATTGGTAAACCCACCCTCGTTTTAGCACATAATAAAACCTTAGCGGCTCAATTGTGCAATGAATTGAGACAATTTTTTCCTCACAATGCGGTGGAATATTTTATTAGTTATTATGACTATTATCAGCCAGAAGCTTATATCCCTGTCACCGATACTTATATTGAAAAAACGGCTTCTATTAACGATGAAATTGATATGCTCCGTCACTCAGCTACCCGTTCTTTATTCGAGCGTAAAGATGTTATTGTGGTCGCTTCTATTAGTTGCATTTATGGCTTAGGAATTCCGGCTGAATATCTCAAAGCATCTGTTAATTTAACCGTCGGAAATGAACTTGATCAACGGCAATTATTAAGAGCTTTAGTCACTATTCAATATGCTCGTAACGATCTAGAATTAAGTCGAGGACATTTCCGAGTCAAAGGAGATGTTTTAGAAATTGTTCCTGCTTATGAAGATAGAGTAATTCGAGTCGAATTTTTTGGAGATGAAATTGATGCGATTCGTCTATTAGATCCCGTGACAGGAGAAATCCTTAAAAGTTTAGAAGGAATTAATATTTATCCTGCTCGTCACTTTGTTACCCCAGAAGAACAATTAGAAGCAGCTTGTTACGCCATTCGAGAAGAACTAGAACAGCAAGTTACCAACTTAGAAAAGAATGGGAAACTATTAGAAGCTCAACGTATTAATCAAAGAACTCGCTACGATTTAGAAATGCTGCAAGAGGTGGGATATTGTAACGGAGTTGAAAATTATTCCCGTCATTTAGCTGGTCGAAAAGCAGGTGCTCCCCCTGAATGTTTAGTCGATTATTTTCCCTCAGATTTGTTATTAGTTATTGATGAATCCCATGTGACTGTTCCTCAATTAAGAGGAATGTATAATGGCGATCAAGCTCGTAAAAAAGTCTTAATTGATCATGGGTTTCGCCTTCCTAGTGCGGCCGATAATCGTCCTTTACAAGCAGAGGAATTCTGGCACAAAGTGAGTCAATGTGTCTTTGTTTCAGCTACCCCCGGAAATTGGGAAATTGAACAATCAGAAGATAGAGTTATTGAACAAATTATCCGTCCAACAGGGGTATTAGATCCCGAAATTTTTGTTCGTCCCACAGAAGGACAAGTCGATGATTTATTAGGAGAAATTAAAGACAGGGTAAAGAAAAAAGAACGGGTTTTAATCACCACTTTGACAAAAAGAATGGCTGAAGATTTAACCGATTATTTCCAAGAAAGAGACATTAAAGTACAATATCTTCATTCAGAAATTCAATCCATTCAACGAATTGAAATCTTACAAGCATTAAGAAAAGGAGAGTTTGATGTCTTAATTGGGGTCAATTTATTAAGAGAAGGATTAGACTTACCAGAAGTCTCTCTAGTGGCTATCTTAGATGCAGATAAAGAAGGATTTTTAAGAGCAGAACGGTCTTTAATTCAAACCATCGGCCGGGCAGCCCGTCATGTGAGGGGACAAGCTATTTTATATGGTGATAACTTAACCGATAGTATGGCAAAAGCGATTGAGGAAACAGAAAGACGTAGAAAGATTCAACAAGAACATAATAAAAAACACGGTATCACCCCTCAACCGATTGTTAAAAAATCAGAAAATTCAATCTTAGCCTTTTTAGATATTTCTCGCCGTTTAAATTCACAGCAATTAGAAGAAATTGCCGAACACTCAGATGATTTATCCCTAGATCAAGTACCTGAATTAATTGAACAATTAGAAGCAAAAATGAAAGAAGCAGCCAAAAACTTAGAGTTTGAAGAAGCTGCCCAGTATCGTGACAGAATTAAATATCTCAGAGATAAATTAGTAGGAAATTTATCTTAAAAGCTTAAAGCTTAATAATCAATCGTATTCCCTTCTATCTCCTTGAATAGAAGGCTGAAATTGAGGGGCTGGCCGGCCATTAATAGTAGGAACACTATTCGTATTGCCTAAATTTTGTCTATTATTATTATTATTATTGTTATTATATGAAGGCGTATTGTAAGTTTGACCGTAATTCAAACCCCCAGACTGAGTTGGATTATTGTAAGTAGAAGAAGGAAGCGGTGAATAAGTGTATTGAGGAATACTAGGTTGAGAAGTGTATGGTGTCTGATAGTTAGGAATATTCTGAGGTGTTATCGAATTATTCGGATTATTTGAGTTAGTTGAAGTTGGTGGGGCTTGATTAGGGGTAGATTGTCTAGTTGTGGATAAATTATTTTGAGGTGATGAAGATTGAGAAGCCCTTTGTTTGATCGCTTTTTGTAGTTCACTTTCAGAATTAACCTTAATTTCGATGGGAGGAGCAGAGCGAGTGTAAGAAGAAGGCTTACGATTTGTATTGTTATTTTTGTTGATAGGGAATAGAGGAGGGAAAATATTGGGGAGTTTGGTATTGGTATTATTCTGTCCCGATGAATTCCCTGAGTTATTCGACTGGGGAAAAGGATTAAGATTCGTTGTTGTATCCACAGAAGGATTTATCGGTTGCTGAGGTGATTGAATAAAGGGTAAATTTCCACTATTACCAGAATCATTGAAGGTTGAAGAAGAACCTTCTGGTGTTAGCTCATCATAAATACCGGGTTCTTCTAATTGTTGCGATTGAGGTAGGGTTTGTCCCTCCCCTTGGACTCCCGATAACCACGCAGGATTTTGTTGATATTGCCAAACAATAAATAGCACTGACCCCATAATAAGGGGCGGTCCCCAAAACATAAAATTAGTAAATCGCTTGAGTCCAGCCATTTTATAGCGGTTTGAGGAGGGAAGTTCTTGTCTTTTAGATGTTTTCACAGATTTTACCCCGTATGTCTTCAATCTTAGTTCTGTTTTTATGTTTTTAAGAGTGTCACTGTCCTTTGTTTGAGCAGTTTTTCCCTTGTATTTTGGCCTTTATAGTCTAACCCAGTTTTTCCTATCTCTCACATGGAATTAAGAAAAATGCCAACAACTGACAAAATAAAGAATTCTTTCCCAAATTCTGTTTAAATTGTAAAGAGAGTGTCATTTGAGTTTCTCTAAACATCTATGAGCGATTTATCCCCACAGCATCCTTTATCAGAAGAAGCCATCCAGCAATTAATCCAATCCCTTTTGCAAAAAAAAGGAACATGGGTTGATTGGGGTAAAGCTTGCCAAAAATTACAAAAATCAGGTTATCCTAGCCAAAAAATCTTTGAAGAAACAGGATTCCAAGGAATACAGCAAAATTTAATCATTGTTGCAGCACAAGTCTATGAAAGTCTTGCACAAGAAGACATAGATGAGGCGATTCTCCAATATTTCCAAGGGGCTAAAAGCGATATTCTGTATGAATTCCGTATCCTTAATCAAAAACAGCGATTAGGGGCAGCAAAACTTGCTTATGATAAACAAATCGATGTGGATGGGGCCAAAACAGTCGCTAAAGCCCTACAAGACTGGTCACGTTTGAGCCAGCTTCCTGATGGGTTTAGTGATCATCCGGGGGATGCAGTCGCCTATCAATGTTGGCATCAGGCGAGACAAAAAAAGGATTTACAAGATCGCTCTCGTTTAATCGCCAAAGGGCTTAAATTTGCTCATTCTACGGAGGCTAGAGCAGCAATTGAAAGGCTTCTTAGTGACTTTACGGTTGTGACGAGTCACCCAACTCCCTTACTTCCTCTTTATCGCCTAGAAGTAGAGGAAGAATTGTCAAGAATTGTTCCCGTAGTCGAAATAGAAGCTTTAACCGTTGAAACCTTGGGAACTATTCCGAATCAACCAATTATTGAGCCGTTTCGCTTAATCAGCGTTCCTGCTGCTATGACAGTTGTTCCCCTCCCCGGTTGGCAAGCAGTGTTAAAAGCGCAAAATCCCATCGCTATTACCTGTAAGAGTGATAATTTGCCTAATTTTCCCAATTCTAAAACTGAAGATGTCTTAGTAGTAGTAGATCGAGCCGTTACGGACTGGAACGCCAAATTTTACTATTTAGTTGAACAAGATAACCAATTACAATTTCAATGGTTTAATAGTAATCCTACTATCTCAATTTTGGGACAAATTATTTTAGTCTTGCGGCCTAAGCAAATTTTAGATGAAAATAACTTACTTGAACCTTGGCAAATGGATGATTAATTAACAAAAGCGATGGCACATTTATCCCAAGAGAATCTAAAAACATGGGTAACAGAAGCCCAACTTAAAGCCAGAAAAGGAAAGTTACCCCAATATATTCCCTTGCTGAAACAGGCTGATTCTCAAGGGTTTAGTCTCTGTTTAGCGAATGCCAAGACAACCCTCTTTTCTGATGGAGATTTAACGTTAACCTTTCCCTTAATGAGTCTCATTAAACCGTTTTTACTCTTCTATTTACTGGTTCATTTGGGAGAAAAAGCTACTTTTCAACAAGTGGGTCAAGAATCATCTGAGTATTCATTCAATTCCTTAGAACAATTGCAAAAAGATCGAGGATTTCCTAGAAATCCTATGATTAATAGTGGTGCAATTTTTTTATCTTCTCTGCTGATAGGGGAAACGGTGGAAAAACGGTACCAAAATTTGCGTCAATGGCTTAATAAAGTGGCGCATACACAGTTATTTTTGGATAAAACGATGTTAGATTCAGTACAGTCTAAACCCAATCCTAATAATAAAGCTTTAGTTGAAGAAATGGTTAAAGTTAAATTGTTAGAGCATCCTGCTCTTACATTAAACACTTATAATGCTATTTGCTGTTTATCAGGAACAGTTATTGATGTCACAAAATTAGGTTTATTGTTATTGAATCAAACCCGTTTTGAAAACTACGGTATCATGGTTCAAAATATTATGTTAAATTGTGGGTTGTACGAAGCCTCTCAAGAATTTAAACAAACCATTGGGTTTCCCACAAAATCAGGGGTTAGTGGTGTAATTTTATCCCTAATTCCCCAAGAAAATCTTAGTTTAGCTTGTTATAGTCCCCCCTTAGACGAACAAGGTAATTCAGTTGCAGGACTTTATTTTATTGAAAAACTTGCTGAAAAAAGTAGGAAAGTTTAGTGAGTCAGAAGATAGGAGAGATGGTAGAGACAATTCATGAATTATCCCTACATACTTACCAGAAATGAGCTAAGGACTCTGAGTTTCCACTGATATATCATCTAAAATCACCTTGATAGTAGGTGTTGCAAAGAAAGTGGCTGTATCTCGTAGTAACTTTTCGCCCCAAAGATTTTCTTCCAGAAAGTCTAATTCTGCATAGCGTCCGTCTGCTTTTAACGCTTCTGCCCCTAATTTTAACCCTTTTTCTCGTTCTCCCTGCATATAGAACGCCACAGCAAGGGCAAGTTGGGGTTCAGACTGTTGATCATCAATAGCGACGGCTGCTTCCCATTTAGCGATCGCATCGTCTATTTTTCCCTGTTCGTACTGAATTAAGCCAATATTGTTAATTGCTGGCCAAAAATCCTTTTCTTGATCCACTGCTGTATCGTAAGCGGTAATTGCTTCCCCATACCGCCCCATTTTAAGATAAACATTGCCCAAATCAAATAATGCTGTCGGTGTTTCAGGTTCAAGTTTCAGGCCATCTTCTAACACTTCGGCTGCTTTATCGTAATCCTCGGTTTGGAAATAAGCATTTCCTAATGTAAATAAGATACCTGCTTTCTCCTCTTCTGAGGCAAGGGAAAGGGCTTTATTAAGGGTATCAACCCCTAAATCTAATTCTTCTTGTTGTATATAAAGACTGCCTAAAATAAACCATGTTTGGTATTGATTGGGGGCTAGTTGCGTTGCTAATTTAGCCCGCCCCAATGCTAACTCATATTGGCGGAAACGCACCAGTTGAATTGCGTCTTCTGCTAAGGCTAACCCCTGTTCTTCTAGTTTTTCAACGTCTAGAGTAGGGGTATAGGGTAAAATCGCTTGTCCCCATGTAGGAAGTGGCGTACTCCATAGGGTTGCACAGGTTAGTAAGGAAAATAATATTTGACGTTTAGACACGCTGTGATAACTCTGAAATAGGGTAAAAATTAGGGTTTTTGGTTTTGCTTTTCTAATATTCTAAGCAATGAACGGAAACTTAGCCAATTCACTTTTGTATCTTAAGGAAGAAAAGCTAGATAAACCCTTGGCTAACTGATTAAAACTTAGCGCAGACTCGTAAAGCCCAATTAAAGTTAAGCTTAAACTACAATGACCCCCAAAGAAATGATAAATCATCACTTTAGGGGCAGAATAAACCAAAGTTAGCAATCGTCATTGTTGGGATTGCCGGGGCATTGATCATTCATAATTGTAGTAGAATCAGTAATCGGATTTTCATAAGCAACTGCCGTAGCGTTTAATCCGACAATTAAGCAAATAATACCGATTAATCCCATTGTAATTTGTTTTTTCATGGTTTTCTCCTGATTGCACCCATTAATAATCAAGTTTTGTCGAGTTAGCAGAAGAGATAATCCTCTTTTCTTCCTCTACCTACAGCATAGATAATTTCTATAAGAGATGTCAGTCCCATTCTACATGGAAAAAAGTAGAATTAAAGGGAATAAACTAAAAACTACACACATTTTACACACCTTCTGCTAAATGTCAACGTCTCCCATTTGCCCCCAAAAGCCAGTAAAAATGCGGCTTCCATCCTTAAGAATATGAATTTCTATTTGATCAGAGGCCCAATTGATTTGATCTTTAAAGTCTGGGTTAAAAACATGAATCCGTTGATTACGAGAAGAAACAGAGGACTCAGGAGAATGAATGGCTAAGGATTCAACAAATGCCCCATCGACTAAAATATCAAGTTCTTTTAATAATAAATTAGCATGGGGAGGGGCAGCAGAAGATTGTAATTGTTCAAGGGTAAACCCAGAAAAAGACATGACATTGAAGCCATGGGATTTTAATGTTTTAGCTAATTTGGATAAAGATAAGGCTTGCCAAAAAGGTTCACCCCCAGAAAAAGTGACTCCCGTATTGTCTGAATTACTCAGAATTTTTTCTGCTAATTCATCGACAGAAATTAACTGATTAATTTCAAAAGACCATGATTCAGGGTTAAAACATCCTTGACATTCTCTGGGACATCCTTGTACCCAAACAACAGCCCGACAACCGGGGCCATTGACTTCAGATTTATCAACATATCCCATAATATTAAGATGACTCGCAGGGATTTTAGCAAGGGCTAAGGTGGGATCTAAATGGGTATTTGTCATGATTAAAATGAGGTTATAAGGAATTTAAAAAAAGTTGAGTGGCAGAGAATTGATTAGATAAATAAGTTCAAAGAAAATGTCGAATAAAATTCGTTAATCAATTAGGCAATCCTAGAAACTTGGGGATAGGTAACAGGAATTTTGGTTGCCTGTTGTATAGTATCAGCAATTGAAATCAGGATTTCTTGAGAAATATGCTTTAACTGAAGCACTTCATAAGAACGTTTTTCAGAGGGGTGATGATTGCCTCGACCATCTAATTGTCGCTTCACTGGCTTAGGACGAGAAGGAATATTTAATTGAATTTGATTAGGTTTTAATTCTACCATTAATTCAATATAATGATTCATTAATCTAGAATCCCATGGTTGTAAAATCATTGTTTGAATCTCTAATCTTCCTGAATACTCTGAGCGAAATTGTTTTATCCCTTGCCAAAGTTGCTGATAATCAATCTTAAAACTAGGTCTATTAATGCGTGTTAATTGATTGGAAATAATTCCATCTAATTTCACTGAAACAATAGACGTATTGGCCAATTCTTCTCTAACGATTGGATGATTTAATAACGTTCCATTGGTTAAAACAAGAATTTTCTTCTGGGTTAAAGTTTGAACCTCCCTAATAACTTCGCCTAAATTTAAAGCCAAGGTTGGTTCACCACTTCCACTAAACGTAATAACATCTACATTCCAAGGGAAAAATTCTTCTAAATCTTGGATAATGGTTGTTGTTGGAACAAAAATGCTGCGCTGATTCGTTAACTGTTCAATTTCCCCTAATTGACAATAGACACAATTAAATGAACAGGTAGAAACCGAACCAATTGGGTCAATTCCTAGCGATCGCCCATATCGCCAAGAACTAACAGGTCCATAAACGGTTAAAAATTTTTCTGGTGTCATCTGGGCATCGTATCAAATGTGTTAGTGATGATCATAAAAGCTCTCTTGAGACGATGAATCAAATGTTCAACATTTTTTAAGATCATTAAATCTGATCTTCACCCATTTGGGTGATTCCTACCTTCATCTAAAAGCGTTAGCTTCATGGGAACTTTATCATTTTGTCACGAAATCTTCACATTCAGCCTGTAAAGTTAAGTGAGCAAATCAGACGATAAGGTTTGTTTATCTTAAAAAATAGGAAAAATCTTACTTAATCTTGATAAAAATCCTTTTTGCTTTACCATTATGATAGAACTCGCCAAACCGAGAGAAAAACTAATTGAATTTCTGCGAGAAGAACTACAAGTTCCTACAGAATCAATTGCTCTAGCATTACGAGATCCTGCCTTACCTTTTGGGTCATTACCCATGATTTTATGGCAATATGGCTTAATTACCCTACAACAGCTAGATAGTATTTTTGAATGGATAGAACGTCAAGGCTATCAGGCCGACTAACTAGCAATGAATCAGAAAGAACTCATTGAAAACCCTAACTTAACGGTTAAAGACCTTGGTGAACAGCAATTACTCCCCATTTTACAAGCCTTCTGTCCATCAGATATCATTGGCGATGACGCAGCTATTCTAAATGTTCCTGACGAGCAGCAATTAATAGTAACAACTGATGTATTAGTTGATAAGGTTCATTTTAGTCAGCAAACGACAGAAGCAGAAGCAGTCGGATGGCGTTCAGTTGCAGCAAATCTATCAGATATAGCAGCAATGGGGGGATATCCTCTAGGAATTACTGTCGGACTCAGTTTAACACCTGATATGACCCTAGTTTGGCTTAAGAAATTGTACCAAGGAATGGCGGATTGTTTACAAACCTATCAAACTGTTATGTTAGGGGGGGATATTTGTCGTTCTTCTGAGGTAACAGTTGCTATTACTGCACTAGGAAGGGTTTTTCCCCATCAAGTAATTCGTCGTTCCACAGCTAACATAGGAGATGTTATTCTTATCACTGGGGAACATGGTTTATCAAGGGGAGGCTTAGAATTATTATTAAGTACTGATAGGACGGTTAATTTAGATAAAACTGCTAAAAATAAACTCATTAAGGCGCATAAATATCCTCGACCCCGCTTAGATATTATTCAACAAATTCATCAACAAGAAATGTCTTTTTCCCTTGCAGGAATGGATAGTAGCGATGGGTTAGCAGATGCGATCATCCAGATTTGTCGTTCTAGTGGTGTAGGGGCAACAATTGAGTTAGAATCCTTACCGCTTGCTCCTGAATTAGTTCAATGGGTAGGCGTAAAAACGGCTTTAGATTGGACATTTTATGGTGGAGAAGATTTTGAATTAGTATTATGTTTAGGGGAAAAAGAAGCAAAATTATTAATTGATAAGTTAGGGAAAAATGTTGCAATGATTGGACAAATTACTGCCGATAAAATGGTAAAACTTACCAGCAAAAATCCAGATTTTCCCCCTCGAATATTAACTTTAGAAGAAGGGTTTCAGCATTTCAAAGCTTGATATGTAGTGCTAAGTTAGATTATGGAGAATGAGACAAACGTAGCAAACGCCAGAGTTTAAGAATAGCGTAGGCGATCGCAATGAACCACAAACTAGAAACAATAATCAATGGTGCAATTCTTACCATCCATAAACCCATCAGAATCATGGCCATACCATTAGCAACAATTAAAGGTAGGCGATCGCTCCACGGACGAGGAATTACTTTCTCAACTTCAGAGGGTTGGAGTTGAATCTCTGCTAATGCGTTAAACCCAACTTGGCTCAAAAGTACCAGTTCAATTCCCCAACCCAGAGCATAGGAAGCCAAATAAAATCCTGCTAATTCTATGATAATTGTCCATAGTGTTAGGCACCAAAACTGCTCTAATCGGTGATCTGAATTATCCCGTCTTACCTCTGTTACTTGTCGCACATCAAGAGCAGCCATCCGTGATTGATCAATACACAGCAAAAATAAACCTGTAGCTAACAGGGAATAGGATAGTTCTTTCCCCAAAATTGCTTGAGCTAAAATCAACAAACAGGCGGGAAAAAAACTAGCTCCAATTAATCCAGTTACTTTTGACATCAACTACTTTTGTTAACTTACTGTTAATTTTTGTGCTAAAACAGCATAGAAAGGGTCTGCTCCTTGAATACCTAACATTTGCAAAAAACTAGGTAAACTAGACGCATTAGCAATCACTTTGGGTTCACTAAATCCCTTTATATACTTAAAATAATCTTTAACCAGATTAACTCTGCTTAAGTCTAATCCATCACGCCATGCAGCGATCGCTTTTTGATAAAACATCCGATTAGAAAAACTAATAATTACCCAACCTTGGGGTTTTAAAATTCGTTCAATCTCGGTAAAAATAGCCTCTGGATACTGTAAATACTGAACCGATACAGCGATTAATACTGCATCAAATTCATTATCTCCCAGAGGAAGTTTAGGATTGTCATTTAAGTTTTGGATAAAATAATTATTGAGTCGAGGATTTTTTTGTAACTCTTCTTCGTTCATCCCATGTCCTTCCACATGAGCAAATTCTATGTCATCAGGAAGATGGGATACCCAACTACTCATTAAATCTAAAATACGAGTTTGGGGTTTCAAATAAGTTCGATAGAGTTTTTCTAACTGATCAAGAAAATTGTTATCAACATGGGTAACAAAACGAGGAAATGCGTAAAAATCTAAATCGTTACTGGAATCTAATTTGGTTCGTTGTTCGGGGGAGAGTAGCATAGCACCTGATGGCATAAGTTTATTTAGATTATTTAATATCTTAACTTAAATATTAACCTAAGTTCAACATAGTATAACAAGCAAAGCGTCATTGTCATAGGTAAGATGCCTGTGCCACTCTTAAAAAATAATTTATAATTTCTTTATGACTCTTTCCATTACCCAATTGTCAATTTTTACTCCTCTTAGCGTGACACAATTAAGTTTAATCACAACAAACCCATTCTTTTCAAATAAAGGTTTAATGAGATGACTGGCTTCTACAAACATCCGTCTCGTATTTAAAGAGTCACAGACAGAAATAGCGTGACTCAGAAGGGTTTGGGCAATTCCTTGACGTTGATAGTCAGGATGAGTGTATAAGCAGTCAATATGACCATTAGTATCTAGTTCTAGAAAACTGACAACTTGATTATTAATCACATATAAATAAGGTCGTTTGAGTTCGCATCGCCATCGCCAATTATTATAGTTAATAGGAGAAGGACACCAAGCATTAAGTTGTTCTTGAGAATAAATAGAAGTCGAAATTCTATGGATAGAATGATAAAAAATATCAGCAACTTCTTTGAATTGACCATTATAATAATTAAGCATCAATCATTAATTAATAGTTAGGATGTTAACATGAAAATTATATTGGATATTGATAAACTATTAGCACAGGGACGAATCACTAAGCAACAATATCAAGAATTTCAAGCCTTAGCTGAGGAAAAAACGGGTAATTTAGCCCTTAATGTTTTAATTGGCTTTGGCATTTGGGCAACTGCACTAGGATTATTAAACTTAATTCAATCAACAAGCGTATTCATTCAACTAGGCTTAATTATGGCTGCTCTTGGCCTTTATTGCAGACTACGATGGTTTAGAGAATGGATCGTATTAGCTTATATGCTGTTATCAGTAGGAACATTAATGGTGACAGTTGGAATCCTTATGTTTCTCAAGGGAGGATTTTAGGATTTTGAAAAGACTCTTAAATCAGTAATCACCGATATATAAAGCCTTAAATACAAAGATACGAGAATTAGAAACAACAATCGATGATCTCAATTTGTTTACTATTATTTCTTCCTAAAACTCTTTCCGCATTACCAAACAATTGCGGTCTTCAACTCGAACATATTGCAATTCATCCATAATAGTATTCATTAAAAAAAGACCCCGTTCATGTTCTTTTTCCAAAGGGTCTTGCTGTAGATTTTTTAACACATTTAATTTGGCTGTAAAATCGAAGGGATCACCAAAGTCCCAAATTTTGATCTCTAGCTGCTGCTGCAATACTCGAATTTCTAAACTAATTGGCGTTGTTGAAGGCAAATGTTGATGGGCATAGTGAACTATATTAGTAAACCCTTCAGAGAGGGCTAACTTCACTTCCCAACCACATCGCTGAGGGACAATGGGGCTAATGTGGGTCTCAAACCAGTTCAGTACCTCATTTAAGGCTTCAATTTGAGTGGGAACTTGTAGGTGAAAAGGTTGATAGGCATCTTTATTCACGGGAGTTAATTCAGGGATTTAGAAAGCACCACTATTTTTATTAAAGACAATAAGAATAGTTTTAAAAATTAACTGTAAATCGTACCACAAACTCCAATTTTCTTGGTATCTTAAATCTAACTCGATGACTTCCTCAAAATTCTTTACCTGCGATCGCCCATAAACTTGCCATTCTCCCGTCATACCGGGTTTAACATTCAACCGTTGCCATTGAGGAACTTCATAGCGTTCCACTTCATCGGGGGTAGGAGGACGAGTGCCAACTAGACTCATTTCACCCATCAACACATTCCAAAATTGGGGTAATTCATCTAAGCTAGTACGCCTTAAAAAGCGTCCCACCTTCGTAATGCGAGGATCTTGAGGATTTTTGAAAATTGCCCCCTTAGCAACATTAGGAACTGTATGTTTCAGGGCTTCTGCATCGGTACACATAGACCGAAATTTGATGATTTTAAACTGTTTCCCTAACCAACCGCATCGGGTTTGACTAAAAAAGATTGGCCCCGGACTATCGGTTTTAATCGCGATCACAATGGGAATTAATAACACCCCAGTAATTCCCAACCCAACTAAACTGCCTACAATGTCTAACAACCGTTTGAATTTACAGCGAACCGAAGGGTGGGTTTCTGGTGGAATTGGACAGGAAGGGTAGTCGAGACTGCTTTCTTCAGGACAGTCTGAAATAATCGTTAAGGCATCTTTTAGTCCTGTCATGCTAAAAACAGCCATAACGGGTGGTTGTACATCCAGCAACACCAGTTCAATATTTTTTTCTTTGGCTGCTTTGTAGTAGTGAACGATGACACCCACCCCACTACTATCCATAAATTGAGTTTGACTAAATTTAAGAATAATTTTTGGAGGAAGAACTGTTTGATTGAGCAGGTGATGACAAGTATCTCTGAACTCAACCGCCTCTAGAACCGTTAACCGTTGTGGCATTTCGATCGCTAGGCAGTTTGGGGACATCACAATGGGAAAGGTATGGTTGGGGGAATCTATTGTCATCAGTCAGTGATCCATGAGGTTATCTGAGTGGGGTTTCCCGTCCCTGTTCCATTTTGGCTTTGGCTTTTTTAGCACTACTCCGCAAAGATTGCAGGCGAGTTTCATAGAACTTTTTCTGACGACGGTTGGGGGTTTGTTCAATTAGGGTTTTTAAAGCACTTCCTAAACTTTTATAAGCATTGGGGAGAGTATAACCAAAACGAGTCGCTAATGCAATCGCCTTATCATCAGCTTCTATCGCTTCTTTTAATTTGCGATCGCCATTATTTTTTTGCCATAAACGATAGCCAGAAATGCCACACAGGGATAAAGCCAACAATAATAATAGGCCATCTTGAACCCACAGTTCTCCTACTGCACCGCCTAACCCAATCGCAAGGGCGGCCATTTCCCATCCTTCTCTGGGAATGGTATCATTTTGAATACGGGCAACTTCGTGCCAAAACAGGAGATTTCTTTGGTCAATGGCTAAGTTTTCCCATTTAGCCAAGTCAATCTGCACTTCTATCTCATCTCTTCCCAATTCTTCACTACGAATCAGGGGAGGATTAATTTCTGTACTCCCTTCTACCATCACCCAACTTTGCAATTCTGGGGGAAGTAGGGACTTTAGCCGTCTAAGTTCGCTCATTTCGGCTCTGGCAGATGAGGTTGCGTAGTAAGATGTCATTGTAATGATATATGGCTTCAATAAATTTAAGGCAATTTTAGCGCAAAATTGTTCCCTGCGACACTTAGGCGTTTTCTACTTAAATTATCAAGATACTTGATCATGATGGCTAATGATCGCCAAAAACCACTTTATTGTTGTCTGTAAAATAAGATAAAATTCTTAAGTCATGACGATAATTCTTATTAATACTATGCACAATTAAAAATTCTAAAACTTAAAACTTTTAGTCTAAAAGACTAATGAAAATAGTAGGATAAGCTTCTAGCTTGTCACAGGCAGGATACCTATGTTACTATCTATAAATAATTTAGCTTAATGATCGATAAAATTAACATTAACCAGTCCTCATGCTTCCTGAATATAACACATCTCTTTCTACAGAAAAGGCAGATCGTAACGCACCTCATCCTGATTATCGCCACTTAGATCGTAGTAAATTAACACCAATGTTTCAGCATTATGTTGAGACAAAAGAAAAAAATCCTAACTCATTATTATTATATCGAGTCGGGGATTTCTTTGAGTGTTTTTTCCAAGATGCAGTCATTATTTCACGGGAATTAGAGATAGTTCAAACCAGTAAAGATGCAGGGAAAGAAATTGGTAGAGTTGCCATGACAGGTGTTCCCCATCATGCACTCGAACGCCACGGACGACAATTAGTAGAAAAAGGTTATACTGTGGCAATTTGTGACCAAGTAGGGGATTCTACGGAAGCAGCAGCCGCAGGACGCATGGTAGAACGACAAATTACCAAATTACTCACTCCGGGGACAGTTACCGATGAGGGAATGTTACCTGCACGTCGCAATAATTACTTAGCTGCGGTGGTAATAGCAAAGGAATATTGGGGACTGGCTTACGCTGATGTTTCAACAGGAGAATTTTGGACAACTCAAGCACAAGACTTGTCAGTTCTTTCAAGCGAATTATTGAGAATTCAGCCCTCAGAAGTTTTAATACCCACAGATGCACCTGATTTAAAAGCCTTATTACAACCCAATGAAAAATCTGATGCTATTCCCCAAGAATTACCTGACAGTTTATGTTATTCCCTGCGATCGCAAATTCCCTTTACCATAAATGAAGCAAAACCTCGTTTATTATTAACATTTGGGGTAAAGTCTCTAGAAGGGCTAGGATGTGAGCAATTACCCCTCGCAATTCGTGCTGCTGGCGGCTTATTGGAATATATCGAAGATACACAAAAAGCGAATAAAGTCCCTATTGAATTATTAAAAACCTATAATCTGACGGATTTCCTTATTTTAGACTATCAAACCCGTCGTAACCTCGAAATCAACCAAACAGTGCGAGATAGTACCTTCCAAGGGTCATTATTATGGTCATTAGATAGAAGTGTCACTGCGATGGGAGGCCGTGCGTTAAGACGGTGGTTACTCGAACCTTTATTAAGTATTAAGGGAATTGAAGCAAGGCAAGATACCATTGCAGAATTAAAAGATAATCCTACGTTAAGACAGGATATAAGACACTTACTGAAAAGCATTTACGATATTGAACGAATTAGTGGAAGAGTGGGTGCAGGGACAGCCAATGCGAGAGATTTGTTATCCTTAGCGGAGTCTCTTGTTAGGTTGAATGATTTGGCCAACTTGGTCAATCAGGGAAATTCTCCCTATTTACGCAAATTACAGGTTATTCCCCCAGAATTAGAACAATTAGGAAAGCACGTTATCAACCATTTAGTGGAAACTCCTCCTCTCCATCTCAACAAGGGAGGAATTATCCGAGATGGAATTAACCCTCAACTAGATGCAATGCGTCAAAGACTTGCAGAAGATAGAGAATGGTTGTCTAATTTAGAAGTTTCTGAACGAGAACGAGTTGGAATTGTCAATTTAAAAGTAGGATACAATAAAACCTTTGGTTACTATCTCAGCTTACCCCGTTCCAAGTCAGATTTAGCACCAGATAATTATGTTCGTAAACAGACTTTAACCAATGAAGAAAGATATATCACCCCAGAGTTAAAAGAACGAGAGACTCGCATTTTAACCGCCGAAGATGACCTGAGCCGTTTAGAATATGAGATATTTACCGCATTGCGCTCAGAAGTCGCTGAAAAAGCCAAAGAAATTCGTAAAATTGCCAAAGCAGTTGCAGCCTTAGATGTCTTAGCAGGGTTAGCAGAAATTGCTGTCTTTCAAGGATATTGTCGTCCTGAAATGGTTACTGGACGTAAAATTGAGATTATCGAAGGTCGTCATCCAGTGGTTGAGCAATCATTAGGAAAGGGCTTATTTGTCCCTAATTCTGCCCGTTTAGGTAGTTTAAATGATAGTTCTACCTCTCCTGATCTAATCATTTTAACGGGTCCCAATGCAAGCGGAAAAAGCTGTTATTTACGCCAAGTCGGGTTAATCCAACTGATGGCACAGACAGGCAGTTTTGTCCCTGCTAAATCGGCTAAATTGTCTATCTGCGATCGCATTTTTACCCGTGTCGGTGCGGTGGATGACTTGGCGACGGGACAATCAACTTTTATGGTAGAAATGAATGAGACTGCCAATATTTTAAACCATGCAACCCCTCAATCTTTGGTTTTATTAGATGAAATTGGACGAGGAACAGCGACTTTTGATGGTTTATCCATTGCTTGGGCGGTTGCAGAGCATTTAGCAACAGAAATCCAAGCGAGAACGATTTTTGCGACTCATTATCATGAGTTAAATGAATTGGCTTCTATTTTGAGCAATATAGCCAATTATCAAGTAACAGTGCAGGAATTAGCTGATAAAATTGTCTTTTTGCATCAAGTTCAACCCGGAGGTGCGGATAAGTCTTATGGTATCGAAGCAGGCCGTTTAGCTGGCCTTCCTCCCACAGTTATTAAACGAGCAAGACAGGTGATGGGACAAATTGAAAAGCACAGTAAAATTGCGTTAGGATTGCGTAAAGGGATTCAAAAGGTTGACCCAAATCAGGATAAGGATAATAAGGGTCAATTAATTGAACAATTAGATATTTTTGGCGAGTAATTTTTGAAAAAGGAGAAAGTGAGAAATACGGATCTTTCTATTTACATGAAATATGTAACCAAATTTCTTTCTTGCTTATTCATACTCTGAACATCGGGTAGCTTCGCTGCGCTTTCGGTAGCACTTCTTTATGTTTATATTATAATTTAATTTTGACAATTACTACTCTTCCAACAATATAGAAATAAAGGGATTATTAGGCCGAAAATAGTCAGTTCCTTCGATAGCATTATGGGCTTCCATAGCACATTCTTTATACCAGTCTTCTGTATGTCCTAAGCAATTTTCTAAGAAAAGTTTGTGTTGATAGTCTTCATAGTCAATATTTTGTCTTAAATCATAATATTCTTCATCATCAATTTCTCCATATTTAACTTGTTCATCTAACATAGATATGTAAAACTCATACTGATATTCTAACTCATTAAATTTGTAGTAATAAGTGTCAATTTGTTCGCATTCAATCAATTCATCACGTTTTTGCTCAATACAATAATGTAATTCTTCAGGGTTTCTAATTGTCTTTCCTAAAACAATAATTTTAACCGCTTTTGCACCTCCTTCCAAAAGAAGTTGTTTGCAAGCTTGTACTGAATTTCCACTAGTTAAAACATCATCCATTAAAATGACTTGTTTATCTTTAATTAGTTCAGAGTGACTAATTTTGACAGAATTTAGATGAGTATTAAGGCTTCGATTATTGAATGAACTCGATAATTTTTCAATACTTTTAAAACGTTCAAGACATAACGTTCCGTCAATAAAATCTTTTTTAGATTGTACCAATTTTTGAGCTAAATCACGAATTCCAGATGATGAAATATTACAAGAGTGAGAAGGAACAGTCGTTACAATTACTTCATCATCACTGATTAAATGCTTAAGCCTATTGAGAAAAAAGTAAATAGCTAAGGAGTTTCTATCTTTTAAGTCTAAAATATTATTACTAAATTCATTAAACCACCAATTATCTTCGTAATAATCATCATAATAGTTGTACTTAGGATGGTAAGATCCTAAGAAAAAGGTATCAGGTAAATCGTTAAAATTTTTCATGATTTCCACCCCAATAAATGATTAAACTCTTGGTAATCCTATCACACATTTTAAGATAAGTCAATTAAGATAAGTCAAGATTGTGCTTTCTATGGTTGTGCCTAAATATTAGACATCTCCAAAAACCTAGAGCCAAGAGACACAATTAAATCAAATTGCTCATCTGTCATATCACAAGGGTAGTTAGTAGAAAGTGTTGACATCGAATACAATATTTTGCTCAAAGATAATGACACTATCCATAGTACCCTTTTGACTTTTCAAACAGCCTCTTAAAGCCACAAATCAAACGTTCTGAAATTAGAGATTCAAACTTAAAGCCTAATGAGGAGATGAATGATAGCTATTACCTACCAGAATGAGTATATTAACATTTTATGTTGTTATCCTATTCAATTATTGCCATCTTGAATTTTGATAATTAGCAAGAATTGTTCTATCCTTAGTTAATAATATGTTCTGATCAATTGAAGCATTACCTACAATTAAACGATCAAAGGGATCACGAGTCCAGTTAATGTTTAAAGATTGATTGATTATTAAATCCAAACTTTTGTTACACGCCTTTAAATCAATTCTATTCGACATATCTTCGATAATTGTGTCCGATGCTTCCCTAATTCGACCTATTTCATACAAATACTGCAACTCTAAGCGAACAATTTGAGAAATATAGAGTTCATTTTCATTAATTAAAAACTTGGCTAAATTACTCAACCTATCAGTTAAATCAGTATAAAGCCAAACAACTATATGACTATCGAGGTAAATCAATATTAACCTCCTGTTCCCATGTTATATTTACCAAATCATCAGGATCACCGACAATAACATCAGGACGATGAACTAATTTCTGTAACTTATCAACGGTTTCAATGGGGGTAATTCTTAATCGTTTTCCTTGATAATCAACTTCTAAGGGAACACCCGTCTTAAGGATTTCGTTAAGTAACAAATCAAGATCATTGGATAATTCTGTTAAGGTTACGCTTTTCATAGTGATTACAGTGAACATAATTGATCAATTAAACTGGCAAACAGCAAAAATTATAGAATTAATTCTAAACTAGAGCCAGTTTTAAAGTAAAAAGTAGGCTATAAACCAACAATATAACTAATTTATCTCTAAAATCCTTGTTTTTAGCTTTTTCGCTTCCAAAAAGTTATCGTTTCCTGACTGAAAATTCACCTCAACCCCACCTAAATCTTTGAAATGCTTATCTAGCAAGGATTCCATAAATCAAGAAACTGTTTATAGCTACAAGAAACCCAAAATATCAGAATTATATCAGTTCGTGAAAAGTTGCTCAAGGGCAGTGCCTTGAAACCCTCTATTTTGCGTAACGGATGGATAGCTGAAACCCTGATTCTTTCGTTGAACAAATAAGTTATGATTTTCTGACAGTTTTGACAAGAATTTTCCAGAATTACATTCAGTCAACACGGTTGTCTCAAGTTGAACACAGTTCAAAAGACTGTTACGATGTGAGTTAAAATAATAACCAATCTCTTGAAGTAAATCGTTTTAATTGCTGTACCCGTTGACGGAAATAGCCACTATCTAACTGACAGTAATCATAAAATTGGGTTGCGGTTAAACTAATCGCCCATGACCAAATGTAAGCCGTTTGGGTCAAAGTTTGTAAACATTCTTTTTCTAAAGCGGTAAAAGATTCTATAGTTTCATATCCTTGGAAAAATGCCTCCTGTACCCGACGACTCAACCCACCCTGCATTGAAACTTGTAAAAATTTAGCCATATCAAACATTCGCCAACCGTAACCACATTGATCAAAATCAAATAGAGTTAACTGATTATCCGTTGTAAAATGTACATTACCACTGTGAGGATCTCCCCAACAAACTGACCAATAAGGTGATTGAATCGGTAACTTAGCCAATACTGTCTTAATATCATTAGCAATTTCCAATAATTCCTCTAAGTCTTGCTGTCTTGGTTGTAAAAAAGGAACAATTACCGCCAAAGAATCATCTAATAGGTAATCTAATGTTAAAGGTTGACGCTTAAACAGAGAATTAAACCCTTGGGATGCACAATGAATATTAGCCACTGTTTCTCCTAAAAGCCGTGCTTGAGTAACATTTATATCCCCAATAGCCACCGTTCCTAATGCGTAAGTGAATAGGGTTAAATAACGTTTTCCTTCAGGGGCTGTAATTTCAATAAAAAGCTTATCATTGTTAGTTTTAATCGGATAAGCAACGGGAAGATTGTACTGATGTAAAAAGTCTAATAATTCCAACTCGAAACCAATATCATTCTGCGATCGCCAATGGTGATGAGATACGCGCAAAATATAAGCTTGATCATCAATATTCACTAGATAAGTATCACTTAACCCCCGATGCCAAAATTGACACTGTTTAACCGCTCCAATTGGATAATGAGTCTGCAAAACGGAGACAAGAGCATGAGGCGATAAAATCGAATAAATAACTGGAAACATTTCACCACTATGTTCACTTTCCAAAGGAAGCGTTTGTTGACTATGTGTAGTAAAAGGAGATAATAATTGCATAATTTTTCCCTGATGCAATGGAATGGTTAGTAGGGAAGACTTCAAAAAGGAAGAAAAACCTCAAAAATACTTAATAAATCAGTAGTTTTTGCTAAATTAAAAGGTTATTTACCAATAAATTAAAGATAATTTATCTAAAAAATCCAGTTTTTTAGATAGATTTACCTCTTATGACCTGAAAAATAGAACAAATCCATAACAGCATTCGTATAACAAACTACCATTTCTCGTAAAATTTGAACACAATAACAAGTCTGGGAAACATTATCTAAGATTTTCTGAGAAACCTTCTAAGATTTTCTGAGGAAAATCGCTATAGGTCTTATCTCACAAGAATTAAAGCTAATTGAAGACAGGAGAATTCCAAACCTGACACCTGACACCTGACACCTGAAACCTGATACCTGACACCTGAAACCTGATACCCAATACCTAAAACCTTTCCTTAAAGGATAAAACTCGGTATTGAACCCCTGTTTCAAAAATCCTTACGCCCCCACCTTCTGCCACCGTTTGTCTTAACTTTTCTTTATCCGTTACCCCTACTCCTGCTAAATAATCAATTCCCATGTCTTTCAACTCAGACAACCAAGGAACAGTAGGTCCCATCAAAACCAGTTGACTGTGTTGCGCTAATTCTACTAAACGGGGGAAAGTTTTATTAATAATCGATGTTCCCGTTAAAAAGACCCAATCTGCATCAGGAATCAAATATTCCGCCGCAGGGTCTGGTAAATCATTCGTACTGGGTTGACGCTCAATTACCGTCATATCCATCATTTCCTGATAACGAGATAAATTAGGATAGCGACCAATCACCACAACTTTCTTTCCTTTAATTTGGGGTAGGAAATGCTCAAATATTGCTAAATTAGCCGACCCTTCAGGATTAATTGGAGTTGAATACTTAATTAAATCATTATTTGCATTAATCGCCCCATTAATTACCGACATCCCAATCGTTGCAGGATAACTTTCCCAAGATGTTAGCCATGTCGCTAGTTCCTGAGTTGAACGATTCACCAATGTACCCGACCAAGGTAACGTTCGAGTCGGAATCGCTGGACTCATAGCTAATCCTATCGCTTCTGCTTCACAATAAGTCCAAGTTAGTCCGATAATAATCTCTTTAATGAGGGTAGAAGATTGAGCTTTTTCAATAAGGAGAGGGTAAATGTCTTTGGGATTGATCATGATTGTGTTAAAAAGAACCTCAAAAACCAACTATTTCTGGACAAATTTGTATAATTTGATTATAAGTGTTTTTTTGTTTAAAATTTGAGTGATCTTTAGATATTAAATCTATATTGATAACTTTAGTGCTTTAAATTTTGGAAATTTTAAGGGATGACATTATTATCAAACCGTTATCAAATTGTCTCTTCTTTGGGGAATGGTGGGTTTGGTCAAACTTTTTTAGCTAAAGATACCCAATTACCCAGTCATCCTTACTGTGTGGTAAAAAAACTGCAACCGCAACAGACAGATAAGGAAACGATGAAAGTTGCTAAACGTCTCTTTGATAAAGAAGCTGAGGTTTTACAGAAACTTGGCAAAAAGCATGAGCAAATACCAGAATTATTGGCTTATTTTTCTGATAATCAGCAGTTTTATTTGATTCAAGAGTATATTGAAGGGGAGTTGTTGAGCAATACAATAGGGAATGGTAAGCAGTGGACAGAAAAAGCGGTTATTGAGCTTTTTACAGGAAAATAATGTCATTCATCGGGATATTAACCCAAATAATTTAATTAAGCGTCAACAGACAAATAAAATTGTTTTAATTGATTTTGGTGCGGTAAAAGAGGTGATTTATCCACACAATGAAAAGACTACAATTGGTATTCATACTCGTGGATATGCAGCCAATGAGCAGTTAATTGGGAAACCGAGATACAGTAGTGATGTGTATGCGGTAGGAATGGTGACGATTGAAGCGTTAACGGGGAATTCTCCCTTATCTTTAATTCAGGAAGCCTCAGACGAGGTAGAATGGGGGGAATATTTGACGGAGGTGTTAAAGCATAAGGTGAGTGATGAATTAATCAGTATTTTAGGGAAAATGACTCATCCTGATTATAAACAGCGTTATTCTTTGGCGAAAGAAGCATTAACGGAGATTAATGATTTAAACAGTCATCCAATCTCAAAGAATGTGACAACTCTTTCAAGTACACCGACAAAAGAACCTCCAACGAATAATAATGTAACAGTTAATAGCCAAATTCAGAGGAATATGACAACGATTCCAAGCCTACAAAGCCAAAACCTACAAATGGATGATGATGTAAAGTTTAATCGCAAAAAATGGGTTATTGTTAGTGTTTTATTGGTTTTATTCGGTGGAATGGGTGGATATATTGTATTTGATGTAGTTGATAATTTGAATGAACCGCCAAAAGATCAACCCGGTTTATTCAATAATTTTTAGATAATTTCAGCTTTTATAAGGCTTTTTTTACCTTGTTGTTGGGCTTTAGCCCTCAATTACACATTGGGATTGTTGCGCTATAGTGGGGTAATGACAACCAAAATTGTTTCAATCACAAAGAATTGCTATGAAAGGTATCAAATGGCTAGGGTTTGGGTTAGCCGTCTTCAGTTTATCTCCGATTGTTGGGTGTAGCAGTAATGCAGCGAGTACCCCAGAGTTTTATTGTGGGAAAGGTAAATATTTAGAGACAACTGCATATATGACTAAGTTGAAGAATCGAGCAGCTTTTAAAGATGATGTTACGATTATTGTTTGGGACCCAGAGAATGATCGTTTTGGTAAAAAGTGGACTCCTAAAGCTCGTTGTGAGGAGGTTTCTCAGCGATTTCAAGAAATTTATGAAAGGGATGAATTTAAGTACGTTACTGCAACGACTGCTTCTTGGCAAGCCAAGGAAACCCCTGTCATTTGTGCGGTAAAAACGAAAGGGGCTGATTGTGATGAGGATGATTTATTGTTTACTTTAGAATCAACGGACAATCCGCTTGAAGTTTTGGATGATTTAATTGAAATTGGTAAAAATCCTGAAGGGAATGCAGGGTTATTGAGAGGAAGTGAAACAGAGAATCAAAATCAAGACACTCCTCAAATTAAGAAGGAAGGAAACTATTATAATTTTTCTGAACTGTTAAAAGGTGGTACAGTTGAGAAAGAAGAAGATCAGGGAAAACCTCTTTTTTCTACAGAGTAGTGAATAGAGATATATTTATTTAAGGTTTATATCGTTATTATTTTATTAAATTGAGGAGTGAAGTTTGATGAAGTTGACCATTTTCTTAAAGTTTGTTGTTTTATTCTTTTCTATTTTTGGTATCTTAGGAGTGGGTAATCCAGTTTTAGCAAAAGCTCAAGATGATTCTATTAAGCTACCTGATAATTTTATGAAAAGATGGCGTTCTGGTAACGGAAGTTATCGTGTTGAAAAATATATTTTACCTGAAGGAAGAACCGCTCTGGAAGGAAAAACTATTCAGATGAATTTTCCTCCATATACGAATACAGATGCTGAGTTCATAACTCAGACATACGCTCCTGGTAGTGGTGACTTCGTAGAAGCAGTGAATCCGATAGATAATTTAATATCTTTTGAAGATTTAAAAGTTGCTTTGCAAATTTTTCAAAGAAATAAAAATCAAGAAGGCGAAATAGAGGTAATTAAACTTTTGTGTTTCCAGCATGAAAGTGATATGAATATATCGGCTGATGAATTAATAAATTATTGTGAGCAATACTTGAAGAAAGTAGATCAAGGTTTTCGAGAATTAGATAAATGGCACGCCTACCTAAAATCATACTATCTTTATCAAAAAATAGGAAATGCTATTAAAGTAGATCAAACATTAAGTAAATTAATCAAATCTAATAAAGATTCTCAAAATAACTATTTGTATGCACCTCATCATCTAACTTATGATTTATTAATAGGCAATTTAATACAACAAGTTGAATATTATGATAGAGTTATTAGTCAATCAGAAATTTTGTTCAAAAAGGCATTATCACGTAATGATAATGATTATGTTAGCTGGATTGGTGAACTCCCATTTGCTTTGTTATATACTGACAAACTCTCTGATTCAGAAAATGTGTTTAAACAATTTGTTCTTTTAGAGGAAAATCGGGTTGTATTTGGTGGTTTTGCTAATAATTATGTTGGTGTTACTGATTATAATCGGCATCACTTAGGGTTACAAAAAAATCTTGTTACTCAAAATAAGTATCAGGAAGCTTTATCTTATGCTGACAGAGGAAAATCTCTAAGACTGTATCATCAACTAGGAGGAAATAGTCAGGAATTAACAGTTGAAAAAATTCAAGAAATTGCTAAATCGCTCAATACAACTTTTGTTCAATATTCATTGTTACAAGACGACTATTATTTTCCTGATAATGAACTTTTAATCTGGATAGTTAACCCTAATGGAGAGATTAATTTCCGTTTAGTTAATCTTGATAAGGTTGAGCTAAAATCCCTCCCTAAAGACTTAAAAACTCAACTGGTAAGCATAACCAGAGGAACAATTTTCACAAACTTTAACCAATTACCTATAGTAACCATTGTATCTAGTCTGATAATTGGTGGAGCATTCTTAGGATGTTCATGGTATATCATTCGTCAAAAGAAAATAGCAATTGTTGTATTAGCTTCTACCATTTTAGCGATTATTTTTTCTCCTGCAATTAACTCTCAAATTGCTGAGAGAGGAAACACTCAAGACAATGATGCTAATTTATTAGAAGGTCAACCATTCTCATTTGATAATCTTGTTCAGTTATCCTTATTAAATGTAAGAGGAGAAAATACGAATAAATTAGATAAATATTTGAGCAATACAGGCTGTCGTAATAACAAAGATTGCTTGTATCAGCTTCATCAAATTTTAATTGAGCCCATTGCTGAATTTTTACCCACAGACTCTAATCAGAACGTTGTTTTTATCCCACAAGACTCTATATATAGAGTTCCCTTTGCTGCACTTATGGATGCTAATGGTCAATATTTAATTGAAAATTATACAATTTCTATTTCTCCTAACATTGGAATTTATCAACTTCTCCATGATAAACTACAGCAAAAAGCAACTCAAATCAATCTTTTATGAGGTTTGTCTCAAATATTGGTACATAAACTCTATTAAAATAATTACCGTATAGAGAAGTAACAGAGTCTTTGGGCGATCGCAAAGACAGAACCATGCCTAGACGTTAACATATCGGTGCGTGTGGGGATAAAGAGCGATCGCCCGAAAAAAGATTTTCAAAAGTTACCAAAAGTTTCTTTTTAAGGTATATAGATTTAGGAAGAATGGAAAGCCTGAAACCTTTGCAGAGAGGGGAATGCAGACCAAAAAATTTTTTTTTAGAAAAAGTATTGACAAGGATAGGGGGATTGGATATATTGGTAAATGCGCGGTTGAAAGCGAGAGCGAAGCGACCCGCCCTGAACCTAGACAACTGAAGAGTTTGAAGGAATTAT
>JBFRWB010000236.1:0-6191 GCA_051439375.1 Microcystaceae cyanobacterium
TCGATTCTTTCAGGATTAACATTAGCGGTGAGAGTTCCCAAAATCCAAGGTTTATCTTGTTCAACTCGTGACAAAATATAATCCTTGACTTCATCTACATGGCCTTTAACCTCTGGGCGATTTTTTCCAGCATCAGGATCATTATTTTTATCTGACGAAGGTTTAGCTAGAAGTAACTTGTATAACTCATCAGCAGGTACATTGATTTGTATCATTTTTCGCTTTCCTTGGTCGAATATTAAGCCAAGATAGCAATTATTTTGGTAAAATTCCCCAAAATAGGTATTGATAGCCTGATTAAACTGCAATTTAACATCTTGTAAATAATCCTGTGTATCTGTGTCTTGAGAAGGCTGGTTAGTTGTTCCGTGATGAGATGGTTGTTCTAACATAGTGAAAGCTAATCAAAATTGACAAAGTTAATACTTACTCTTTCATCATACCTACCTTACAATTATCTAGGTATCGAGGAAATCACGGATTCCAAACATGAATAGTATTCAAGCGTCTATCTTCCCTAATCGTACTGTAGATGATTTTATTAAAGATATAGATAAACTAACCCAAGAAATTCAGGATTTATACTGCGCTGATCACATTCCTTGGATTATTGGAGTTTCATGGGGAAAAGATAGTACAGCAGTCTTACAATTAGTTTGGAATGCGATCGCAAAACTACCGATTGAAAAACGGCAAAAGACGATCTATGTGATTACAACTGACACTTTAGTTGAAAATCCAATTGTTTCTGTTTGGGTTCGTAAATGTATAAA
The DNA here is from genome assembly GCA_051439375.1 of Microcystaceae cyanobacterium. Lineage (GTDB taxonomy): Bacteria > Cyanobacteriota > Cyanobacteriia > Cyanobacteriales > Microcystaceae > JBGTGT01. The sequence continues at coordinate 774 of JBFRWB010000236.1, forward strand.
CAAGATAAGTATAGCTGCTAATGAAAAACAGATGCCATTTCGTCCACAATTACTGCATCCTATGGTTAACGCCAGTTTTTGGGTATGTTTGATGGGAAAAGGTTATCCTGCACCTCGCCATGGCTTTCGTTGGTGTACAGATAGAATGAAAATACAACCTGTTAATTACTTTATTCGTAACGCAGTAAGAGCAAATGGAGAGACGATCCTCGTATTGGGAACCCGTAAAGCCGAAAGTGCAAAACGTGCAGCAACAATGAAAAAACACGAGGCTGGCAGATTGCGAGAGCGTTTAAGTCCTAATTCTCGTCTTCCTAACTCACTTGTTTATAGCCCCATAGAAGACTGGCGAACTGATGAAGTTTGGATGTATTTAATGCAATGGGAAAATCCTTGGGGAAACGACAATAAAGACTTATTTAACCTTTACCGAGGGGCAACAGAAGATAACGAATGTCCTTTAGTCGTGGATACCTCTACCCCTAGCTGTGGTGATTCTCGGTTAGGTTGTTGGGTATGTACGATGGTTAGCAAAGATAAGTCAATGGAGGCTATGATTCAAAATGACAAAGAAAAAGAATGGTTACAGCCACTTTTAGACCTTCGTAACGATCTAGATGAACCTAATGATAGATACCGTCGAGATTTTCGTCGGCTGCATGGAAAAGTCGAGTTATTTGGCTCAGAAAAAGTCGAACCGATTCCGGGTCCTTATGTTCGTCAATGGCGAGAATATTGGTTAAGAAGTGTCTTAGAAGCACAAATGTCTATCCGTCAAAACGCCCCTGATGAGTACAAAGACGTTGTTTTAATTACTCAAGAAGAATTAAGCGAAATTCGCCGTATTTGGGTAGAAGACAAACACGAATTTGATGACAGTCTCCCCAAAATATACCGAGAAGTGATGGGAGAACCCTTTAAGGACCCACGGCCGGGCGCAGATGACCAAAAACTCCTTGGTAGCGACGAATGGGACATCTTAGCTGAACTCTGCCAAGAAGATACCATGCACCTCGAACTAATGTCAAAACTACTAGACACCGAACGAGATCACTATGTTAAAGTGCGACGAGTTGGACTATATAAAGACCTTGAAAAATGCTTTGAAACCAGTTCTTTATCTAAAGAAGAAGCGATCGCACAAGCTCACCTTAAGCGGAACGTAAAACAAGCAGCAAGTCGAGGGGATGTAGCAGCCATGAAAAAATATCTCGCAGGTGAAACCGTTGAGTCTCCTCCAGAAGAAAAAACAGAAGCGGAAACGTTACCTTTGCTTACCTTAGAAGAAAACAATGAACAAACTCAAGAAAAATCTTGGGGAACGATTAAATTTAAAAAAGGGAAATCTTCTGCTGAAAAGGAATAAAATTCAGAAGAATAAATTGCTTGTACAAACCTGTAGAGATGTTATATGGAACGTCTCTACAAAAAATGAACCATCTACCATATTATTTTGAGAATTAAAGCACAGTTCAGCCAGTTTTGTTTTAATCCATCTCTGCGGTAAATCTGAATAACTTGCCCTTGAATCTGTCATAATCAATAAAAATTACTCATGTTTGTTCATTAATAAGAGGTTTCATTTTGACAATGAAATCAGTTATATTGATTTGAGACGTTTGCCAAAGAACCCTCAAATTGACCTCAGAATAATCATGAATAATTTTATCTTGTATTCCTGCCATTTTTCGCCATTCTACTTGTAGATAAAGACAGCGAAACTCATTAGGAATATTCTTACTGGCTTCCCCAATAATTGCCATAGCCATCATCACTGATAAAATTCTCTCCTCATTTTGCTCAAATTCCTCAAAGGGAGCATCCCAATTTTGCACGTTAGCTTTAGGAAGACCAATTTTATCACTGATTAAATTTTCAATATATGCTTCAATAAAGGCTCTAAAGGAGATTTTTCTACCCCCTAAACACCCATTTATCCATTCTGATTAAATTATCTTTTAATTAAAGTAGATTTATTTTGATGGTAAGATTTACAAGTTTTCAGTAACTTAAAGAAATGTCCGAAAAAGAGAGAACTCCCGTTAATTAACAGAACAAGAATAGAAATAACTGAAATACCTATCCAAGTCATTAACCCACTACTCATAGTTATTTGGATAGGATAATTTGCTGTTAAATATTCAGTTATTATCCATCCCCAACTTCCCAGACTGATTCCTAACGTTATCATTAATAACCCTAATACTTTCGCATTATTATTATTGAGTCCAACGTTAGTATATAGATTGTGACATCCTCGGAAGAATACTACAATAATTGATTTAGCAATATCTAGGGGAATAATAATTATTGCTGAAATATAAATAGCTGTAATAACTACATGAATGACACCAAGAACACCAATAACATTTATAATCATTCCTACTATAAGAATAAAACTACCAGCTGGAACAATAGAAGTAGAAGATTTATTAAACAACTTGCCAATTAAGTTAAATAACTTACCAAGTAGATTTAAAATAGAACGAATTAATAAAATATTCACCGATGAATCAACGACATCCTGTAGCGGAAATCTTAAAAGCGGTAAGCTAATTAATAAGAGGATAAGCATCCACAAAAAATCACCAAAAAAAGTAGATATCATAGCAGTTATATAACCGCCTAAAATAGCTACGATTAATAAGATCATTCCTATAATAAGGTATCCACTAATGATTTGACTTTCATAAAAAACTTCCCCTGTTGCAATGGTTAAATTTGTTTGATAGGTTTCAGGATCAGAATTGGTGTGTAAAATTAATTTTCTCTGGTAACGTTGCATAGGTAATAACTGCTTCGTATCAATTTTAACTTGAAAATCTGTGATATTCCCTTCAAAACGATGAGGTATAATCTCTATCCAAGGGTGATCATAAGCAGTATGGGGGGGATCATTTGGGTTCGGTGCAACTTCCCACCATCCTGATAATAACGTATTAGGAATAGGATTGATAACCGTCATATTTACTGTACAAGTGTCCCCCCAAATGGCTGCTTTTGTCTCTAATGCTTGCTGCTCTAATCTTACTTTAGGTAACTGGGTTACATCAATTGATTCTAACGCTCTTAACGCTGCTGCTGCACTTTGATATCTCTCTTTTACCATAGGGTTAACCATCTTCTCTAACCAACTTAACCAGCCTCTTTCCATAGGTGGAATTAAATGTTGAAAATGAATTCTATATTCTTCATCCATATAATTTCCAATATCATTAGAATTAATTCCTGTCAGTAAACAGATTAAAGTCATTCCTAACCCATATAAATCGGATGCTTTCTTTAATTCTCTATTAAATAATTGTTCAGGGGGCATAAATCCCATTGTTCCTTTTACCATACTGCTTGCTGCTAAGTTTTCACTTCCTATTCTGGCAAACCCAAAATCAACCAAATAGACCTTAATATCTCCCCCATTTTTAATAGGAGAATGAGAGGAAATATCTTCTTTAATACCTTCCCCTTTTTCAACGGGAGAAGGATGAGAAATATCTTCCGTTTCAACAGACGATTGAGAAGAAATCTTTTCAACTAAAATGTTTTCTGGTTTAATATCTCGGTGAATAATGGATGGAGCTTGAGACTGTAAGTAAGCTAAAATCCTTAAAACCGAAACCGCAATTTTTTTAATCTCTTGTAATTCCCAATTACGAGATGTTGCTAAAGATTCTGCCTCTAAATATTGTTGAACTAAACAAAACCCATCGGTTGTCTCAAAAGTATCTAAATAACGAGGAATATTCGGATGACTTAACCGTTTTAATGCTTCGGTTTCCTGTTGATATGCATCATAATTCGTTGCTTTCCAGTCGCTTTTTCCTAAAAATTGAAATGTTTTTAAAACCACTTTAGTTTGTGTCGGAATGTGTAACCCTAAATAAGTAACCCTTCCCCCTGTTAAGTTATGTCCTAATTCAGAAAGAATTTGATAATCGTTGTTGCTAAAATCAGGATAGTCGCTCATGGTTTAGTACAAGAATCTATAATCTTTATTGTATTCTCTACTCTCCGAGTGTTATAACCTACTTGTTACAAAAATTAGTAATTTAAAGACACTTTTAGTTTAGATAAGATTTAACCTGATAACTGTTACTTTTATTAAACGCTAAGTTATACATTATACTTGAATCAAATCACCTTCTAACAATCTCTCTGTTTGATTAAGCAAGAATGATCTAAAATGGCTATTGGTTGATAATCGGAGGTTTTAAGTTTTCGTGGCTAATGTTAAAACGCTAATCAATGCAGATATTCAAAAACCCGCTCGTTATCTAGGAAACGAAAAAGGAGCAATTCATAAACCGTGGGAACAAGCAACTGTGCGCTGGGTGCTGACTTATCCCGAAATTTACGAGTTAGGGGCTTCTAATTTAGGGCATATCATCCTCTACAATATCTTAAATGCTCAACCTCGCCAATTGTGCGATCGCGCCTATCTCCCTGCACCCGACTTAGCAGACAAGCTAAAAGAGGAGGAAATCCCCTTATTTGCTCTAGAATCAAAGAAATCTCTACTAGACTTTGATATTTTAGGCTTTAACCTTAGTTACGAATTAGGGGCAACTAACATCCTAGAAATGTTAGACTTAGCAAATATTCCGCTAACATGGCAAGAAAGAGAAAATGATAGTTATCCCCTCATTTTTGCAGGAGGACAAACTGCAACCTCGAATCCTGAACCCTTTGCCGACTTTTTTGACTTTATGGCCTTAGGAGATGGAGAAGAATTATTACCCGAAATTGGCTTAATACTAGAGGAAGGAAAAAAAGCAGAATTAAGTAAAGCAGCCTTACTATTAGATTTAGCACAAATACCCGGCGTTTATGTCCCTAAATTCTACGATATGACCGAAGAAGGGGCAGTTATCCCCAATCATCCTGATGTACCCAAGCGTATTTTACGACGAGTTGCCCCTCCCATGCCATCCTATGGTATCGGTTTAGTTCCCTATGTGGAAACCATCCATGATCGTCTGGTCGTAGAAATTCGTCGCGGCTGCACACGAGGGTGTCGCTTTTGTCAACCCGGTATGTTAACCCGTCCTGCAAGAGATGTAGAGCCAGAAAAAATAATTGATGCCATAGAAAAAGGCATCAGAGAGACAGGATATAACGAATTTTCCCTATTATCCCTCAGTTGTTCCGATTATTTAGCCTTACCTGCGGTGGGGTTAGAAATCAAAAACCGCCTCAAAAACGAGAATATTTCCCTTTCCCTACCCAGTCAACGGGTCGATCGGTTCGATGAAAATATTGCCCAGATTATCGGCGGAACGCGCAAATCTGGGCTAACCTTTGCCCCGGAAGCAGGAACCCAGAGAATGCGGGATGGGATCAATAAAGGGCTGACCAATGAGGAATTGCTCAGAGGGATTAAAACTGCGGTTGAGCAAGGTTGGGATAAGGTCAAGCTCTATT
>JBFRWB010000237.1:0-17143 GCA_051439375.1 Microcystaceae cyanobacterium
GAGATGACATTAGACGTCTTGTGGGCTAGGAGATGTGTATAAGAGACAGATGTAAACTTTACTAACGCTTGAAGAGAAGAATTCAGATCCAGTAATCCTAAGCAGCGTTGTTGTTCATCTACAATAACGTAGTTAGGTGGGTTAAATGCTAATAATTGGCTTGATAAGGTGGTGAGAGAGGTTTGAGATGAAATCAGAGTTAGGGGATGAATGAGATCAGATAATTGGCTGATAGGACAATTCCATATATCAGTTAGGGAAAGTCTTGACGAGCTTTGAGTCACTTTTTGCTGATTGGATGTAAAGAAAGACAGTAACTCATGGCTCAAGACCAATCCTACGGGATATTGACTGTGAGTGGTGATCACAAAGTGATGACAGGGTTGAGCAGAAATCTGGTCAAATAACTGTTGTAGAGAGTCTGTTTGCTGGCACATTGGCACAACATCTAGAAAATTAATGACCTTGACTGTGGAAAGATTCATGAAGCTTGGACTGATCACCCATTTTGTCTATTCTAGTATAACTGACTGTAGAGTTTTCTATTTGCGAAGTTTGTATCTCAAGTTTGTAGTTGTGTTGTGGAATGAGCTTTCCTATTTGTTGATAAGTACATAATAAAATCATTCCCCTGAACAAAAATGATGCGATCATTATGATGTGATTAAACAGGAGAATAATCATTATTCCTTTACAGTAGAATTAATGAGACGTTGGGTTCAATATCTGTAAGTTTAGTTGTTAATAAAAACCTGCGTCAATCAATTTGAATCTGATTAGCCTCAGCTTTTAAGATTATTACTGATATTAAATTTGTTCAAATTCAAATTAACATAATTTTGTAGGGGCGCAAGGCTTGCGCCCAACCCATAGATACTTTGCTATAATATAAATAATTAGCAAATTGAGTTAAGATAGAAACTTAACAATCCACTCTAATTTTTCTCTCGAAATAGTGAGTTCTCATTCTTGATTATGCAGTATTTTTTCCTGATTCTTGCCCTGTTTATCTCTTTTTTCTTTGTTGTTTTTGCCTTGCAAAATGCTGAACCTGTTACCATTGATTTTATTCTGACACAGGTTGAAAGTTCCTTGGCTTTAATCCTAGTGATTACTTTAGCATTGGGTATCTTTATTGGCTTGCTAGTCTCTAGTTTTAGCCTCATTAAACAGCGTCTAGAAATAGCAAAACAAAACAAGCAGCTAAAGGAACTTCAAAAGTTAAGTGAGAGTCCCTCAGAAAGTATAAAACCTGAAATCTTAGTGACGGAAACCGATGAGCAAACTAACCCTAGCTGATCACCTAAAAGGCAATCCCTTAATTGTCTCTTGTCAAGCCCCAAAAGACTCTCCTCTTCATGATCCTAATATAATTGCAGCAATGGCCAAAGCAGCGATTAATCAAGGCGTAAATGGAGTAAGAATTGACACCCCAGATCATGTTGCTAAAGTCCGAGAATGGTTACCGGATACCTTAATTATTGGCCTCTGGAAACAAGTAATTTCTAATTATGAAGTTTACATTACGCCTCGCTTTTCTGATGCAGTAGAAATTGCTAAAGCAGGGGCGGATATTATTGCCATTGACGCAACTTTAAGGGAACGTCCAGATGGGGAAACAATGGCTAATTTAGTGGAGAAGATACAGCAAGATTTAGGGAAATGGGTGATGGCCGATGTAGATAGTTTAGACAATGCGATCGCAGCAACTCAAGCAGGGGTTGATTGTGTTGGAACAACGCTTTATGGCTACACTAAAGAAACAAAAAATCAGCAACCCCCTAGTGATGATCTACTGCAAAGGATGATAGAAAATTTATCAGTTCCTATTATTTGTGAGGGAGGAATTACTACCCCAGAAATGGCAAAAAAGGCCTTAGCATTAGGCGCAGATGCAGTAGTAGTGGGGACAGCAATTACAGGAATTGATCTGAAGGTTCAAGCTTTCTTAAAAAGAATACAAGCTTAAACTGATTTTTATTTATTAATAATCAAAAATAGAAGGGAGACAACAAATAAATTCGTTTTGCTCTCCCTTGTCCAGTTAACTTAGAATTCATTAGTGTGATGACTAGCTGTGAGTTTCACGAACTAGAACCCATAATAGTAGCGGTGACAATATGATACAGCTGATGGTCAATAAACCAATCAATTCTAGGGCTTGAGTAATTTCTAACATCATCTGCATACCCTCCTAATTGTGTTGAATGGGTAAAATTTACTAGAGATTTACTTGTCTCTTACCCTTCTATTATAGCAAACTTAGAGAAATCATAAAAGTTTGCTGAACTCAAACGATTAAAGAGAAAGTTTTTCCAACGATAACTGATAACGATAGAGTGCAATGGGTTGATCTTTGACTTCTTGATAGGATGGATCATCTGATGTCAAATAGATGGCAGTGATCTGTTCAGCTTCGATGTGATTAGAATCTAAAAGATAATAAGCGGTCAACGTTTCAACCTCATTTCGGTAACGTCCTCTCTCCTCTCTAAATTGCTGACGAGTCAATTCATCGGTAAAGAAATGATTTGTGTCTGGTGTTTCTACTGCATAACCCAAAACTGTAGAAATAAGGGTTCTTTGATCAGGAAAATAGGTAGTTAAGCGAGGAGAGGGTTTTAAATCAACTTCAATCCCTAAAACGGCTGATTCTCCTAGATAAGCACGGGAAATCTCGGTTGCATTGTAGCGACGGTCAGCAACAATAGTTAAAGAAGAATTTACAAGGGAAGGAATTGCCCAACTGTAAGAATATTCTGAAGATTCTGGTTGAAAACGAACCTTAAAACCCAAAGGCTCTTGAAGATAACGACGATTATCCTCAAACCCCGGTGTTTTAAGGGTGGGTGCAAGGGGCGCAATTTGTTCGACTAAGGTGCTAGTAACTTGCCATGTACCACTAAATTGCTCAGGATAATGAATATCTCCTGTAGTGTGGGATAGCGATGGTTGATGATTCCAATGAGGATAGTCACCCCATCGTTCGCTCAAAGAGGTTGCTAAGGTGGCTGAGGCTGACAGTCCCCAACTGAAACACAAGCAGCCCAAAATGATCAAAAGTTTCAAGATGTGCATGGGTTTTTAGAGTGAGAAACTTTTTTATCTGTTTAATCATTGTAAAAGGCTGCGAGGAAATAGCAACACAATTAAGCATCATTTTGCGAAGTTAATCACCTCAGTCCAATTTTTTAGGCAACTCTGGAAAACCCGGCAAATCCATCTCGATCTTCAATCCAATAGTGAACATAATCGTAGATGCGATTTTTTAAAATGTGTTGTCTGTCTTTGGGATGGGCAACTTGATGTGTCCGAATTTTAGGTAGCTTAACCCCTTGAATTTCTGAGGTTGAACTTATATTACTTTCCGACGCTTCAGCATGAATTTGTAAGTGCAAAACATTTTCCTGTCCCACTAATTCAATTAAGGGTTGGGCTTCATCGGGATGTTCTAATTCTGAGATAACAAATAACCGTTTTGAGCCAAAATTTTCGATAATTCGACAGAGAATATTAGCGCAAAAGTCCATTCCGTAGTGTTTTTTGATCCAATCAGCCATGTGGCTATAAGCTTGACGAGGAGCTAATCCTAAGAAATCTTGATGCGGCGATTCTTGATATTTTTCGTAGGCGTTGTGGGCGCAGCTTTTACCATAAAGGGCGTGTACTGCATTTTTAAGCGGTTCGGATAATTTGAGGTGCATCGAGAAGGGAAAGTTTTCGCAAATAACCTTCGCTGCTGTGTCACTACTTTCTTTGGTACAACTACTAAGTAGGATGATTTTGCGAGACGGAGAAGACATAATAACCTCCTGCTTCTTAAGATAGACCTCTTTGATCCATTTAAGAAGTTGGTGTAACTAAAGATACTGAAAGATAACAGAAATGCGAGAAAATTTTGGGAACTAATGTCATGTTAGGTGACGGGATTTATGTTCTCTTGTTTCCTTACACTTATGATCATAGCAAACTGTTGGCGGACAACTGCCCGAAAATATACAGAATTTTCAAAATCTTAAGGATTAGGTTATCGTTTCTTGATAAAAGCAAAGGGTCAAGATGACTTGAGCCAAACCCTATTGGTCATTAACCTTTTGATAAACAAAATATCTTTTTTTGTTAAACTTTATACGGTAAATATGGCCTATTAATACTTTCTTAATCTTTTTATTAAGTCTAGGCTTGATTTTCCCTTCCCAATCGTCTTAAAGTGAAAAGACTGATTTTTGCACTTTTCCATGTTTGATAACCTATTGTCATCGGATTTAGCTACTTACACCAAATGGTCAGGAATTTTAACCCTGTTATTCCTCGTTTTAACTATCTTAGCCTTTTTTGTCCAGTGGGGGATTCGTTTTCGCCTTGTAGGGGTCACAAGCTTTATGGCCGTTCTCACCATTGGCTTTTTTGGACTTGGTCTTGGATTTTTTGAGCGAGTTACCATTCCTGATGCAGTAAGATATGCCTTAGTTTATGATAACGGGGCGAATAAAGCAGTGATTACCGTTCCTCAAGATATCAATTCAACTCAGCTTGAAGCAACCCTTAAACAAGCTGCTTATGACCTCTTTTCTTATGGTAGAACTGATTTGGGAGGAGACCATTTAATGACCATTCGAGCCCGTACCTTACGTCATCCCCAGTCAGGGGTTACAAACCCAGTTTATTTAGGACAAGTCAAGCGATCGCTGGCTATCCGAGAGGATGAAGATTTACAGATAGAACTGTTTAACTGAATTTCTGGGAACGAATGTTAGGATCTAAAGTGATTTGCTCTAGATATTTGTTTGGTTATGAGTCGTCGTAGTTCTCGTTATTCCTCCCGTCCTAACCCCCAACCTTCTCGCTATCCTGAATCATCAGGTGATGGCGGCTTTAAGCTTAATTACGGTACAATCGCCTTAATTGGTGGCATCTTTATCCTAGGTGTCGGTGTGGGTATTGGTTTTAGTTCAACTGCTAGTTTTAGTCCGCAAAATGTGGCGTCTAGGGAGGTCATCGACCGCAGCGCACCGAATGCGGATTTATGCGCTCAATTTGGGGCAAGTGCTATTGTTAGCGATTTAAGAGTCTTTATTACATTAAATCCCTTTAATGTTTATGTGACCCAACCGAAAATGCAGCCGGGGTGTGTATTGCGTCGTAATAACTGGTCAATTTTAGAAAAACAACGGTTAGTCAGTAATGAGCAGGTGCGAAACTGTAAAAATCGTATGAATACCTTTGGATTTACCGGCCCATTGGAAGGGAATCCTAGAATTAGTTGTATCTATCAAAATGATGGTGCAGGAAATCTATTTCTTAATCAACCGGGTGCGGTTACACCTGCTCCCGAAACGGATAATTTTTAAGTAGGTTATAACAGTTAGCAGTTAACAGTCGGAAAATATTGGACGAATAAAGATTTGGCAAGTTTTTATTGTCCTAAATATCCCTTACTCTTTATTATTAGCTTGCTGTTTTAACCATTGGTTAAATTGATTAACAGCACTTTTCACCTGATGAGCCACAGAATTAACCTTTTGTGCTAATAATAACACTTTATCAGCTTGTAGTTTATAATTATAATTATGGCGATTCAGATGACGAAATTTACGATATTCATCTAATTCTAAGCGTAAAGAACTTGGCCATAAAGGAGGACGACCATTCGTTCCTGTATTAGCTACTTGAGACAATAATTGTTCATGCCAATTTTCTCCTTGGGGTAAGCCACCATCCAAAGAAACAGCAACCCTTTCGCTCAGACGTTCACAACTGGTATAAAAGTCGGTGATATAACTGGCTAAAGCTGGAATTAAAGCAATATCTGGGATATTCTTGGCTTGTTCAAGTAAGGATGAAAGGGTATTAACCGTTTCATCTAAGGCAATAATTTCTGTCTCTAAACGTTCTTTTAGAGCTAGATAAGGGTTATCAGACATAGGATAGGTTTGTAGAATATATTCTCGTAGATAAGAGGGAGCTTTTTCTAGAGAAACTAAGTCGAAGGTTAACCATGGCGGTATGATTCTTTCAATGACACTATAAGCTTCCCACCATGCGTCTTCAGATAGTCCTTTTACGGCTAAATCAAGGTCAGATTTTTCGTGCCAAGGTGCATCTCCTCGTAATGAACCAAATAAAATTACTTCTTCTGCTTTAAAGTCTTTTTCTAACACATTCATACAGTGTTTAGCAATGGCTAGGGCTTTTTTTCTTTTTTCTTCAAGGGTTAAAGTCATACGTTTTAAGTAGTAAATTTCATTATTTTTAAGTAATGAAAGAATAGATGTTTAACTTTCCTATTCGTCAATTGGTAGCCAATTTTTATCCAATAGCTGCTCTAATGTATAAGGACAGTTTTCAGGAAAATTATCTAATCCAGACTTTATTTTCACATAATCACGGCAATCATTATAGATATTTGAGAGGTTATCTTGAAGATAGTTACGAAAATTAGTGGTTAGTCGTTTATTAAGTTGAATACGGAAACTAAGGATTTCTGCTTGCCAATGTCGTTTATTTCTCTCTCTTTCATTTGACCAATATTCTAAAAGTAATAAATGGCAAATAATTTGCTCTAGCAGACTTTCTACTTGATGCCTTTTTTCCTTGCCTAAGTCTTCTAACTCCTCAATTAAGTTTTCTAAATCTAATTCTGTCAATCTTTTGGCTTTTAAGCGATTTACCGTTTCTTGTATCCATAAATAATCATCGATTTCATAGAGTTCTTTAAGTTGATAGTCCGTGATTAATACCATGATTTTTTCTCTGTAAAGCTTAGTGCTTTGAACCATCATATAACAGATAACCACAAGATAGGATGAAACTTTTGAGGTTAAATACTTGCCAGTGTCGTTCCAATAAGCTTAAGATAACTTCAGTTCAGGTTAAAAAACTAAAAGGTTAAGCATTTAAAACCTAAAACCAAAAACCTGACACCTGACACCTAGAATCTCTATTATTAACTTTAAAATAACGTACTATGGGTTTACGCGATCGCTTTAATAAAATGACAGGAAAAACCCGCTATGGGGTAACCCGTCTGTTTGTTCATCTCTCAGGGGATAATGTTGCACCCTTATTAGGAATTCTCAATCAGCAAGGAAGAGCAGCCGTTGATAGTGAAGGAGATTTCGACGTTTTAGGGGAAGGATTGGTTGATATCTGTCAAAAGTTAATAGAAATGCGCTATAATTGGCGTTCAGCCGCTAATGAAGGCGATATTGTCTGGAATGAAGGAGAAGCGGGAGATTATGTCACCGAACTATTTACCGACTCAGCACAACGCTACCTGAGTGAACCCGATTTCGATGACACAAGTGAGGAAAACACACCCTTATCTTTACCAGTGACGGCTAACGTCATTGTTATGATCACAGTAGCCTATACAGGGGAATCTCCCGACCTTGAAACTAATTTAGCGGATTTTGAAGCCTTAGAGTATGGCTTAAAAGCTTTAATTAATCTGCAATATAATGGTAAGTTAAAAGCAATTCAAGTTCATTTTTCTCCCGCACAACTTGGCGATATACTGACAGATGAACAGCTTTTAGTCAATTTTCCCGAATTAGTTCCCCTGTAAACTGCTTTTTTTAGTATTTCACTTACCCTTAACCTTAAAATCTATGATACGACGACTTTTAACTCTGTTTATGGTCTTAAACCTTGGCTTAACCATGGTGGCCTGTGGTTCACCTTCTTCTAATCTATCCCAAGGAAATGTTAGTAATACGAGTAATCGGGTGTCTAAACCCCTTAATCAAGTATCCAGTGGTCGCTTTCCTGTGCAGCAAGCTGAATATAACGACCTAGATGGCACTTACACCCTAATGTTACTGAATACGCCTGCGGGTGTTCCCCCTGTTTTTAAAACCGATAAGCTGCAAATGGCGCGGTTAACCGATGAACAAATTCAGCAAGGGGAAAGCACCACTTTAGAAGTCAATGGAAATGAAGGGGTTTTGTATCTGACTGAAGATTTTAAAATTGAGTATGTCCATTCAGTCACAGAAACCCAAACGAACCCCCAAACAGGACGACCTGAAACCGTAATTGTACAACAACGTTCGAGTTTTTGGACACCGTTTGCGGGTGCATTAGCAGGACAGGCAATCGGTAGTATGCTCTTTAGTCCTCGTTATTATGTTCCTCCTGTGTATTCATCGGGTGGAGTAATGACAGGTGTGGGAGGTTATGGACGGACTTATGATGATGCCGTAACCAGTTACCGTTCTAAGTACAATACTGCTCCTCCTGTAGAGAAAAATCGCCAAAATCTGCGAACAACAGGAAATTTACGCCGAAGCCCTTCGACTTCTGCCACTAAGCGTCCTACTAATCCTAATGCTAGTAAATCTACTGGCTCAGGTTATGGTAATAATAAGCTGAAACCTTCGGGTAATTCCCGTCCCACTCGTACCCGTAGTAATTCAAGCTTTGGTAGCAAGTCTCGTTCTTATTCTCGTCCTCGTGGAAGACGACGCTAACTTACTAGCATTTAATGATTGACTCTTATTCTAGGGCTTAACTTTGGTTAAGCCTTTTTTTACTTTTATAATCGTTTATATTCGGTCACTGTTATGCTTATTTACCCTAATTCTTGTGGTCTTATTTTTTACCACAATCCCCATTTACCACTAGGCATTACTGTACTCCAATTAGTTCTAGCTAATTTTAATTGATCTTCTGTCACATGAGCATCTGCAAGATTAGCCCCACAAAGATTAGCCCCTCGCAAGTTCGCATATTTCAAATTAGCCCCTGCTAAATTCGCCTTACTTAAATCTGCATCACCGAGATCAGCATAGCCTAGATAAGCATCCGTCAGATTCGCGTTTTTTAAACGAGCTTTATATAAATTTGTGCGTCCAAAATCCGCCCTAGAAAGATTACAACCTTGAAAGTTAGACTCTTCCATCTTTGACTCATAAAAATTAATTCCCTGAAGATTGGCACGGGCTAAATTTACCTCTGGTAAATCCTGTTGTGTAAAGTCCTTTCTCCCCTTTTGATAGGCTTCTAAAATCGCTTTAGCGGTTAATTTTTTGGGTTTTTTAATACCTGTGACTTCTTTTGCCTTTTTTTTCGGATTAGCCGCAGTCCCCGCCACTTGAAAATTCATATTACCAGCAGGACCTGCAATACTACTGTTTGACGGAGAACGCATTGAAGTGTTAAGTCGAGAAGAACGAACATTCGTTGACATCCCCGTTGCAGGAGAATTACCGCCTAATTGAGTATCTGAAGCATAATTCCCTCTTGTTCTGGGAGAGATTTCTGTACTGGGTGTCGAACTGGTTCTAACTCTTGAAATTGAGCTATTAGACCCTCGATTTGCCCTAGATAAACCCGTCACAGGGGAAGCTTGATGATTATTAGTATTTTCATTGAGATTAGGCTTAGAAACGGGCATAGTGATCATACTTTGGAGCATTCCCTCCTCATAGGGAAGTACATCCATTGCGTCTAGAACTTCCTGTGCGGTTTTAAAGCGATGTTTAACCGACACCTCCAGCATTTTTTTCAAGACTTCAGCAAACTTCTCATTGAGTGTTACATAGGGTTCCCATGCAATTTCGCCAGTGGAGGGATCACAGCCAATTTCCTTGGGGGATTTTCCTGTTAATAGATAAACGCAGGTTACGCCAACCGCATAGACATCACTCGCATAAACAGGACGCATGGCCATTTGTTCGGGGGGAGCAAATCCAGCCGTTCCTACAGCAAAGGCGGTTAGGGCGGTTTGACTCGAAGAAGCTGCTAATACGGTATTAACTTGGGTTTTTACCGCACCAAAGTCAATCACGACTAATTTGCGGTCAGTTTGACGACGGATTAAGTTAGCAGGTTTAATATCACGATGAATAACTTTTTGACTATGAATGTAAGTAAGAATCGGTAAAATCTCGCTTAAAAACTGTTTAACCCCTGCTTCGGGAAAGGGTCCTTTTTTCTTAATTTCTTGATGGAGGTTTTGACCTTTAACATATTCTTGAAGAAGATAAAATTGCTGTGATTCTTCAAAATAATCTAATAAACGAGGAACTTGAGGATGATTACCCACTTTTCCCAAGGTTTCGGCTTCTCTTTCAAAGAGTTGCTTCGCCATGCGATAGACATTTTCATCATCGGTGGCTGGCCTCAGTTGTTTAACGACACAGACAGGTGTACCGGGCAAAGACAGATCAGCCGCCGCGAACGTTGCACCAAATCCACCTTTTCCCAGAATTCCCAAAATTTGATAGCGATTATGAAGTCGCAGACTTGACCCGCACGCTTGACAAACTTGGGCATTTTTAGGATTTTTGGGCTGAGGACAAGAGGGATTGACACAGTAGCTCATATAAGATCACCAAGGTCATGTTATCCACAAGTTATCTGGTTAAGGATAGCTTATTTGTAAGAGTAAAAAATGAAAAAAGATTGATAAATCGTTTCTCCTCTTGCTTATTATGCCCGATGATAGAGTTAAACTAACACCTAGTTTCAGGTTCTAGGTGTGAGGTACGAGGTTTTAGGTGCGAGATTTTAGGGTCTAGGTATGAGGTACGAGGTTTTAGGTACGAGGTTTTGGGTTTTAGGTATGAAGTACGAGGTTTCAGGTACGAGGTTTTAGGTTCTAGCTTCTAGACATTTAAACCTCACACCTTATCACTGATTAAGCGGTTTTGCTGGATACTTGCCGTTGTAAAAACTGGATAACGGATGTTTTTTCTAACAAGCCTAAGACGTTTCCATTGTCTCCTAAAACTGTCAATTGAGGAATATTTTCTTCTTCTAAGCGTTTAATGACTTCGAGTAAGGGTTGATTTCCTTTAACCGTTTTAAGGTTATTTTCTACCCGAACCAAATCTTTAACTAAGACCTCATTCCACTGAGAGGTATGGATAGTTTTTAGTTCATCAACTGTGAGCGTTCCTAAGAGTTGCCCCACTTCATCTGTGACTAAGAACTTTTTCCATTCTCGCTGTCCAATTACATAATCATTGACGAA
Source organism: Microcystaceae cyanobacterium (assembly GCA_051439375.1). Taxonomy (GTDB): domain Bacteria; phylum Cyanobacteriota; class Cyanobacteriia; order Cyanobacteriales; family Microcystaceae; genus JBGTGT01. The sequence continues at coordinate 10,979 of JBFRWB010000237.1, forward strand.
TTGACGAAGGGTTAATCCACTGGTTACAACAGGACTGTTAGGAATGATGGCATCTTCAGCAGTGTAGTCTTTTACGGTTTCTTGGAATTTAGCAGATTGGGCAGACATTCCTGCATTTTGTAGGAGGAAAAAGCCAATTAATAATGTCCAAAAACTACCGATTTGACTAATTCCTAAAATAGATAGTCCTCCTAAAGCGATCGCAGTCCAGCCAAAGACTTGACCCACTCGGCTAGCAAAGATAACCCCCTGATTTGGATTTCCTGTGGCTTTCCAAACAATTGATTTAAGGATATTTCCACCGTCTAAGGGAAGACCGGGAATTAAATTAAAGAGTCCTAAGACTAAGTTGATTGAACCGAGTAAGGAAATGATTGCCAATAACGGCGCAGGTAGAGCAAAGTTAAGACCAACTAAGGTGAATAAAACAAATAGTAAAAGACTTACAACAGGTCCTGCGATCGCAATTAAAAATGATTGTAATGGGGTTTCGGCTTCTTTTTCTAAACTGGCTAATCCACCAAAGAGAAACAGGGTAATTGATTTGACACCAACGCCTTGAGAAATGGCCACAAAACTATGACCTAATTCGTGGGCAACAACGGATGCAAATAAGAGGAGTGCAGCTATTAATCCGAGTAGCCAAGGGGTTAACCCAGTGAGTTGGGGAAAGTTTGCGAGTTGTCCACCATAACTGAGGGTAACTAACCCTAAAACGAGAAACCAAGAGGGATTTACATAAAAGGGAATACCAAATAAGTTGCCGACTTTAATGTTGCCATTCATGAGGGTAACCTCCTAAAATTCTGATGGGTGAAATTCTTTGTTTCACCTCTCATTGATTACATTGTAACGAAATGTAAAAGGTGTCTCATCTACTAAAGACTCGTAAAAACCGTCCTTGGCTTTACTGTTTTCCTGATAAGGTAAGTTTTAGTTAAGGAATTAACGAGTGAAGGCAAGATGCCTATGTTACTGTTCACTGATAACTGCTCACTGATAACTGAAATGACTGCTCACTGAAATGCCTTTACCTATTGTCTATCATCCTAACTATGTCACGCCGCTTCCCGATGGACATCGTTTCCCCATGCCTAAATTTAAGTTAATCTATGAGTTACTTTTAAAAGATAAAATTATTGCCCCTAATGATGTCTTTTCCCCTCAATTTCCTAGTGCTGACTTAATTAAATCGGTTCATACCCCAGACTATGTTAACGGTTATTTGACAGGTACATTAGATAATAAAGCACAAAGGCGCATTGGCTTGCCTTGGAGTGAAGGATTGGTCAAAAGAACCTGTACCGCCGTTGCAGGAACAGTATTAACGGCAAAACTGGCATTAGAAACAGGCATTGCTTGCAATACCGCAGGAGGAACCCATCATGCGTTTCCTAACTATGGTGCAGGGTTTTGTATTTTTAACGATTTAGCGATCGCAGCAACCACCCTTTTAACAGAACAATTGGTAAGTAAGCTATTAATTGTTGACTTGGATGTTCATCAAGGAGATGGGACAGCATGGATTTTTAAAAATGAACCAAGGGTGTTTACCTTTTCCATGCACTGTGAAGCTAATTTTCCCTATAAAAAACAAGACAGTGATCTTGATATTCCCTTACCCATTGGCTTAGATGATGATGGTTACTTACAGATTTTAGCCCAATATTTATCTGATTTATTGAGTCAAATTAAACCCGATTTAGTGTTATATGATGCCGGAGTTGATACCCACGTTCAAGATCGCTTAGGCAAATTAGCTTTAACCAATCAAGGCATTTATCGTCGAGAGATGCAAGTCTTAAGCACTTGTATTGGGATGGGATATCCCGTTGCTTGTGTCATTGGGGGAGGATATGAGAAAAATATGGAGGATTTAGTGTATCGTCATACACTTTTACATCGTGCAGCCTTAAAAGTATCTCAAAAACAATAGACTAAGCCGACGAAATTATGTTTAACAAGAATTTCATTTCCTTGTCACGAAGATGTCATAGCCACTGCCTATTCTAATAAATGTCAGCCCACACTCCTTTGCCGTTTTCTTAAGCTCCTCATCCGGGCTGACTTTCATCCTTTATCACGGAGTAACAATATATGAAAGACTATGTAAGCCCAGTCCCCACTTGGAAACAACCTATCGCCTATCTCTCTTTAATCTTAATGGGGTTAGGTGTGGGAGTCGGTGGCTCTTATCTATATAATAATTCCGAAGCTGTTGCTCGTAATCTGAATTTAAACCAAGCTCAACTGACTCAATCCGCTACAAACGTCCCCAATTCTCCTCCTGTTCCTATTCTTCCCACCAGCCAACCAACTAACTTTGTCGCACAGGTTGTACAAGATGTTGGCCCTGCTGTGGTACGGATTAATGCATCTCGCACTGTACAATCGGATGTTCCCGAAATATTCCAAGATCCCTTTTTCCGTGGCTTTTTCGGCAATCAAGTACCCAAAACACCTGATCAGAAGGTGGAACGGGGAACAGGCTCTGGTTTTATCGTAAATGAGGATGGCCGCATCTTAACGAATGCTCATGTGGTAGATGGTGCAGATCGAGTTACGGTTACCCTTAAAGATGGTCGTACCCTAGAAGGAAAGGTAATGGGAACTGATCGAGTTACTGATGTAGCCGTGGTAAAAATTGATGGTGAGAACCTACCTACCGTACGACTGGGGAACTCCCAACGTCTTCAAGTTGGAGAATGGGCGATCGCTATTGGTAATCCTTTAGGGTTAGATAATACGGTAACTACTGGAATTATTAGCGCAACTGGCCGCAGTAGTTTTCAAGTTGGGGTCGGTGACAAGCGTATTGATTTTATCCAAACCGATGCAGCGATTAACCCCGGTAATTCAGGTGGGCCGCTATTAAATGCGAAAGGGGAAGTAATTGGCATGAATACAGCAATTATTGCCAACGCTCAAGGCTTAGGCTTTGCAATACCCATTAATAAGGCAGAAGACATTGCTGAACAGTTAATAACTAAGGGTAAGGTAGAACATCCCTATGTGGGTATTTCCATGGTTGCTCTTAATCAAGAGATTAAACAGGAACTTCAAACCCGTCAAGGATGGACAATTACAGAAGATAAAGGGGTATTAATTGGGAAAGTTATGGGTAATTCTCCGGCGCAAAAAGCAGGATTACAAGCTGGAGATATAATTACAGCGATTAATGGCCAATCTATCAGTGATCCGAGTGATGTACAACAGGCCGTTGAGCAATTATCCGTCGGCGATCGCTTGTCCTTCACGTTAAACCGCAAGGGAAACACCCTTAATCTTCCTGTTGAAGTGGGTGTTTTACGTTAGAATACTCATCGCCCTTTATCTTTAGGGTAGTGGAGGGCGATGATTCTTACTGTAAAAACAAGCCGACGTACAGGTTTCCTGAATTTCTACAGCGTAGAGGCCGGGTAAGCCTATTTCCTCTAAATAATCATAAATCCAACGGGCAAGTGCCTCACTGGTGGGATTTTCTAAGCCAGTAGTTTCATTAAGATAATGATGATCTAAAAATTTATCCAATAGGGGTTTTAAATACTGTTTAATCTCCCCATAGTCCATGAGCATTCCCTGCTTACTTCCTGCTTGCTGTAATTCGTTTCCTTTGACATAAACCTTTCCTACCCAGCTATGACCATGCAAACGGCGACATTTTCCATCATGATGGGGGAGTTGATGCGCTGCTTCAAAGCGAAACTGCTTACTGATAATCCATTCATCCATATCGTATAGGGGGGAAAAACAGAGGTTAACAATTTTTTCTTAAGTCAGCTAAAAATCAGGTTATAATGAAACTCCATTATGACATAACCAGGGTTGGCCGAGCGGTTGAGGCAACGAACTCATAATTCGTCTTAGGCAGGTTCAACTCCTGCACCCTGGATTTTTTGGGAAAAGTTGTACTTTCACGACTTATTTGTCTAAATGACCATTTTTTCATGACTTATCTGTCCAAAATTTACTGACGTAAATTCTTGTATCTCTTATGATAACTAGCTTTGGAGGGTTTTGGATAATGACTACGATACAAAAAATAAAAAACTTTTTCAGCGTTTTCCAAAGTTTCAAGACTTATTTGTCCAAAACAGTTTAAATGCACTAAAGACAATACAAATCAACTAATAAAAGATAAGTTTTCCTTATTCAAGGTTATGAAGCTAGAAAGAATATGAAGGCAAAAAATAACCTCTCTCTATGAGAGGATAAAATTGAAGCTAATCGATAAAATATTACGAGTTCGTTGCCTCCTTTCAACTGTTTCCAGTACAGGAAGACCATTAAAACCCTTCCCATTTCAGCCCTTACCCTGTCAGACTTTTCCCCTCTGTTTGACCAACCTCCAAAATTTTGAAGATTTTAGCCCTTAAAAATATCATTTGTTACATAAAGGTAACGTCTAAAAGATAGAGAGGATGAGGGATTTGGGCATTTGACCAACCTACTAAGGATTTCTCCCTCACTATAGGTTCGTCAGTAAACCTCGAAAAAGTTCTCCCAAAAAGGAGTGTTCTAGTCCACCACTGAGAGTATTTCCCCCACACTACCTTGTGCCAATTGACACAAGATAATGCTAAGATCCTTGGTACGGCATTTCGTTACTTCACATCCAAGGGGACTCACTGCATCTTGTCTGCGGAATCGTAACAGTTTAACTGCTATTTTTCCTCGACCAGATTACCTTGTGCTGGGTGCAACCTATCAGTCTGAAGGGGTGAAGCATTTCAGACTCAGCTTCAGGTGCGAGCAGAAACTAGGGTACAGAAAGTAAAACGGATAAATCCATCAAACAAACCCTGACTCCAGAGGGACAGAGGCTTTTTACGGCATGGCTCTGGTGCTGTTGTTTATTATTATAAACTTATTGGGCAGAAACGCTTTGAGCAATTTCTTGTTGCGTTACAAAGGTATGAATAAGTTCTCTGGCTTTATCGTATAAGTCTCCTTCCTCTGTTTGTCGAACGATTTCGACGTTAATTCCCGATAGGGTCGCTTTGCGACTGATACAGTCTCTTAATTGACCGTAATTCCAGTCATTAATGGTCATTAAGGGGTCTTTGATATATTTATCTTGAAGGGTTTCGTTGTTGGGAAATTTAAGTTCGGCGGCAGCTTTTAGTTCGGCTTGAATAATTTCTCGTTTATATTTTAGGTCGGGTAAGACGATGGTGCTAACTTGATGTTCTTGAGCAAATGCGATGATTTGTTGGGCAAACTGTCGATTGATATAAAGTCTCTGTCTGGATTCTTGCTTGCTTTCTTGGAAAGCTTTGGATAACCCTCTTTTCTGGGCTTCATGTCGTTGATGTTTATAACGTTGTCGTTTTTGGCGCACAGAGGTAAAAAGTTGATAATCGGTGATTTCTCGACAAGGACGGCTTTGTGAAACTTTGGAGGGTTGTTTGGCTAAGATTTGCCGTTTGGTGTTTAAAAGTTGCTTGGGATTGCGATAGGTGGGACGTTTCCCTCTGGAAATATCCATCAAAGCAATAATGAGAACATTTTCTAGTCCCATACTAATCCCTAAGTACATATTAGGATTCCCTTGATAGGTGGGACGCTTGGACGGAGTGAACAGGTCGCTATTTTCTAGCAATTTGAGGGAAGTTTGTGCGGATTTTTGTCTAGATTTCTGTTTGGAGGTTAATCCGTTTTCCTGTTCTTCTTCGTTAGCCTTAAAGTTGTCCATTTTTTGATGAGTCTTAGCCAATTTTTCAGCTTTAACAATGGCTGTTCCTTCTTCTGTCCAAAGACGGGTATCAAGGGAACAGTGCAGGTGAAGATGATGTACTTTCCAAGGAGGAGATTGAAGAAGGGTAGGATGATGATGGAAAAATGCGGCGAGGTGATATTGTTTGTCTTGAATAAGCAGTAAATTCAGCCATCGAGATACTTTGGCTTTTTTCTTGCGTCGTTTAAGATAGGCTTGGGGATTTTCAGGAGATTGAGGAATTTTAAAGCCGTTTTTAATGAGTAGCGCAATAGCACAGCGTCTTAGGTTATCTTTTTTCGCTCTATCGTAAGCTGGATAAAAGGCTTTGCAGAGTTCTCGAAAGATTTCTTTATCGGTAGCCAGAGGAGGTTGATTGTTGTTCTGGCGTTCTTTATCTATCTTTTTACGAGTTTGTTTAAGAATAGTGCCGGCTTTTTTGCATAATT
>JBFRWB010000238.1:0-6022 GCA_051439375.1 Microcystaceae cyanobacterium
ACCTTGTATTACCCCAAAGAAAAGATCCACAATAGCAATGGTTAAAAATCCTAAACTTTGGTTAAAAAAGAGGACAGCAAGGATAAAAAAGGATGAACCCCCTCCCCTTGTAACTAATACCGACATCCATGCAGTGGCTTTGTAGCGAAAGGGATCAATTGCACCCGGAATATAGATAATGGTAATCTCAAGTAGTAATAATCCCGTCGCTCGTACCCAAATAATAGGGACAGGAATTTGCATCTTGAGGAAGGAAAGTAAGGCTTCAGGAAAGAAAAGAAGGGGGATAATAAAGAACAGATTGACAAAAATACCGAGCCAAACCATTCTACCAAACCATTTTGCATAAGTATTCATAATTTTCTCCTAAATACCTTTCATATATTCAACAAGAGCAGCTTTTTCTTCATCAGAATAAGTGCCATAGACATGACCTTGATTGCCATTACCGGGTAAAGAAGTGTCATATTTAAAGTATGCTTGGCCATTTTCCTCAGCCACATCGGAAACAAAGCCGACTTTCTGAGAATCAAAGACATCATAGCCCCGATAAAAGACTTTAGGACGATTCTCTGGCTTTTCTAAGAGATCCCAAAGAGTAGGCACTGAACCATTATGTAGGTAAGGCGCACGTAACCACATCCCATCGAGGGGTAAATTGGCATAACCATTGGTTTTACGAAAATGGGTGAAACGTTGATCTTCCCCTTGATAAGTCACCCCCGTAAAGAGGGTATATTGATTTGAGGCTAATTCATAAGTATAAGAGTCGAGTCTGCCCGAATCTGTGCCAATTTTATCAATCGGTTCAACCGTTCCCACTTGTTTCCCATCAAAGGCGTGACAACTAGCGCAATTATTGTCATAGAGTACCTTACCTTTGGCTGCAAGGGCTTGATCAATGGGAAAAGGATACTTAGGGGGAGGAACGTCTCTTAACCACTCTTTTACCCGTAAAACCGAGGGAAAATTAATACTTGTCGGTTGGACAAGGGCGAGAGATGCACTTTTATTCCGTTCATCTACGGAATCATTATTACCATCCCAGTGTAATTGCAGCCCTTCTCTGGGACGTTGCGCCCAAACGGGGGGAAAATCAGCAATACCGTTGATTTCGCTTTCTTTTAAGCCATCGGTGGGAAAATTAAATCTTAAGGCTTTATAAGGGGTAAAGGTATCAACTCGGCCGGGGCCATAAGGCGTTTGACGATCCATAAAAGCGAATTTCTTAGCTTGAATGCCTAAAGCGTCTTTCGCTTGGGGAATCGCAACGAATTGATAGAGAAGCTTCTGAATAGGGTTTAAATTTGCCCCTGCTGCTGCAATATAGGGCATCATTTCTCTAGCATTAAATCTAGCATCAGTTCCCACTGAACTTAAAAACTGGATATATGCCCCTAAATTAACGTTATGGGAGGGCATGGTGGTGATAATTTGCGCTTCACTGGTTTTACTGCTTCTTACCGTTCCTACATGACAAGTGGCACAATTTTGTGTGATTACCTCTAAACCATTAACCTTACTTTTCGCAAAGCCAATAGGCAATTCCTGATCGGGTTCTTGCATAAAACCAAAAGCGGTGTAATCTTGACCACTTTCGGGCATTTTATCAGGAAACATGGTAGGAAGCACTTTCCAGATCCAATAGGGAAGACCATTGGTAGATTCCCCCCCAATTGAACCGTATTTAAAATGCTCATTAATATCGCTGTAGGAAGCAGAGGTATTATTCCCCGGAAGGGGTCCAATGGTGGCGAAAATAATGAGGGCTAAACTAAGAACAATTACGCCAATGAGGGCGAGAATCTTTTGAATGATACCCATAAATGAGGGTTTTGTTGGAATATCTGTGGTCATTGTTTTAGGTTTCGGGTTTCGGGTTTCGGGTTTCGGGTTTTAGGTGTCAGGTGTTAGGTTTCGGGTTTTAGGTGTCAGGTGTTAGGTTTCAGGTTTCAGGTTTCAGGTGTCAGGTGTCAGGTGTTAGGTTTCAGGTTTCAGGTTTCAGGTTTCAGGTATTAAAATCAACCAATTACTACTAACTGTTAACCCAATAACTGTTAACTTAATAACCGGTCACTGGTCACTGGTCACTGGTTACTGGTTACTGGTCACTGGTCACTGGTCACTGGTTACTGGTCACTGAAAAGGGGCAACATCAAAAACTGTCATTACTTCATCAATCATTTTTTGATAATTATCATTAAAGCGGTTCGGTTCATAACAGCCTAAAGGATTTTCAAGGGTATTCAATAAACACTTATTACAATAAGTACAAGGTTTAGGGGGAACATCATGACCCTTAGCAAATAATTCGGGTAAATCGTTATTCGCAATTAACATCCGCGCCATACTAACCGCATCACAATACCCCTCATTAATTGCTGTACGAATATAAGAAGCTTGTTGATATCCTCCCGTAGAAATAACAGGAATAGTCACTTTATCCTTAATTGCTTTGGCTTGATCAATACTAATTCCTTGATACTTATTAATTAAATCACTGATTTCAGAGACAGAAACAAACTTACGAAAATCAGCATCTAACGCTTCGGCAGTAATAGGATTTCCCACAAAAGGATTCGGTTCTTTTAACACCTGCTTAGGAATGCGATACCATAAGTATTCAAAAATACCTTGCAAGAGAGGAAACTTAAATAATAAGAAATTACGAAAGGTTTGATTGCCACTAGATAACATAGTGTCATAAGAACTGTCTGCCCGATCTGTGGCATACTTACCTCTTAAGGGAAATTTCCCCGGTGGATTAAGGGGATGGGGAAAAATACTGCCCGTTGACACATGAATCGCATCAATTCCAGCCTCTTCTAACCATTGACAAATCTGCACCGATTCTTCTAACGTATTTCCCTGTTTTTCCCAAGGAATTACCGCATCATTATAATCAATAGCACTAATCTTCATTTGGAAGTGAAAATCATCTCCCACCTCTTTACGAACCGCTTTCACAATGTCTAATAAAAACCGCGCTCGATTTTCTAATGAACCGCCATATTCATCGGTACGATTATTAATGCCAGAACTTAAAAACTGGGTAATCATATAACCATTCGCCCCATGTAATTCTACCCCATCTAATCCCGCTTCTCTTGCCCGTCTAGCCCCATCTGCAAATTTCTGTACAACGGTTTTTATTTCCTCTTTAGTAATGGAACGACACAGCAAACCATGAAACGATTCTGTATGATAGGTTGAACTCCAAGCCACATCAGGATTTTCAACGCCACCAATATCTCTTTGACGGCCTGAATGACTTAACTGCATCAGAAATTTACAGTCATATTCATGAACTTTATTACCAACAGCCCGCCAAAAAGGAATACGATCATCTCGGTCAATCATCGCATAACTAGGGACAATTCTTCCCTCAATTGATACGGGAACAAAAGAGGAAATAATTGCACCCACTCCTCCTTTTGCAAATTTTTCTTCCCAGTTAATTCGTGCTTGATTTCCTGACCCGTCGTAGTTATCAAATCGCCCTGAAATATTAGAGCGAAAAATACGATTTTTTACGGTCAAATTACGAAAATGTAATGGTTCAAAAATGACATCATTTGTCATGATCTTGGCCTAGAGAATTAAGAGTAAAAGGTTTGCGTTACAATATTCATCTAAAGGGATAGAAATTGAGAGAAATTGTGAGAATAGTTAAGACCGTCTTAAAATACGGTTAAATGTTGTATCTATCCCAATAAATACACTTAGTCCAGTTATAAGTCAAGGTGAGGAAATGGCCAAGATCATCAGAAAATAACTTAATAAAAGTTAATAAGATACAGAAAAAATACCTATCTCTTTATTTATTAATCAAAACCCCTAATGTAGCTGCGATCGCTTATAAAATACTGGTTTTCCTTGAACGATTCACCCCAATTAGAACAAGGAGGATCACAATTGAATTGAGTGTGATCCTCTAACCGTTAGGCTATTATTCTATTACTTGGGAAGTCTATATAATTAGTCGCTTTCTGATACTTCCGTTACAATCCCTTGGGGTGGAATTTGCTCACGGGTCATAATAACTGATTCAAAGAAATTCTTAATCGTTTGAGGTTCAACCTCAACCACACCTTCTTTACCAAAGTAACGGTTAACTATTTCAACATAACGAGGATCACCATTGATATAACCGTCCATCATTCTGATAATGGTAAAGTTAACTAAGTGCAAGAAAGCAGAGTTATTTTCAGGTACCATACAAGCAATTCCATGTCTAAAATAAGACTCATTAGGGATAACCTTATAATCATCAGGATTATCTAAGGTTTGTCTCATGCCTTCTAAGATCGTTCCATCAAAGGCAAACCCATCTATTTCTCCTTTTGTAACCGCTTCTAATCCTGCTTCAAGACTTTCTACAGGAACAACGGTTACTCGTTCTTCAATCACTTTAAGAGAGGCCGGATTAATTAGCTTAGTAACCAGTCCAATTCGTCTATCCTTGAGAGAATTAGACTGTGAAAAATCACTATCTTTTTTGACAAATACTTTAATTCCGGAGATAGCATAAGCGACAGAAAAATCAACAAATTTATCTCGTTGCCAAGTAAAAGTGGTATCACAGGCAATATCAACTTCTCCTGTCAAAACACTGACAATTCGCTCGTCTAAGGTGTCATCAACAACAACTTTTATTTTGATTTCTTTGTCCAATTCCGCTTCTAAGGTTTCTCTAATTAATTCGACAAGTTCTACCGAATATCCAGTTAACTTATCTTGGTCATCAACATAAGCAAAGGGAACTAAATTGGTTCTCTTACTAACATTTAAAACTCCCGTTCTCGCAACCCTTTCAATCACAGTATCAGCTAAACTGGGACGGGGCAAAGCCAACCCAGTGACTAAACCTAAACCTAGCACAATTAATGGTAATTTCTTATACATGATGATTTGTCCATCACAATAAACAGCAAGACAAAGTAATTGTGGCACACTTTAGAGGAAATCAAAGAATAAATTCAATAAACTTAATAATTGTGGTAATCTTTTCTCATTTATGTTAAACTCTCTGGGAGTGTTACCTTAGAGGAACAAAACCAGTGTCAAAGACCACCCAAATGACCTTTGTGGGTTTTTTATTAGCTGTCTCAACCTTAAGTGTTTCCGCAGCACAAGCTCATTCCCTAGTATTGATGAAAGGGGAGACTGAAACTAATATTGAATATCGTCTTTCTCGCTTGACTAATGCAATGCAACAGCGAGGTATAACGCAATCTAATTGTTTAGAAACAGAAGGACAAATTGTCGCAGGATTTGCTAATCGTAGCGGAGGCGGTGGCTTTGTCAATCGATATCGGGGAGGATTTGCCAATCGTAGTGGTGGCGGTGGCTTCGTCAATCGTAGTCCTTGGCGCAATGGTGGCGGTTTTTATAATCGTTACTAAAGAAGAAAAATAACGCCCTTTTCTTTTTTTATCATTCTCTCTAAAAATGTTACCTTATTAGGAGCAAAACCTGTGTCAAAGACTTCCCAAATAACTTTAGTCGGTTGTTTATTGGCCGTATCAACTTTAAGTATTCCCACAGCCTCAGCTAACTGCTCAATACCAGTTAACAGTAACACTGTTGTTAATATAGAAGAGCGTCTTTCTCGCCTGACTAATGCAATAGAAAAGCGAGGTGTGAATCTATCAAAATTTTCAGTAGCACAAGGACAAACACTTGCGGGGTTTGCTAATCGGGGTGGTGGTGGTGGCTTTGTCAATCGTGGCGGTAGCGACTTTGTGAATCGTAGCAATGGTGGCGGCTTTGTCAATCGTAGTCCTTGGAAAAATGGTGGTAGTTTTTATAATCGTTCTTAATTGCTGTTTTAATTGCAACTAGATAATAATATCTTTCCCAAAAAAGCTTTACTTTTGGATTCTTCCTTTACTGATTAATCATCCATTAGTCCAACCTTTTCCAAGTCTAATAACTTTAAGGAGATTAAAATGAAAATTTCTAGCCAAATTAGTTGTGTCGGTTTTCTCTTAGCCGTTTCGACTTTAGCTGCTTCTGTTGC
>JBFRWB010000239.1:0-103989 GCA_051439375.1 Microcystaceae cyanobacterium
ATGTCCCGATAAAACTTTTAACTTCTACCGCAATTTTTTGTTCTTCTTTTTCAGCGACTAAGAGTTTTTCGGCTGCTATATCAATAAAGAGATCCTTATTGCCTATTTTAAGACTTAAGGGATCATCTGTAATTCTCCAACCATTTTTAATCAAGGCATTCTTGACAGAATCATGATAAATATCCTTAGCTGGCATAAGTTCAAAAGTGACTACTATGATTGCTGTTCCTTATTCTATCAAAAAGTCTCCGAAGGGAGGCTTTGTCTGTGTAGCTTCAGCCTTCAGACTGTCAGAATTTGAGAGAATAAAAACTTCCCCTGCCTCAAATAAGCAAATATTATCAGACTAATTCACTTTCCCTATCATAAGTATCTTGGTTTCCTCCTCGGTAATATGTTAGGGTCTGGATGTTTTAAGGCTGCATCAATTTTTATTCAAGATAACCATACTAATAATAAAAGAAATGAAAAAATTACTCTCTGTTTTAACGCCTCTTACCCTCATGAGTGTGGCTTCTGTTGCTCCTGCAAATGCCGTCGTTATTGCGGGATGGAATGATTTTGATACTGGTATGGCAACTTTTCCAGTTGCTGCGGATACCACTGATAGCAATGTTAGTAGTGCAGAACTCAACTTTAGAAATCTCGATGATATCGAGGGAAATTTTGGATTCACCGACTGGAATACAGAGTCTAGTTTAGACTTAACTCAATACATTGAATTTGAGGTAGCACCGACTGCAGGATTTGACTTTGATTTCACCAACTTGCAACTCAATGCTCGTCAGGACGACACTAATCTCGATTTAACCCTACGTTCGAGTATCGATGGTTTTAGCAGTGATTTAGGAACGATTGATTTAGCGTTTAATTTCACAACCTATACCTTAGATTTAAGCAGTCTCGCTCCCCAAAGTAGTGCGGTACAGTTCCGTCTTTATGGTACAAATGCAGATGGCGGCTCGGTTTTCTTAGAGGCTTCTGATTCAGCTAATGTTGATGGGGGTGGATTTATCGCCATTAATGGGGATGTTAACCCCACCGATACTCCTACGACTCCTGAACCCATTGCAGTTATTGGTTTAATTGTTTTTGGTGCAGTCGGCGCACTTTCCCGTCGTTCTAACGGTTAACTGCTAACAGTAATTCCTAAACTTTCTAAGCGTTGGGGTTCTTCTTCTAAAGCAATTCTGGCGATCGCAATAAAATCGCTTAACCAATCACTTAATTTATCAATGGCTTGATCCCTTACTTGGGTAGAATGTTGAGCCTCTCCTTTTTCTTTTTCTTGGGTTAAACTGGCAGTTTCGACGGCTTTTGTTTCTTTGTAATAGGCTTCTAATTTGGCTTTAGTTATGCCATAAGTTTGCAGTCCTTTTAAGACTTTGGCATTGTTTAATGTGTTCTGATAAAATTGATTGGCTTGAGATAACCAACCAGAAAAGCTCTCTTTTCGACTGCCATTTAATCCTAATTCAGTTAATAGCCCGCTCTCTTTTTTAAAGGCAACACGGCTAATTTTAACGCAACGCATATAACTGGCTTTTGCTGTTTGCCAAAGGGTATTAAATGATTCGGTTGCGGTGATTTGCTCTCCATAGCCTTTACGCTGTTCTTGAGTAGCGTTTAGGGCGGCTTCATAAAGGGTTTTACCTTGTTTGATTTTATTCTCGGTGTAACCAAATTCCTTGAGGGCTGTTTTAATTTCAGGGACGGTCAAAGCATTATTGATGGCGACGGAAGCACGGTTTAAGAATTGGTCGATGGGTTCGGAAATTGCCATAATTATTTTTCTCCTATGCACAAATGAAGAGTTAACTAGCAAATATTAATTACTTAATATCAATTATAAATCATTAACCGTCTTATAAAAGTTATTCACAAAGCATTTGTAATAATTCTTTACTGACAGAAAACGATTTCTGTAAGGTCGGGAACGATTTTTGTGAAGTCGGGAATGATTTCTGTAAGGTCAGGAACGATTTCTGTAAGGTCGGGAACGATTTCTGTGAGGTCGGGAACGATTTTTGTGAGGTCGGGAACGATTTTTGTAAGGTTGGGAACGATTTCTGTGGGGTCGGGAACGATTTCTGTGGGGTCGGGAACGATTTTTGTAGGGTTGGGAACAATTTTTGAATGGTGGAGGATGGGCAAGTAAGAACAATACAATTTCTTTCTCCCCTTTCAACTTGGGTTATGATTATAGAGATTATTTGCAGTCAATTTTTAACAACAAAGTCTTCCGTGAATTAATTAATCATCAACGGGCAATTAAAGCCTTTGAAAAAGCAGGGTTTAGAATTGTTCGACAAGGAAAACATATTACCATGAAGGCGTAATTGCGAGATTTTCTATCATTGCTCAATGGGTAGCACTATATAAAAACAAACTTAAATAAGATATAAATTTGATCCTGTTCTGTAAGATTTGCTTATAATTGCCATTAGTTATTTATGGTGAGGAGTCTTTGAGTAATGTTTAGACAATCTTATGTTTTTGTTTCCGTCCTTGGTTTATCCTTCGGTTTATTGTCCGTTGATGCGGCTATTGCCTTTGACTTTGAGCGAAAATTACTCGCCCCTGATGGTTCATTTGGTGATGTTTTTGGCTCTTCTGTCTCATTAGATAACCATAGGGCTTTGGTGGGTAGTCCTTTTGTGACCGAGGGTAGTAATGATATTGGTTCAGCTTATCTTTTTGATACCACCACAGGGGATTTATTGTACAAGTTAACTTCCCCTAATGCTGAAGTGGGTGATCAATTTGGCGTATCTATATCATTATCATTGTCAGACAATAGGATTTTAGTGGGTAGTCCGGGGAATGATGTGCTTGGGACTAATAGTGGTTTAGCTTTTCTTTTTGATGCCACCACAGGTGATTTAATACAAGATTTAAAAATCGATGATAGTGCAGCCTTTGATCGATTTGGAGATGCTGTGTCATTGTCAGACAATAGGGCTTTGGTGGGTCGTCCGGGGGATGATGATAACGGAAATGGGAGTGGTTCAGCTTTTCTCTTTGATGCCACTATGGGCGATTTCTTACAAAAGTTAACCGCCCCTGATGGTGCAGCAGGTGATCAATTTGGCGTATCTGTATCATTATCGGGTAATAGGGCTTTAGTGGGTAGTATTTTTGATGATGATAATGGGGATGGGAGTGGTTCAGCTTATCTCTTTGATGCCACTATGGGTGATTTCTTACGAAAGTTAACCGCCCCTGATGGTGCAGCAAGTGATAGATTTGGCACTTCTGTCTCCTTGGATGGCAATATAGCTCTAGTGGGCAGTCCTTTTGATGATGATAATGCCAGTAATAGTGGTTCAGCTTATCTGTTTGATGTCACCACAGGGAATTTATTGCAAAAATTAACTGCCCCTGATAGTGCAGCCGATGATCGATTTGGCACTTCTGTCTCCTTGGATGGCAATATCGCTTTAGTGGGTAGTATTTTTGATGATGATAATGGAAATGAGAGTGGTTCAGCTTATCTGTTTGATGTTACTACGGGTAATTTCTTACAAAAATTAACTGCTCCTGATGGTGCAGCAAGTGATCAATTTGGTTTTTCTGTATCATTATCTGGTAATCAGGCTCTAATAGGCAATCCGGGGGATGATGATAATGGAAATGGGAGTGGTTCAGCTTATGTCTTTACAAGTCAATCTGTTCCTGAACCCTCTAATATCATTGCGCTCTTGTTAGTTGGGGGTATGTCTTGGTTAACTAGAGTTTGGGTTAAGAAACTAAACATTTAACAGTGACAAATTTGATATCTTCGCAGTTCCCATCATTTAAAGGGCGTAATGATTACGCCCCTTAAACAGACTAATAATTGATGCTTTCCTTATTCTGACTTCTGAGCAAAATAGGCTTCTAAAGCATCATTAATGATGTGATTCATCGGACGGCCTTCTGTTTCAGATGCAGCTTTTAAGCGTTCAAACATTCCATCCATCACACTGACCCGTTTCTGATTTTTACGCACCCGACGCTTTTTACTGGGGGTATAAGTTTCGGAAAATTGTCGTAGCGCATCAAAGCCAACTCGATGACAGAAATCTCCAAAACCTTCATCTGTTTGCTTACTGTCTCGGAAATAAACAAAGATAGGTTCAAAAAAGCTCTCTAATTCCTTAATCGGTAGCTTTTGGACATAAGGCTCACTTAAACGGGTTTGATCGCCACTTCCCCCTAACCAAACTTGATAGGTATCAGGAAGACTTCCCACAAAGCCCAATTCTGCCATATAAGGTCTTGCACAACCATTAGGACAGCCTGTCATCCGAATAACAAAGGTTTCCTTCGCCATTCCTAGCTTATCTAATAAGGCTCTCAGTCGTTCCACAATACCGGGTAAAACACGCTCTGATTCAGCGATCGCAAGTCCGCAGGTAGGGTAAGCCGGACAAGCCATTGAAAATCGAGTTAAGGACTCAATTTCAGCAGGATCGGTAATAATTCCATGTTGATGCAGAATATCATCGATAACAGGACGATTTTCAGGATCAATCTCATAGAGAATGATGTTATGGTTAGCCGTTAGACGCATGGGTAGCTTAAACTGCTCAATAATCGCTTTTAAAGCTGTCTTTAGCTGAAAGCTTCCTTCGTCCTTAACTCGACCATTTTCAACGGAAATTCCTAAGAATAACTTACCGTCTCCTTGTTCATTCCAACCCAAAAAGTCTTGATATTTCCAGTCAGGTAAGTCCTTATAAGCTGCTATGGATGTTCCGAAATATTCCTCTACCTTTTGACGGAATTGCTCAATTCCCCAATCGTTGATTAAATATTTCATTCTAGCGTGACGACGGTTAGTGCGATCGCCATAATCTCGTTGGGTTGCGACAATCGCCTTTATTAAATCATACACCGCTTCTTTCGGCACATATCCCAAGGGATCAGCAATTCGAGCAAAGGTTTCCTCTTTGTTGTGGGTTCGTCCCATTCCACCGCCGACTAAGACGTTAAATCCCTCTAAATTCCCTGCATCATCGGTTATAACGACTAAACTGACATCATGGGTATAGACATCAATGGAATTATCCCCCGGTACTGTCACTGAACACTTGAACTTACGGGGCATATAATGTTCCCCATAAATTGGTTCTTCAGAATCAGCAAAATTAGTGTTATTAGCTGCTTTTTGACGAGATTCTTTGACTTCTGGGGCTTCTTCTGCGCTAATTACCTTGTCCCCATCTAACCAAATTTCATAATATGCACCAGTTTGGGGGGTGAGCAAATCTGCAACATTATCGGCATATTGCCACGCATATTGGTATTCTGGGCGATTTTTAAAAGGTGCAGGAGGAGCCATCACGTTACGGTTTAAATCACCACAAGCACCAAGGGTTGATCCCATGCTCTTCACAATAGCAGAGATAGCTGCTTTAAGGTTTTTCTTGAGAATGCCGTGGACTTGAAATCCTTGACGGGTCGTGACTCGTAGGGTAGAGTTGCCGTATTCATTGGAGAGATGCTCAAGGGTAAGATAAAGTTCGGCTGGTATGTATCCCCCCGGACTTCGGGTTCGTAGCATAAATTGATAGTCTTTTTCCTGTCCTTTTACCCGATTATCCCGATTATCCTGCTGATATGAGCCATGAAACTTGAGAATTTGCACGGCTTCTTCAGTAAAATGTGTTGTATCTTCTAAAAGTTGGCTGGCGAGGGGTTCACGGAGAAAGGTACTCTGTTCTTTAATCCGTTCTAGTTTAGAGACTTTTTGCGTTGGAGAGGTAGGAGTTTGAACCATTGCTTTTCTGTCAGTTACGATGGGTGAGCGATTATGATCACCGTTTCTATCTTAACGTTAGTCGGCAATGAGCGATCGCACTCTCAGTGATCAGTGATCACTCATCAGTTATTTATCCATTGATAATTTCTCTATAAGCTTGTTGACATTGATTATAGTCTCCTACTGTTGCTTTTACAGAAGAGAAGCAGAGTTTTTGATGAATTTGTAACAGGGTTTCATAAGGAGAAGGATGGGGAAGATTACTAAAAATGAGGTAGCTATATTCTTCATCGGTTCGACTTTTTTCCATTATCAAAAGATGTTGGTCATCAAGATATTGCAACATCGCTAAATAAAGACAACGACAAGCTTGATAATAGTCTTCCTGCTGTTGAAATTGTTGCGATCGTTTTAACCATTCTTCTGTCTTTAATTCTGGTTCAGCAGATTGTTTTTGGCGTTTTGCTTTGGGTTGAGATGAATAATAATCTCGAACTAAACGAACAATACGAAGAATGCCCCAAAAGATTAAGAAGATGGCGATAATAATTAAGAGTCCCTGTAAAATTAATTCTAATATTGATAGATTAGGCGGCGTGATTTGGGGAAGTTTAGGAGATTGGTTAAATAAATCACGGACTTGCAATTCCCACCATTCTTGTGATTGCTGTATCCATTTTTGCAGTTTCCAACCCCATGTATCTTGATCATAAGTTGTCATTTTTTTTAGAGAAATCCCAGCGCAGAAAATGATTAGTCTTTATTATACAACCTAATCCGTTTTTAAAAGTATTTAACTAGAAAGTGCTATATATTCCTATTTAACTGCTCAAAAATTTATTCTATCATCTGCTCTCAATCCCCCTCATCATTGTGCCATCGAGCTAATTTTTGACGTATCCTAAGAAGTTGATTTTTATTATTAGAGGGAACTTTAGGTGTCGGTAATTCATCATTTGGCCAAGAGGGTAAATCAAAGCAGGGACAACCTAACGCTTGTGTCCCCAAAATAATCATAGGAACAGGCATTTTACAATTAGCACATTCGGTAATATCCCATTTGGATGATAGTAACTCTTGAATCGTTTGTGTTGTTCCTTCTAAATAAGAATCTTTGTGGCGAGGTAATGTAATAGTTTGCCAACATTGCTCAAATTCTGAAGAATATTTCTCCCCATCATAGACTAATTTCGGACAAATTGTTTGATCTTGAAGGGGAATAACGACTTTTTTTCCTAATAAAAACCAATAGGCTAGGTAATGCTTGACTTGTTGTTCTGATGCCATGTCCATCTTTTAACCCTTATAATGATTGCTTGTTATCATCCTAGTCATTGACCATCGGAAATGTCAGGAAATTCCATACATTCTTAATTATAGTTTATTTGTATTTTTTTGAGAACAATTTCCTAGGCGAAATTCAGGAAAAAATCTGGTTGAACCTATTTAACGTTCCAATATTAAAGTCACTGGGCCTTCGTTATCAATGCTAACTTGCATCATCGCACCAAATTGACCTGTTTCTACCTTCAAACCACTCTGACGAAGTTTAGCGACAAATTGATTATAAAGGGTTTCAGCAACTCTTGGACTAGCAGCATCGCTAAAAGAAGGACGACGACCCTTGCGACAGTCACCATATAGGGTAAATTGGCTAATAACTAACAATTCTCCTTGAATATCTTCTATCGATTGTCGCCAAGGTTGGCCTTGTTCATCGGGAAACAACCGCAAGGTAAGACATTTATTCACCATCCAGTTTAAGACAGATTCTGTATCGCTCTGGGTAATTCCCACTAAAAGATTGAGTCCCTGTCCAATGTTTCCAATAATTTGACCATTGACAGATACCTGAGACGAGGTGACCCGTTGAATCACGACACGCATAAGCAAATATTAATCCTAACCTACTTTAATGATGTCGTTGACGGTGAGTGAGATGGGGTAAGGGAGGTTGGGTTGGACTAGGGGGTAAATAGCGTCTAGGCGTTTCTTCGGAGACAACGGGAGAGACTGCTTGGGTATTCCACCAGCGAACGATAAAAGCAAGTAAGGTAATACCGATTCCTAGGGAGAAAAGACTTAAACGACCGCTAACACCACCCATAACCGCATCTACTGAACCAAGAATCACGATAAAACTAGAAATCGGTTCTTTGCGGTAAGCAGCTTTTACAAATCGGGGAATTAAAACGTTCATACTTAGTTTCATGGAGTTCAGTATATTTGGCTAGGATAAGATTATCCTATCTTCAGCATATCTCACCAATTAAAAATTGGTACAGTTATCAATGAACAGTTAACCGTTATTAGGTATTCATTGATAAGGTAAACCGATGATAGATATCAACAAGAAATTTCTTAATTAAATTTATCTTCGGGAAAGGCAGGAATGGCATCTAACAGTTTTTGGGTATAATCGCTAATGTTATCCCGTTGAATAATTTCATAGGAAGGTCGAACTGAGTCTTGTTCCTTGGTTCTTTCTACTGTTTTCCCATCTTTCATTACCATAATGCGATCGCTCATAAAACGCACGACACTTAAATCATGGGAAATAAATAAATAGGTTAACTGTTTTTCTTCTTGCAATTCTTTGAGAAGATTTAAAACTTCTGCTTGTACAGAAACATCTAATGCGGAAACAGACTCATCACAAATAATTAAACTGGGTTCTAATGCTAAAGCACGAGCAATACAGACCCGTTGACGTTGACCTCCTGATAGTTCATGAGGATAACGGTTAAAATAAGGGTTATCTTTTGGATCTAAATTTGAAGCATCTTTGGGGACTTTTTTGCCTAATCCTACATCTCCTAATAGTCGAATTGCTCGTTCGATTCTTTTCCTATCTTTTTTCTTTTTACTATTTTTTCTCGGTTTTTCATTGCTTTTTTCTTCGTTCTCATGATTAAACATATTATGAATAATCATTGGTTCTATGATTGCTGCACCAATTGTCATTCGAGGATTTAGAGAATTATAAGGATTTTGAAAAACGATTTGGATCTTTTTTCTTAATGCTTGTAAATCTTCACTTCCTGTTTTATAAGTCGATAAATGCTCAGGTTTTTTATCATTAGGATTAGGATAAAAGTTAATAACTCCCTTGGATGAAATTAGCCGTAAAATAGCACGAGCTAAGGTCGATTTACCGCAGCCTGATTCTCCGACAATTCCTAATGTTTCCCCTCGATAAACCTCAAAACTAACCTTCTCAACTGCTTGTTTTCCTTCTTTATTGCCAAAAAATCCTGCTTTTCCGTAAGTAACAGATAAATCTTTGACAGATAAAATAAGTCCTCTCTTTATTATTTTCTCAAGCTGACTTTTTTCTTCTTCTAAAGTAATCTCATCACTACTGAGAACTTCCTGTCTATTCTGTTCTTTGTTCTCGTCTAAGTAGTCTTTTACCGTAGGAAGACGTTTTAATTTTTTGTTCAGACGGGGTAAACAAGCTAAAAGTCCTTTTGTGTAGGCTTCTTGAGGCGGATTAGCAAGATGTTCAAACAGATGTTTTTGAGTCACTAAAGTATCAGATTTTTCGGTAGTTAATTCTTCTTGCTTCTCTCCTTGATACATCACTAAAACTCGATCTGAAATTTCATTAATAACGCCTAAATCATGGGAAATAAAAATAATCGATAGGTCTTTATTATCAGGCTTTGCTTGTACCTCTTTTAAGACTTTTAAAATCTCTTTTTGGGTAGTCACATCTAAAGCAGTTGTAGGTTCATCCGCTATTAAAATTCTCGGATTACAAGATAGTGCCATTGCTATCATAACCCGTTGTAATTGTCCTCCTGATAATTCATGAGGATATTTTTTTAATAACTTTGCTGGTTCAGGTAATTGTACGTCTTCTAGTAGAGTGATTGCACGGTTCTTGGCCTTATCTTTAGGTTTAATCTTTTTTTCAGCAGGACTCATTTTTTGGTGTAATTCTATTGCTTCTGTTAATTGAAAACCAATGGTATAAACTGGGTTAAACGCACTCATCGGTTCTTGGAAAATCATAGAAATGATGCCACCTCGATAGCGTGTTTTTTGACTGTTAGTTAATGTTAAGAGGTTAAGATGATCTTTTCCTTCTGAAATACCAAGATTTTGTTTCTCTTTCTCTGCTAAGTTAAATTTATTCAAATCGTGGTTAAAATAGTAATTAATCTCACTCTCTTCATCAATTTGACCCGAAGAAGGAATCAGTCCCATAATAGCTAAGGAAGTCAGAGATTTTCCTGAACCTGATTCACCGACAATTCCAAGTATTTCCCCTTTTTTAAGATTAAAACTGAGATTCCTAACCACTTGTTTGCGTTTATTATCATTATCTTCATCAGGGAAAGAGATAGTTAAATCTTTAACAGCGAGTATAAGGTCATTCATAGGGATAAAGCCAAGGGGATTAGTAGGAGTTTAGGGAATTATATCTGATCTTGACAAATGAATTATGAATTATAAGTTATCAATGGAATGATGGGGAGTGTGGGGAGAATACCCGAAACCCGACACCTGAAACCCGAAACCCGAAACCCGAAACCCGAAACCCGAAACCCGACACCTGATACCTGAAACCCGAAACCAGCAAACCTGTTCACCGAAGCTCCGAAATGGGGTAAAGTGGTCAAAGTGATCTTTTACACTCATAACTCAAATCCCCATTTTGAAAGGAGAAACTTAGGATGTTAACGCTCAAAATTGCTGTTTATATTGTGGTTGGGCTATTTCTTGCCCTATTTATCTTTGGTTTTCTGTCTAGCGACCCCACCCGTAATCCCGGACGCAAAGACTTTGAATAAAGTTTAACCAAACTTGTCGTTAATTTTCAATTCTCAGGTGCAGCCTAACTGTGATAATGCGGTATAAGGTTGCACCTTTTGATTTAAGCTATAATTCTAAATTCTACATTCTGAGTTGACAATGGTTCGATTATTAATCGCAGCAAGTGGTACGGGTGGACATCTGTTTCCTGCCTTAGCGGTAGCAGAACAATTTGAAAATGATAAAATTCAGTGGTTAGGTGTGCCTAATCGTTTAGAACAAACTCTTGTTCCTAAATCTTACCCGTTACACACGGTTAATGTGGAAGGTTTCCAAACTCGTCTCAGTTGGAAAACCGTCACCGTTGCAACAGGTTTGGTTACCTCTATCTTTAAGGTCAAAAAACTATTAAAAGAAGAAAAAATCGATTTAGTCTTTACAACAGGGGGATATATCGCTGCACCTGCCATTTTAGCAGCCCGTTGGCAAGGAATTCCTGTTATTTTACACGAATCTAATTATATTCCGGGGAAAGTCACTCGTACGTTTGGCCGTTTGTGTCAAACGGTTGCCCTAGGATTTGAGGGAACGGCTCAATATTTAAAAGATTGTCAGACTAAATGGGTTAGTACCCCAGTTAGATCCCAATTTTATACCTCTCAACCCCTAGATTTACCCATTCCAGAGGATGCAACTTTAATTGTAGTGGTGGGAGGTTCTCAAGGTGCGATCGCAGTTAACCAGTTAGTGAGAGAAAGTGTGACACCTTGGCTGGAAAAAGGAGCGTATGTTGTACATTTAACGGGAAATCAAGACCCAGATACAGAAAAATTTCCCCATCCTCATTATTTCGCCTTTCCTTTTTATGATAATATGGCGGGACTCCTACAACGGGCAAATTTAGCCATTAGTCGGGCAGGGGCGGGTACACTAACAGAATTAGCCATTACTCGTACTCCGTCTCTTCTTATCCCCTATCCCTACGCAGCAGAAGATCATCAGACTTATAATGCAAAAGTGTTTGTGGAAGCAGGTGCAGCACAAATGTTTGATCAGCAGGAGTTAACCTCGGAAATCTTGGAGGAAGTAGTGTTAAATTTATTGAATTCTCCTGAAACTTTAGCACAACAGGCTGCTAAAGCGGAAACCCTTGCGGCTGCTGATAGTGCGAGTCAGATTAAGGGTTTAATGGGGTAAGGCGGTTTCATTCTCCCCAATGCTAATACTTTTCTATGATTGCTTTGTATTTCGTGAACCATGACAGAATAACGAAACGTCTTCAATTAGAGAACTGTATAATAATCTTGATTCTGATCTTGCTTTAACAATGACCTACGCTAAAGAACGAGAAATTGCGATCGCTACTACCCGTCTTGCTTCCCAACTCTGTGATACTATTCGTCAGCAGCAAAAAGCGTTAACGATTGAAAAACCTGATGAAAGTCCTGTCACGATTGCTGATTTTAGCGCACAAGCAATTATTTGTCAAGCTTTAGCTCAATATTTCCCCGATGATCCCATTATTGCTGAGGAAGACGCTGGTTTATTACAACAAGATCCCCAAACCTTAGATCAAGTAACGCAACAAGTTCAAACCTTATTACCAGAAGCCACAGAAAATAAGATTATAAATTGGATAAATCGAGGAAATGGCGAAATAGCAGACCGTTATTGGACATTAGACCCCATTGATGGCACAAAAGGGTTTATACGGGGGGATCAATATGCGATCGCTTTAGCCTTAGTAGAAAAAGGACGAGTGAAAGTGGGGGTGTTAGGATGTCCGGCCTTACCGTGGGACTTCCGAAAGCCAGAGGGAGACAAAGGCGTTATCTTTGTTGCAGTGGAAAATCAAGGAACTCAAATGATTAACCTTAATACCGAAGAATCTCGTACAATTAAGGTTAATTCTCCTAAACCCTTTAACCAATTAACTCGTATTGAAAGTGTAGAAACTCGACACAGCGATCATTATCAACAAGAGATATTTGATCAAAAAATAGGTATTATTCATCCGATTCAAAAAATGGATTCTTTAGCAAAATATGCTGCGATTGCGAGAGGAGAAGTGGATATTTATTTACGCATTCCTTTACCCCATTTTATTACATGGAAAGAGAATATTTGGGATCATGCAGCAGGAATTATTTTAGTGGAAGAAGCAGGGGGAAAAGTAACCGATTTAACGGGTAAACCTTTGGATTTTTCCGTAGGAATCAAGATGTTAAATAACTACGGAATTGCAGCGAGTAATGGCTGGAATCATAGCGAAGTATTAAACATTATTAGTCAGCTTTCCCCTGCGGATGAAACTTAGGATCTAGAAGTTCTTTAACAGGAGTATTTTCTTTTAAATGTTGGTTGACAATTTGTTCAACATGATAGGGTTGAATATGCCAATACCATGTTTTTTCTGGTAAGATTAAGACCATCACGCCATTGCCACATTCCCCTAAACAACCTGAGCTAATAATTTCTATCCCTTCTAGAGAATAGTGCTGAAACGCTGCTTTTACCTGTTTTCCTCCTTGACTGCGACAGGTACGATTTTGGCAAACTAAGACTTGTCTTGAGGGTAAATTCATAATACAAGATCCTTAAATTAATTTCCTAAACCCCTAATTAGACTGTAAACGTTTAACCTTACTCACTAATTTTTGCATTTTTTTAGAAAACTGAGACATCAGACTGGGTGGTTTAAGCTGAGTTGGTTTTTGTTCAGGATTTCTCAAGAAACGATAATGTAAGAACACATCCTTATAACAAATATTAGCGTCAATCCCCTTACATAAATTGGCAAAATCCTGTGATGAATACTTCATATAATGAATACGATGAATTGGCTTTTGTCCTTGTTCATTATAAAGAATATTATCAATACTAACAAAGGGATCAACCTCCGCACAATTCCCTGTTCTTTCTTGACCATTTGAACTAAGGGTAAAGTTAAATAAAGAAGCTTCTATGCGAAAAGTGAGATAATTAAATAGGTAGTCATCAAACCACCACCCTTTAGTATTAACCCACATCACCTCATTTTCATTGATTAATTTATGTTTTAAGTCTGCTAAAATCTCATCCGTAAATAACCCTTTTTTTCCCCCAAAAAAACTACCATCATGAAGTAACGGACGAATCGTTTCTTCTTGGTAATCTGTACATTTTTCTATCAAAGGAATATCTAGTGCAGCTACTTCAAGAGACTTATTCCGTTCCCAATCATCAAATACTAAATCATAATCCTGTAGCAGATCAAATAATCGCTCTAGGGGTTTCATTGCCAAATTATCCGCTTCATAAAAGGCAAATTCATCAAAATCACCGTCAAATGAAGCAAACTTAAGGTGAGGACGACTTTTATACCATCTAGGACGGGTATTCGGCGGATCTTTTTCCCGTGGATGAGCAGACCATACTTGGTCAAAAAGTTGATCCCATTTGTCAAGAGAAGCCTGATTGTCAAATAAAGTTACATTAGGTCGAGATTCAACTTCTTTTTTGACTAAATCTAAGCGATCATCGTAAGGAATAACACAAATAGGAATAGAATCGCTGACATTCACTTCAATACTATTTAAAAGTGCCACTAACTGATCATAAACAACATCGTTAGCCAGTGTATAAATTCCTCGTGAAGCCATAAGCACAATGTCCTTCAAAAACAAACAGACTGATCTAGAGAATAAGCTGAAAGGATACAAGAAATCAAGCGTCTAACAAAAAGAATGGAACTGACTAACTATAGCTCTACGCATTAAGCTTAGGACGTTTTTCGTTCCCTGTTCCCCGTTTGGTGAAAACACAAAGATAGATTGTTAAACACCTTATTTTGTACTAAGACTTCTATCATTTATTGCTTTAGCTGCTGCAAGTCCAGATGCGATCGCTTTTTCTAAATGCCATGAGGAATGAGTTTTTATCTTACCTGCACACCAATCACCACAAGCAACTAAGGGTAAAGGATGGTTAGTTTCTAGACAAGAAATAGGTAAGAAGTGACGAGGAATCGCATAACGCCACCGATGAACTTGATACCAAGCTAAATCTTTTAAGGAAAGAGGTAAGTGTTTTTCAGCTTCATTTAATAAACTTTTTCCAATCGGTTTCAAGTCAGAACTATCAAGAAACTTTTCTGCATAGTTTGGGGTACTATGAAGGACAAAAACTGATTGATTTTGTGTGTCTCGTTTGACACTTTCTAGACCGATCCATGCGATATTAGAGTCTGATAAAATTTGCACTTGCTCCCACATTAAATCCGATAAGTTTAAATTGTCATAACCTGCCATAACAGTTAAGCAAGGATCATAGGTAACTTGGTTTAAAGTTTCCAGAAAAGAGGAAGAAAGTTGTGTTAAATGAGAACTATTTAATAATAGGTATAATTGAGGCGCAGGAATCGCACTGACAAGGCTTTTAGCTAGTAAAGTATTGGGTTGATTGGGAGGCGTTTCACAGGTAATGTACCAAAGATTATCTTGGTTAGGGATTAAATTCATCACTCGATATTGTCGCCAAATTGTCAAAGCATCTGCTAAATCTTTAGCAATAGCAGTCATCCCTTTCGGTGCATAATAATAAGGCTGAGAAGGAATCGCAGCTAAGGTTTGGTTGAATTGATAACGTTTAGGACGGAATGAATTAATAACTTTATTTTCTGTTAATTGTTTAATCAATTGCTGAGTGAAATTTCCCTGTTTAAAAAAATAAGAAAGTCCGTGATCCACACAAGTTTGCTCAACTCTTCGGGTTGCTAATCTTCCGCCAACTCCTCTTGATTTTTCTAAAATAACAACCTTATACCCTTGTTGCTGTAAAACGCTAGCACAGGTTAATCCAGCTAATCCTGCACCGATAATAGCGACATCAAAACGTTGATCTGTGTTCATTACGTTTATTCTATTATTTCCTAATGAGTGTCTTATTTTATCTCAATTGTTAGAATACAGAGAGCAAGCTAACCTTACTCCCTGACGAGTTTAAGCCCTAAATAGGCCGATAATAATCATTTTCTCCTATTTCGCCGATACCATCTGTATCCTTATTAATACAATCTGGCTTTTCTACATAATTACATACCCTTGCCCAGAGTCTTGCCCTTGTTCCCGCCGGGCCCGATGAAAAAATAACTTTATCGCCATTTTCAATCTTGACACCACAGACGGGACAGGTTTCAGTCTTGATATTAGACATAAGCAATTTTACTTAACAATTAACAAACTGGGTATAGATTAATGGTTTATCCCTTGTCTAACCGTGTATTTTGTTACGAGACGAAGATAGATAGTAAAAAAGATCATAAAGTTTATCAATTTTTAATTGAAAAATAATTGATTTAAGTCTATGATTAGAAAGGACATAAGCTGACCATTGCTTTTATCTGGGGGTTATCATTTTGATACAGGCGACATTACATCAACTTCGAGTATTTGAAGCCACTGCCCGTCATGGCAGTTTTACTCGTGCTGCTGAAGAATTATATATCACTCAGCCTACGGTTTCCAGTCAAATCAAACAATTAACCAAAGCGATTGGACTTCCTTTGTTTGAGCAAATTGGCAAAAGGTTGTATTTAACCGATGCAGGGAAGGAATTATTGGCAACTTGTCAAGATATTTTCCACAAACTCGACAATTTCGAGATGAAAGTAGCGGATCTTAAGGGAACAAAGCAAGGGAATTTAAGATTAGGGGTGATTACTACAGCAAAATATTTTATTCCTCGTATCTTGGGGTCATTTTGCCAAAAATATCCGGGTATTGATGTTTCTTTGCAGGTAACGAATCATCAACAAATGCAGCAGCGAATGTTGCAAAATGAAGATGATCTTTATATTCTCAGTAACCCTCCGGAAGAATTAGATTTATCGTCTCAACCCTTTTTAGATAATCCTTTAGTCGTTGTTGTTGGTGCAGATCACCCGTTAGTAGGTGGAGAAAACATCCCCATTGAGAAATTAAATGGAGAACCTTTTATTATGCGAGAAGAAGGCTCAGGAACCCGTAAAGCAGTGGAAAAACTCTTTAATGACGAGAAAGTAGAAGTACAAGTCCGCTTAGAATTAGGAAGTAATGAAGCGATTAAACAAGCGATCGCTGGTGGAATGGGGATATCTGTCCTCTCTCGTCATACCTTAATGACAGAAATGTCAGAAAATCTCAAAGGAGAATTAGCTATTTTAGATGTAGAACACTTTCCAATTAAGCGTCGTTGGTATGTTTCCCATTTAGCTGGCCGCAAGTTATCAGTTATTGCTCAAACCTTTTTAGAGTACCTTATCCAAGAGAGTAGTCATTATGCTCAATGTTGACTGTTTACAGGATTTTTAAGGAAGGAGAATATCTGCGTTTAGAGATTTTGACTATTTTGACTGATAAGTGATCACTGAAATGAAGCTTCTCCTGCATGATAAGAGCTTCTAACCAATGGTGCAGAACGAACTTGAGAAAATCCCATTTCACGAGCCATTGCGCCTAATTCCTCAAATTCTTGAGGAGTCCAGTATTTCTGCACGAGTAAATGATCTAAAGATGGCCGCATATATTGGCCAAGGGTTAAGCGATCGCATTGTACTTTTCTCAAATCTTCTAGGGTTTCCCTAATTTCTGCTACGCTTTCCCCATGACCTAACATTAAGCCAGATTTGGTTGGAAGGGTTGCATCCCATTTTTTTACCCAACGCAGCACATTTAGCGATCGCTCATATTTGGCCCCCCGACGGACGGGATCTTGCAGACGACGCACCGTTTCTAAATTATGGTTATAACAAGCAGGTTTAGCCGCAACAACGGTTTTTATTCGTTCTTTTTGACTGATTTCTCGCCCTTGTCCCCCATAAAAATCAGGGGTTAGCACTTCAATCTCAGTATTTGGGTTAATGCGTCTAATTTCTGTCATGGTTTTAACAAACCAACCTGCGCCACCGTCCGTTAAATCGTCTCTCGCCACAGAAGTCAACACAACATAACGTAAGCCCAATAATTTAACCGATTCTGCTACTTTTTCTGGTTCTTTAGGGTCTAACGCCATGGGTGCGTGGCCTTTATCTACCTGACAAAAGGCACAACTGCGGGTACAAGTTGGTCCCATTAATAAAAAGGTTGCCGTCAAATTAGCATAACATTCTCCTCGGTTGGGGCATTTTCCCTCTTCGCAAATCGTATGTATATTGCGCTGCTTAATAATACGTTGAACCGTGGACAATTCGCTGGCTTTACCAATAGAACGTTTTAACCAAGAAGGAAGAGCCGTAATTTCGTCTCGCCATTGAGATTTTGAGGTTAAATTCGCCATAAAAAAGGGTCAGAGTAGATAGGTTACATTACGCTCTTATCCTAACAAAGTTAATCTAAACGAGAAGCGGAACGCCCGAACGATTCACCGAAGATTGTAGAACACCTGTTAAGCTAAAGGGACGTACTTCGGTAATGTGAACCTCAACAATTTTCCCGCTTAATTCTGCCAAATTTCCTTCAAAGAAGGTCAAACGATTTCCACGGGTTCTTCCCATCACTTGACTGGGATCTTTAGGGTTAATAGCTTCCACTAACACCGATTCAAGGCGATTTGCATAACGGGTTGAACGTTCAGCCGCCTTCATTCCCACTAAATGGTTGAGACGTTGTAAGCGATCGCTTTTTACCGCTTCACTCAGTTGATTGTCCCATTGTGATGCAGGTGTCCCCGGCCGTGGGGAATAAGCCGCCGTATTTAGTTGATCAAAGCCAATATCTTCGACTAATTTGAGGGTATTTTCAAACTGTTCTTCTGTTTCACCCGGAAATCCCACAATCGCATCGGCACTAATCGCTGCATCTGGGAGATAGTCCCGAATTTTAGCAATGATTTGTCGATATCGTTGGTGCGTATAACCTCGCTTCATGGCTTTAAGAATATCGTTATCCCCCGACTGAAAAGGGATATGAAAATGTTCACATACCTTGGGAAGTTCAGCACAAGCTTTAATGAGACGTTCGGTAAAATAACGAGGGTGAGAGGTGGCAAAGCGGATTCGTTCAATTCCTTCTACATCGTGGATACAGTAGAGTAAATCCGTTAAAGTGTGCAGATGACGACCACTTTCGGTAACACCGGGTAAATCTCGTCCGTAAGCATCAATATTTTGTCCTAAAAGGGTAATTTCCTTATAACCTTGTTGTCCTAATTCTTCCATTTCAGTGCGAATGGCTTCGGGGGTTCGAGATTGTTCGATTCCTCGCACATTAGGAACAACACAATAGGTACACCGTTCGTTACAGCCATAAATTACATTGACCCAAGCAGAAATATGGCTATCTCGGCGTGGTTTGGTAATATCTTCTATAATATGGATGGGTTCAGTGGCTACCACTTGATTCCCATCTGATACTTGTTCTAATAAGTCCTGCAATCGATTGGCGTGTTGGGGTCCCATTACCAAATCAATTTCAGGGACTCTGCGTAATAATTTTTCTCCTTCCTGTTGCGCCACACATCCGGCGACAATCAAGGTTAAATCAGGCTGTTCTTGTTTTCGTTTCGCTTGTCGTCCCAAATAAGAATAGACTTTTTGTTCAGCATTATCCCGAATTGTGCAAGTATTGTAGAGAATTAAATCGGCTTGGTTGGGATCATCTGAGTATTTTAAGCCCATTTCTTCTAAAATGCCCGCCATACGTTCTGAGTCGGCCTTATTCATTTGACAGCCAAAGGTAGTGATATGATAGCGACGGGAAGAAGAAGAGGTCATGGTTTTGTTAAGCAGAACAATTATTAAGATTTACCGATTATAACTTTTGAATCGTTCCAGAAACAAGGAGTGTCTATTTTCCGTCCTAATCTAGTGTGGAATATGTTAAAGACTGTGAAATTTTTGTTAACTACCTATGAAGCGTCAACTGATTGCTATTTTAAGCCTAGTTGCCCCCTTGTTACTAACTTCAGTAACTCAGGCCGCTAACCCTAGCCATGTTCAACAGCTACTGGAAACAAGAGAATGTCAAGGATGTGACTTATCTGGGGCAAACCTTGAAGGTGAGCATCTAATCGGTGCAGACCTACGAGATGCTAATCTAGAAGGAGCAAACCTCGGCTATGCGAACCTAGAAGGGGCAGATTTAACGGGAGCTAACCTAAAAAAAGCCAACTTAAGCAAAGCTATGGTAACGAATGCTGTTTTAGCCCAAGCTAATTTAGAAGAGGTTAACTTAAGCCAAGCCATACTCTATGATACCGATGTCAGTGGGGCATCCATGATGGCTTTGACTTTAGATGGGGCAGAAATTTTTCATACAGCCATCGGAATTGGGGGAGAATACCCTGAAACCGAAACAATTGTTAATTCTAATCCTTTTGTTAGCCAAGGGGGACAAACCCTTGAAGAGATAGACACAGGCTCAAAAGTTGAAATAGAATTGATTTTCTTGGCTGAATAAACAGATTTATCGTGTTGATCGGTTCGTTCTTACCTCCTTATTACACACACTTTTAGATCAACAGGATCAATCAATTAAGTTGCCATCTCTATCGTGTATTTCTGTCAATTCTACATCGGGTTTACTGAAAAAGTCAGATAGGAAAAAGTCATGAGACGGTTGTGTTAATTGTGTTCCTTATAAGTTCGGTTATTTGCTTTATCCTTGCCATCGCTGCTTAAATTTTTGAATTTCTAGATCGCTATAAAAATATTGGACATATTTTGAAGCATACACTTGATTTAAAGTTTCAAGAGGCAGCTTAACAGCTTGTTTCACAAATTGGTAGATATTAGAATAATTGGAGTCCTCTGCCTGATTTCCTTTGCTTAAAATAAAACCATTGACCCCCAAAAATTCCTGCATCGCTTCAACTATGCGATCATTCAATGTCTCTAGTTTGAGAATCAAGAGACTCTGCTCCTTATAAATATGATATCCTTTGATGGGATCAAATTCTGCTGCATAAATATCCGTTTCTAACACTTGATTCAATTCTCGTTCAAACCAGTTTAGTCTATGTTGAAGCGCATCAGAATTTATTTTTGCCAGAATATTTTCAATGATTCTCTGGGTCATTTCTTCTTCTGAATAAGTGGAACTCATTTTCTGATAAGGGTAGTTTTCACAGTATTCAGAGACTAAAGCACCAATCGGATCTCTAACTAAAGAGAAAAAGAAAATTTGTTTAGTTGAAGCAAGTTCGGGTAAGTTTCTCTCTAAAAACTGACTCTGAATAACATTATCAGGAACAGTTAAGGGAGTATAGGAAGTGTAATTTTGTTGATAATATTGATTAGTTTGCAGGATGGCTTCTTTCGTTAGTCGGTGAATATGAAAAACAAATTGACGGGGAAAATTATTTTTCAGAGAAACGGTTAAAGTGGTTGACCCTACTTTGCCATCTGAATAAACAATAAACAACTTTTCATTAAGAAGTCTGCGGATTAAATAGCTCCTCCAAGCGGCTGCTAGAGAGAAATTATGACTCAATAACTGAGTAATTTGGGTTTTAAAGTTGTTCTTGATTGGCAACATTATCAATAACTGAATTTGACTTTAGGGTACAGTAAGCCGTTAAAATTTGCCTTGTCCCCTGATATTATGCACAGGTTTGTCTAGTTTTGTCTAGGTTTTGTTGGTTTTAGGGAAGGTCACTCGCTGGTTTCTTCCTCTTCTTCTTCCATTTCAGGGGGGACTAAGGCCACCGCAGCGATCGCATCGTCTTCATCTAACCGTTGTACCCTTACCCCCGATGCGTTACGAGACTGTAGGGAAATCGCATTGACAGCTTGACGCATAATAATTCCTCGACTGGTGACAATCATTAATTCGTCTTCGGGGTTCACAATGTGAATGGCAGCAAGTTGGTCTGTCTCATTCTTAAATTTAATCGCTTTTACACCTTTTCCTGCCCGATTTTGCAGACGGAATTGATTGACAGGAACTCGTTTTCCATACCCTCCCATGGTAATTGCTAGTAACCAAGGCCCCATGGGAATTTCTTCGTTGATGGTTTCTTCGCTGTCAAAAATGTCTTCATCTTCCTCGTCGTCTTCCGCAGAGGTTTGTAGTTCAGCGACGATTTGAGCCGATAAAATATCCATACTCATAATTTCGTCGTTTTCTAGCTTGAATTTCATGGATTTTACCCCTCTGGCCGTTCGTCCCACCGATCGCAGTTGTTGGCCGTCTGCTTTGAAATGAATGGCCATTCCTTTAAGCGAACCAATGATAATGCTGTCTTCTTCTTTCGCTAAACGGACCCAACGCAGTTGATCTCCTTCGTTTAGGGAAATAGCAATTAACCCACTGTTGCGAATATTGCTAAAGGCGGATAAAGCAGTTTTCTTGATATATCCTTTCCGAGTGAGCATAATTAGATATTCTTCTTCTGTAAACTCGGTTACAGAAACGATTGAGGTAATTTTCTCGTCTTTAGGAATGGGTAACATCTGGACAATGGGGGTTCCCCGTGAGGTACGAGATCCAGTAGGAATCTGATACGCATTGAGGGAATAAACTACGCCGCGATCACTAAAGAAAAGGACGGTATCATGGTCACAACAGGACATAAAATGCTCTACGCCGTCATCTTCCTTGATTTTTGCCCCCGATTTACCTCTTGTGGCTCGATTTTGGGCGTTAAAGGTATCGATAGGCATCCGCTTGATATATCCTTGTTCGGTAAGGATAATAATGGCTTTTTCGTTAGCAATCAAGTCGGTGTCAATAATCTCGCCGTCTTCTAAGACAATTTCTGTTCGTCGGGGAGAATCATGGAGATTTTTAATCTCTGTCAGTTCTTCTTTAATAATTGTTTCTACTCGCTCTCTTCGGGCTAAAATATCGTTTAAATCAGCAATTTTGGCCAATAGGTCTTCGTGTTCTCCGTGAATTTTTTCTGCTTCTAAAGCGGTTAACCGTCGTAGCTGCATTTGCAGAATTGCGTCTGCTTGGGTGTCTGAGAGACCAAATTGTTCGACTAATCCTTGTTTTGCGGTTGCAGTGTCGGCCGCAGCACGAATTAGTTGGATGACTGCATCGAGATTCCCTAATGCGATTAAAAGTCCTTGTAAGATATGATCTCTTTCTTCTGCTTTTCTGAGTTCATATTGAGTTCGTCGGGTAATGGTTTCAACTCGAAAGTCAAGAAAAACGGTTAAAAATTGTTTAATTGTCAATAATTGGGGGTCATTATTCACTAATGCCAACATATTCGCCCCAAAATTGCTTTGTAGAGGGGTCTGCTTGTATAAATTATTGAGAACGACACGGGGGTAAGCATCCCGCTTTAATTCGATGACAATTCGCATTCCCTCTCTGTCGCTTTCATCTCGGATATCTGCAATGCCATCTAAGCGTTTATCGTTGACTAATTCGGCGATTTTTTCAATTAGGGCTGCTTTGTTGGTTTGATAGGGCAATTCAGTGACGATAATGGCTTCTCTTTCCTGTCTTCCCCGTTGTTGGATGGTTTCAATATTGGCGACCCCTCGCATGGTAATTGAACCCCGTCCGTTGGTGTAAGCGTCTTTAATTCCCCGTCGTCCTAAGATTTGTCCCCCTGTAGGGAAATCAGGCCCCGGAATGATTTTTATTAAGTCAGTTTCCGTTAATTCGGGGTTTTCGATCAAAGCGATCGCCCCATCAATGAGTTCCCCTAGATTATGAGGTGGTATATTTGTTGCCATGCCAACTGCAATTCCCGATGAGCCATTGAGAAGAAGCTGAGGAACACGGGAGGGCAAAACAACGGGTTCTTGTTGCGAACCATCAAAGTTATCGATAAAATCAACTGTATCTGCTTCAATATCTCTTAATAAAGCGTTGGTAGATAAGGCCTGTAACCGACATTCTGTGTAACGCATGGCCGCAGGAGGATCATTATCTACTGATCCAAAGTTACCATGACCATTAATTAGGGGGTAGCGCATGGAGAAAGGTTGAGCCATCCGTACTAATGCGTCATAGACCGCCGTATCCCCGTGGGGGTGATATTTACCCAAGACTTCCCCTACCACTCTCGCACATTTACGAAAAGGGCGATCGGGGGTTAACCCTAGTTCATACATAGCGTAGAGAATGCGACGGTGAACAGGTTTTAGACCATCTCTCGCATCGGGTAATGCCCGTCCTACAATTACGCTCATGGCGTATTCTAGGTAAGATTGGGACATTTCATTGCTTAAGTCAGTGGGGATAATGCGATCTGAGGTCGAGGTCATGGATAAAAACTCCGTTCTTAGACGAATTATTGATTTATTAGAAAGTTATGAGCGATAAAATAGCTTTTTCGCCCAGTTAAATCTCAATATTTACAAAATCGTTTTAATATTCTAACACACGGTGGTTAAAAGAAGGCAAAAGGAATTTATTATTGATGGTCTAGACTTAAACTATAAGTGTTAGAAAAATCTTAGCTAATTAATAGCTTATGAATATCAATCTTTCTATTGTTGCTCAACGTTTAAATTCAATTCAGGAAAATATTCGTGAACAAGCAGCAGACACATTAAATATTAAAGATGAGAATAGACTTAAATCTTTGGCCTTTGTCTATTTGTGCGTTAAAACTGTTTTGGATCTTGATCATGAAACAGTTTTTGATTGTTTGACTGAAGGAGGGGGAGATTTTGGTGTAGATGGGATTCATCTCTCGGAAGAATATGATGGTGAATTTACGATTAGTTTATTTCAGGCAAAATATAAACGGAATTTAGAAGGAGATTCTCATTTTTCTGAATCGGGATTAAAAGCTTTAGTGAATGCGATTCGTTATTTGTTTGATCCCAATGTTGAAATCCAAGCAATTAATGAACGTTTAGAGATCAAAATAGAAGAAGCACGGAGTTTAATTCAGGATGGATATATTCCTCAAGTTAGAGTTTTAGCTTGCAATAATGGGCTTCCTTGGAATCAAGCAGGGCAAGCTACAATTGATCGGGAAAATTTTGGCAGTCAAGTTACATGGGAACATATTAATCATGATCGTCTAATTGCAATCTTTCAATCAACTAAATCGGTGAATAAAACGTTACAGTTATCAGGTAAGGCAATCGTTGAAGATATGAATTTTAGTCGGGTTTTAGTCGGAAGAATCGCAGTTCAAGAAATCGCTAAGTTAATTGAAAGACACGGAGAAAGATTATTAGAACGCAATATTAGACGTTATCTGGGTTTACAAGGAAATCGAATTAATGAAGGGATGCGGGATACTTTAAAAAGCAGCGATCACAGTAATTTCTACTTGTATAATAACGGGATTACTTTAACTTGCGATAAGTTTTCTTATAATGCTTTACAAGGCGATAACTATCAAGTTAAGATTGACAATCTACAAATTATTAATGGGGGACAAACCTGTATCACTATTTATAAGACTTTACAATCTCCTACTATATTCAATAAAGTTGCACAATCCTATGTTTTAGTGAGATTATATGAATTGCCTAATGATGATTTTGTGCGTCAAATTGCCTTGACAAATAACAGTCAAAATCCTGTCCATTTTCGTGATTTAAAAGCAAATGATTCAATTCAAGAAAGACTAGAAATGGATATTAAAGAACTCGGTTATATTTACCGACGGAAACGAGCAACTAAAGGAAATAAAAATGATATTACATCAGAGATAGCAGCAGCAGCAATTTTATCGGTTTGGTGCTCTTCTCCTCATCAAGCAAGGGTTTTCTCATCGGAGCATTTTGGAAAATTATACAAAAAAATCTTTTCTAATTCTCTTAATGGATCACAAGTTATTACCGCAGTTCTTCTCTATCGTATAGCCAAAAAGCGTCGCCGCAATCCTCATATTAATGATCCAATATTTGTGCGTTATGCTTCCTGTTTTATTGCAATGCAAATGGGAAAACGTTTGTTACAGGATTTAGGAATTCAGGCTCTTTCTCAACTGGAGCATCGCAATTTTGAACAAGCTGTTAGTTTAATTGAAGAAAAAGGAGAAACTTCTTATTTTGAAAAATCTTGCCAAGATATGGAAAAGACACTTAAAAGCTTATATGGAAATGAACCTGATCAGATTTCTTTACAACAACTTTCTGCTACCTTTCGGCGAGGAGATTTAATTCGTAAGCTTACAGATATAAATATTACCTAACACCTGAAACCCGAAACCCGACACCTCACTGCCCTAAACACAGTTATTTTGTTCTACAAACTCCTCAAACCCTGACTAACTTTGACATAAATCTTAACAAACCTATTCAGAAAGACCGAAACAGTCTAATCTAGATGCTGATTAGCTTTTTAAACATCTAGTTTTAAACAAGATGTCACCAAACATCTAGACTCCATCTTAAGATAAGAGTCATTCGCAATTTTTACATGGGAGATAGTTGAAATCCAATGAGTGTAAAGGCAAGCGGTGGAAGTTCCTCAGCCCGTCCTCAACTGTACCAAACTGTTCCTGTTTCTGCCATTTCCCAAGCAGAACAACAGGATCGTTTCCTAGCAAAAGGGGAATTGGGTGAATTAGTTGCTTTCTTTCAATCTGGGAGTAAACGGTTGGAAGTGGCGCAAGTGATTACCGATAACGCTGATTTAATCGTATCCCGTGCGGCTAACCGCATTTTTACCGGGGGATCACCCATGGCTTACTTAGAAAAGCCCCCCGTTGAGGCCCCCAAAGAGATGGCTATGGCCGGTGCATCAGTGGATACCCGTCGGGCGATGGAATTAGGAAAAGTTACTTACGCAGAAAGTGGCAGCACTGGTGGCGGTGGCTTGTTTAGTAGTTTAAGATCCGTTTTTCTCTCTTCATCGGGTCCTATTCCCCCCGGTTTTCGTCCTATTAACATTTCTCGCTATGGACCGAGCAATATGCAGAAATCCCTACGGGATATGTCTTGGTTCTTGCGTTATGTAACCTATGCAATGGTGGCAGGTGATCCGAGTATTATTGTAGTAAATACTAGAGGACTACGGGAAATCATCGAAAGAGCCTGTTCCACAGATGCGACGATTGTTGCCTTACAGGAAATGAAAGCAGCCTCTAAAGATTATTTTCGACGGGATGAAGCAGGATTAGAGCTTGTTAATCAATATTTTGACGTTTTAATTACTGAATTTAAAGCCCCCACTCCCGCCACAAAATTACGGCAACGTCCTTCAAACGATCAGCAAGGGTTAGAATTGCCCCAAAGCTACTTTAATGCGGCAGAAAAACGGCAAAAATTCGTAATGAAGCCTGGTTTATCTACTTCTGAGAAAAACGAAGTCGTTAAAGCAGCCTACCGTCAACTATTTGAACGGGATATTACCCGCGCCTATAGTCAATCGATTTCTTACTTAGAATCTCAGGTGAAAAACGGCGACATCTCCATGAAAGAGTTTGTCCGTCGTCTGTGTAAATCTCCCCTTTATCGGCAACAATTTTTTGAACCTTTCATTAATAGTCGGGCGTTAGAGTTAGCTTTCCGTCATATCTTAGGACGAGGGCCGAGTTCCCGTGAGGAAGTTCAGCAATACTTCTCTATTATCTCTAATGGTGGACTGCCTGCCATTGTCGATGCTTTGGTCGATTCTCAAGAATACGCTGACTACTTCGGAGAAGAAACCGTACCTTACATCCGAGGATTGGGTCAAGAAGCTCAAGAATGTCGCAACTGGGGGATGCAGCAAGACCTATTTAACTATAGTGCGCCGTTCCGCAAAGTTCCTCAATTTATCACCACTTTTGCTAAATACAATCAACCTTTACCAGATCAGCACGTTTACGGTTCAGGAAATGACCCCTTAGAGATTCAATTTGGCGCAATTTTCCCGAAAGAAACCCGTAATCCTAGTAATCGTCCTGCACCTTTTAGCAAAGACACCAAACGGATTCTGATTCACCGTGGCCCCGGTATTAATAACCAAAACAGTAATCCTAGCGCACGGGGTGAATTTCCGGGTAGCTTAGGACCCAAGGTTTTTCGCCTTAATAACGAACTCCCCGGTGTTAGTAACGGTAGTAGCGTCAAATACGGAGAAAGTTCCACCCAAGCGATTATTTTGGCTGCTTATCGTCAAGTTATTGGCTTTGTTCCCTACCAAGGACAACGACAGTCATCGGCGGAAAACAAGCTAGAAAATGGGGATATTTCCATTCGGGAATTTATTAAACTCATTGCCAAATCTGATGCGTTTCGTCAACGGTATTGGACTCCTCATTATGTGGTTAAAGCGATCGAATATATTCATCGTCGCCTGTTAGGTCGTCCTACTTATGGTCGTAAGGAAATGAATGCTTTCTTTGATCTCTGTTCTAAGAAAGGGTTCTATGCTTTGATTGATGCCATTGTGGATAGCCAAGAATATACAGAGGCCTTTGGAGAAGATACCATTCCCTATGAACGGTATGTTACCCCTGCCGGAATGCAGTTACGCATGGCACGGCCGGGTAACCTACGGGATGACTTTGGTAAGCTAGTTAAACCAGAGACTGCGCCTCGCTTTGTGGAATTGGGACAAAGCGCACAACGGGGTGAGTTAGAGGTTCAAACTCGCATTGGACAAGGGGTTAGTACCCAACGACAACAAACCAAACGCTTTAAACTCCTCTCGACAGTGGATAAAGTGGCGGTTAAAAATACCATTCGTGCAGCGTACCGTCAAATCTTTGAACGGGATCTTGATCCTTACATCATTCAAGCAGAATTTACGTCTCTTGAAAGTAAGCTGGGTAACGGCGAAATCACCGTTAAGGAGTTTATTGAAGGGTTAGGTTGTTCTGATCTTTATGTCAAAGAGTTTTATGCACCTTATCCTAATAC
Organism: Microcystaceae cyanobacterium; assembly: GCA_051439375.1. Lineage (GTDB taxonomy): Bacteria > Cyanobacteriota > Cyanobacteriia > Cyanobacteriales > Microcystaceae > JBGTGT01. The sequence goes on from JBFRWB010000239.1 coordinate 28,236, forward strand.
GAAGGTGATTGAATTGGGAACGAAACATTTCTTAGGTCGTGCGCCTTTAAATCAGCGTGAAATCCAGAAATATAACCAAATTCTAGCGAAAAAAGGAATTCGTGCCTTTATTCGCTCGATGGTGGATAGTACGGAGTATCTCGAATGTTTTGCTGAAGATACTGTTCCCTATCGTCGTTTCCCCACCCTTCCTGCAGCTAATTTCCCCAATACAGAAAAGCTGTACAACAAGTTAACCAAACAAGATCAAGAGTTGGTTGTTCCTAGTTTTGAACCAACAGCTTTAAATATCTAAGCTAAGCCATCGATGATGGTAATATTAATTTGATAAGGCGCAATTTAATTGATTGCGTCTTTTTTATTTTTAATTCCTAATTTTTAATTGGAGCGAAGCGACTGACCCATATTGCTAACAAGCCTAAGAATAACAGTCCCATTATACCTGCTAAGGGATTGCGATCAATCCCAATAATCCAAGGATGAATTTTATCAGAATAGGTGACTAATTGACCCACATTAAAGATATAATAACCCCACACTAAACCGCCATGAATTCCCATACTTAAACCTAGATTATTATTTTTTTTGCGTTTTGACCAAACAAGAATTAAGCCTAATAAAACGAGTGCTGGAAATTGAGGAAAGGTGCGTTTAATTTCGCTTAAAGGTTTGATAAAGTGGAGACTGGCAAAGATAATTGCATTTAACCAAAGACTTAGTTTTAAAGGGTAATCTTTTTCTAATTCAGTTAACATCCAACCACGAAAAAATACCTCTTCTGCAAAAGCGATCGCAGTTGCACTTAGTCCGCCTTCTAATACTATTTTTAAGAGAAAAAATGGAGATCCCTGTAATTGAATCCAGCCTAACATAGCTTCGGTGATAAATAAAGCATAAGTAAAAGTTAAGCCAACACTTAAGCCTTGTAAATAGGTGATTCCTGTTTTTCTTTTGAGTGTTAATCCATAATAGCCTAACCATTGAGGGGTTTTAATAACCCATTGATTCCATATTTTGAGTAGAATTAAAAATTTGATATATAATAATCCCATCGTTAAAATAGTAACTAAGTTGGGATCGTTAGGAATAGCTAGATAAATGGGAATAGCGAAGGGTAACCAAATTACAATTAAGCAAGCTAAAAAGAGTCCCATTCGCACAAAAACGGGATAAGATTCGACCTTTACTAAATGCTTAAAAACGACGTTCATATTCAATAACTCCTCGACTATCATCGTCAAAATTACTCGATCCTCGCAATAATATTTTATCATTTAAACGGTAACGAATACCCAATTGAGGAGCTTGATTTGTATTCAGAATCTTAAGAATGGAAAGGGAAATATCATCAGTTAAATCAAGTCCTGCTTCTGCTGCAATTCCTAATTGAGAGGAACTAATTCTGCTTTCTTCACTAATAATTTGGGTCGGAAAAATACGAAATTCGCTTAATCCTAACGCAGATCCAATTTCACCGGGGACTGTTCCTAATACAGCAGAACCAGCTAAATTAGCTAATCCAATTGTTGTATTCTCCTGATTTTCTAAATTCGCTAAACTTCCGCCTAAAAGAACAAAAATCTCCCTTTTACTTCGTTTAGGGTCGCTATTAAGACTAATTACGTCTTCAAGCTGACTAGCATACCCTTCAACCTTAGCTTGAACACGCACTGTCTGCAAGCTGTTACGATTTGCAGTAAAGGGATCATCAATTTCTGAGGAAAGAGGATCTCTTCTGACGGTATTTTGGGTTGTTTCAGTCGCAGAAGTGACAAGATTGAGATTAAGATAGGGATCAAGTCCTCTTTTTGGGAAAAACCGCACGGTATTGTTATTTCCCAACAATTGAAGCTGACTTGCTAGTAAGTTAACCTGTCCTCTGGTAAGGTTAATTTGACCACTCGGTTGAGGGTTATTCACTGTTCCTTCTAGCATAATATTCCCTGTTGCAGTAAAGCTAAGAATGGGGTGTCTTAGAATCCTAATATTTTCTTCTAAGCTTAATTGAAGTTGATTAAATTGAGCAAATTCAGCAGGTTTACAGTCAGAATTTGCAGTGTTTTCTGGCGATAAATTGTCTTGGATTGTAGGTGTTTTTCCTTGACTCAAGATATAATTTGGTTTATTCACATCGATTTTTTGGGATTGAGAGAGTGAAGCGTTAGAAGATTGATCCACAGTACAGTTGACTGTCTGGGTTTGTTGCTGACTAATTAGAGTATCACTCAGCAAAATTTCTCCATCATAAAGCTGAATATTTCCCCCAATTTTGGGTTTAGAAATTGTCCCTGTAATATCTAATTGTCCTTTAACTCCTCCTTCGTAGAAGTTGGGGAAATTAAAGGCCAAGTTGTTTAAGGTTAAAGTCAAAGGGTTAATATCTGGTAAAGGTTGACGGAGGGGTAATGATCCTAAAAGACTTATCTTTCCATCACTGAATTGTCCAGTTAATTCTCTAACTTCGATCCGATCTAGTGTTAGATCAATTAGGCCATTAACTTGGGTTAAGGGTTTTTCTGGTATTAGTGAAGACTGTAGGATTCCATTTTCAATGGTGATTTGTCCGATTCCATCTATTTGTCGAATTTGTTGAGTTTTGGGATTAATATTTCCCTTCACTTTTAAATTGATATCTCCTTTTCCGTTTTCCCAGATTAACTGTTCTTGAGTCAGAATATTTAATAAAGCAAATCCTTGATTTTGAATTCTTAGATTAATTTCAAATTCTTCATCAGTTGGTTTGTAATTAGCAAAGGGAAGTTGATAGGGAAGTGTTCCAGCAATTAAAATAGCATCTGCTTGATTATCAAAAATACTATTAACTGTGAAGTTTAATTTTGAATTTTGATAGTCAAATGTACCCGTTGTTTGACGCAATTCCCCTTGATAAAGGGTTAGATTATCAAGGGTAATTATCCCTTTAGCCGAAGGATTATATCGACTTCCTTCTAAGCTTATAGAAGCATTTATAAAACCTTCAATTGGCCAATCATTGGAAACATTAACCAAACTAGAAAAAGGAGTTAAAGGAACATTATAGATTTGTAGTTGACCTTTTTGATATTTTTCAGAAAATTGTCCTTCAATTGCTAAAAAACTTTGTCCTAATCTAAGTTCTAAAGGTTTAAGGATTAATGTTTCATTTTGCCAATTTCCTTGTAGTTGCAAAGTGTCTAATTCCCATTCTCCCCATTTCCATTGACTTCCTAAAAGATTAAAACTCGCTTCAATATTAGAATTAGGTGTTGTTTTTAATGCTAATGTTCCTGTAACTTGACCTTGGAGATCGCTTAATGGAGGAATTTTATTTGTCTCAGACTCTAACTGTTTTTTATCTTCAATTTCTTCTAAAACTTTTTGAAAGGTTTCTAGTTGTTCTTTCAAGTTTCCTTGAGATACTCCTGCTTCTGCAACAGTGTCAGGATCAGCATATAAATCAGCCGCTTTTCCGTATTGTGGAGCGTTTAATCTTCGAGTAAAATCAGAAAGTTCAAATAAATGAAACGTAGTGAGAATATCTTCGATTGTTCCTTGAGAAATCTCAATATTCGCTTCAATGGTTGGTTGAGAATCTACTAAGTTAATATTAGCATCAAAGTCATAGTAACTATTGGCTGTTATGAGTTGACTATTGCGTAACATTAACTGGTTATTAATATAATGAAGATCGCTCGTTAATTTTTCTCCTGTTACCCAATCAAGTTGTGGTTGCTGAATCGTTACTTTTTTACCAATAACAGAAAAATCATCTAGGTTAATCGTAAAATTTCCTGATACATTTCCTGTTATATGATCAGATAATTGAGATAAGGAAGGTTTTTTGATTGCTAGTAACTGTTTAACCAAAGATAAGGGAAGATTTTGACTTTCTATATACAGTTGATTTTCTTGTTTTATTCCTTCGATTTCCAAGTTTTGTTGACGCAAAGAAACAGTAAGGGGTTGATAATTTTGGTCTAATTTTAGGTCAATTTTATCGTTTAATCCTGCTAGGATAAGTTGTATTCCTTGACTGTTGCTTGTAATCTGTCCTTCTAAGGCTTTTTCAAAGGCTAAAGCTGGTAAAGTCAAATTGATAAGCGCAATTTCACCATTTAATTTAGGCTGTTTAATCTCTCCATCAATTGTTCCCTTAAATTCTGCTTTTCCACTGTAGTCATTGGGGTTAATCGTGTCTGGTAAGGGGAATTGATTAAGATGAATATCCGAAGCACTAACTCGTAAATTAATCGATTGAATAGCATTATCAGGATCAGAGATTAAGCGATCACTATCAACCCTAATCGTTCCTTTTCCCTCAAAATTATTACCCGTTGCTTGTACAATTTCTAATTGTTGATTTTGCCAATTAAAAAGAGTTGTTAATGGATGATTAATTATTCCAATTCCCTGGGAAAGACTGACGTTTCCTGTTGCAGTGATAGTACTGGGATTTAGGTTTTCTAAGTTTCCTACTAGGGTAATATTTCCATTTAGGTTTCCTTTTAACTGCTGAGAAATAGCTGATAACTCTAATTGATACGGGTTAACTTCCCCCATAAATTTTCCTTGAGAAATTTTCAGAGAATTAAGATTTATTCCTCCCTGTGTTAGTGCAATATTTCCCCTTCCTTTTCCTTCAAGTGAAGGAATTATGTTATCTACTTGTCCTATCAACTGAAATTGACCCGAAAAATTCCCTTTTGCAAAGTCAGGTAACTGGGGAAAAATTTCCATTAAGGGTAAACTATCCATATTAATAATAGTCTTCCATTTTCCTTGAGATAGGGAAAACTCCTGAGATTTAATTGTTCCATTAGCTAGGGTTAATGTTCCATTTCCCGTCGCTTCCAAGCTAGTTAATATATCGTCCACTGTTCCTTTAGCTGCTACCTTTCCTTGCAGTTTTCCCTGCAATGAGGAAGACATTTGGGGTAAAATTTGTTGTGCTTGAAGCTGATCAAAACTAAATATTCCCCACCAATTCCCTTGAGAGAGATTGATCTGAGTTCCTCTAATGATCCCACCTGCAAATGTTAAGGTAGATGTTCCTTGTAAGTCAATATTATTGATGTCAATCTTCTCACTGTTACCCCTTAAAATGAACTGTCCATTTAAGTGATCGCTCGATTGTATCTTGTTATGGGAAATAGGAAGAGCCTGTAAAGAAATATCGGATAAATTAGCGTTAGCAGACCATGTTTGCTGGTCATAATAGAATTGTTCAACCTTAACTCTTCCCTTTGCTACTGTTAGATTTCCTTCTCCTTGAATCGTTAAACTATCGGTTTGTTGAAAAGTTCCTTTTACTATTGCATTTGCAGCTATCAAGTTAGTTTCTAAGGGAAGCGTTTGATTATAACCAGCTAACAAAGTATTCGCTGCAAGATTTTCTAAACTAATCTCAAATCCATAATTAGTTCCTTGAGTAATTATTTGTTCTCCGCTTTTAATTGTATCTAAATTAATCAGTCCTTGTCCTTGAATTTTCCCTCCAACGGTTGGTTTTGCAATAAATTGATTCACCCTCACATTAGTCTGATGAACATCAAGATTTGCTTGGAATTGATTTAGGGTTAAGCGATCTATTTGTATGGGTTTAGTTGCAATTGAATCTACGTTAATGATAGGATTGAGAGGATTCCCTTTAATTTGGACCAAATTTTTAATCTCTCCATTAAGGGGAAAAGAAACTTTAGGTAAAGCTAAGGATTGAACAATTTGAGAAATAGCAATCGGTTCAGTACGAACTTTAACATCCAGTCCCTTTTGAGGATGTAAATTACCTGTAATTGTTCCTTTAATTTTATTTAAGTTTCCTGTCACTTGATCAAAATAAATCTCTTCTCCTCGAAATAATAAGTGTCCCTGAACTTGACTTAAAGGTTGGGATAGTTGGGGTAAAGATGCAGTAACTTGATTAAGGGTAGCTGTTCCTCTAATTTGGGGTAATTGTTGATAGGTTGAGTGAAGCGTTAAATTAGTATGAATTGTTCCTGATTGTAACTCCAAAGGAAGTGCGATCGCTTGTTGTAATTCACGCACAGGAAGATGAGTTCCTTGAATCGCAAACTTAGCAATTTGTTGTGGTAAATTAGCTGAACCACTAACCCTTAATTCTCCCTGTTGAATCTGACTATCAATGTTAAAATCAATCGAAGTAAATTGAGAATTTACAAATAACTGACCATTGTTTTTTTCTAATTCAATCTGCGGTTGTAATTCCCCGTTGTGAGATTGAAAGACTAAATTAACGGTTGCATTTTTCCATGTTAAACTTTGAAGATTGACAGGATGATTTTCCCCTAAGCGATCAAAAGGAGTTTGTAACCATTCCCCTTGCTGACTTTGTTCTATATATAAATTAGGTTCAATTGCTGTTACTTTAATTTTTAATTTTCCCTTACTTAAATAAACCCACGGATTATAGTTTATAGTTAACGCTTTCATTGATACCTTAGCTGAATCATCTCCAATAGGTAAGATTTCAGTCTCACTAAAACTAACCTTATTTAAGGTAACGTATTTCATCTCTCCTAATTTAACAGGACGATTGAGAAAATTAGCTAATTCTGCTTCTACCCTTGTCGGTAATTCTTGTTGGAGATAAAACCATCCATAGACTAAACTTCCTCCTAACCCTAAGCAAAGTCCACTGGCCATTCCCCAGAAAGTTTTTCTTCTCCATAAAGGAGTTTTTTGTGTCTGAAGGGGACATAAGGTTAGATCTTCTGGTGATTCTCCACACTGGGAAGGTTCAGTCATTGTCGTTTCCTCGAACTCAACACCTTTACAAATTATAAATTATGAGTTGTGAATTATGAATAATAGTTTATTTGCTTCATAAAATACACATAATCTCTAACGCCTAATTCTAGCAAAACAGAGACTTTGTATCTTAAGTATGACAAGAGATTAGCTTGAAAATTGGTAACGCTTTGCAATTTCCTTACGATGTTAAACAGTGGTTAATAAAAAATCTCGTATCTCTTGATAGGTTTTTTGAGGACATTCTTCAGGTAAAAAATGACCACAATTGAGAGATTTTCCTTGTACATTGCTTCCCCTTTCCCTCCATAAAGTCAGAACAGAATATTCCTTGTCAATTACTCCCTTACTTCCCCATAATATTAAGACGGGACAGATTATTTTTTGTTCCCGATCTGAGCGATCATGAATTAAATCAATGGTAGCTGAGGCCCGATAATCCTCACAAGTTCCGTGAATGGTGCTTTCTAAGCGAAAATATTTTAAATATTCTTGTATAGTTTCTTCTTTAAAGGTATTGGGTTGATCACTCCAACTTTGCAAACAATGACGTAAATAATAATCAGCTTGTGATTGAATGAAAGTTTCAGGAAAGGGATAGGGTTGAATCAAAAAAAACCAGTGGTAATAAGCCGTTGCAAACCTTTGGTTAGTGGTACGATACATATCATAAGTCGGTGCAATATCAATTAAGCCTAATTTCTTCACTTTATCCCCATGATCTAAGGTTAGACGATGAGCAACCCTAGCCCCTCGATCATGTCCCACAAGGTAAAATTGATCATAGCCTAATTTTTCCATAATTTCCACTTGATCTTGTGCCATGACCCGCTTACTATAGTTGTCATGGTTTGCTGTTCCTTTAGGTTTAAAACTGTCCCCATATCCCCTTAAATCCGTAGCAATTACGGTAAAATCTTGTGCTAATAAAGGCGCAATTTTATGCCACATAAAATGGGTTTGAGGATAGCCATGAAGTAGGAGTAAGGGAAACCCTTTACCGCCTTGTACCAAGTTAAATTCTCCTTGGGAAGTCTTAACTTTATGATTGATAAATCCTGTAATCATATTCAATAGTTTATAATTAACGTTATGAAAGCCATTGACTAAAATCTTGTGTAAATTTCTCTAAAGAAAGTAATTTTATGTTTGATTTGTCCGTTAAAGATGCTCTTACCTCTGGTGTATTGTAACCCCATTCTGCTAAATAAAGACTAATTCCTGTCAGGTTTTTTTCCTGATTGACTTTGTTTAAGGTCTTTAACAAATCTTCGACAAACCAAAGATGATTAGGTTGCTCACTATGATCCTGTAAAATTAGCTGTAAAGTTTTACTTTTCGGTTGTTTAACCTCTTTCCCATAGATAGAAGATTGGGGAATTTCCACCCCTTGGTTGTGTAAAAGTTGCTTAACAAAACGACCTTCTTTAGTAGTAATAATATATAATTTAGTAGAAGAGTTTAAAATCTTTTTCAATGCAGAAATAACACCTGAATAAAATTGATGAAGTCCCAACCACTCTTCTAAATTTGTTGTAATCCAGTCATCTCTAACACCATCTAAAGCTTGAATTAACTGCTCCTTTTCTAAGTGATCTGCCTCCATTAAATCAGCACAAATGTGTGGCCAATGCTGTAAAATTTCTGATTCTGTTTTTCCCTTAACCATTGCCCGAATTAATAAAGGCATTTCCCACCCAGTTTCAATCACAGGACGAACTTTATAAAACGATTCTGCATACCCTTCTAAAGATACAGAAGTCTCCGATTTCCATATCTTTTGATAAGTGCGTTGGCTCGTTTGAAAATATTCTCGTAGCCCGTTACAAACGACTCCATCGAAATCTAACGCTAAAATAGCAGGAGAGTAATTCATTAATTGATCCTTGAAATAAATTAGTGCCGTTAATTAAATAGTAATAGAACTTTTGCCAATTGTGAATTAAAGCGTCTATTTGCATAAGTCCAGTCTAAATTGTAGGATCAGTATTATTCACTATCATCCCAGATTTATTTATGAACCTAGCAACCAGAGTCGGTCAAGTTCCTCCCTCCATTACCTTAGCTATTTCTGCAAAAGCCAAAGCAATGAAAACAGACGGGATAGATGTTTGTAGTTTTAGTGCAGGAGAACCCGATTTTGACACTCCCACCCACATCAGAGAAGCAGCCAAAAAAGCCCTAGATGAAGGAAAAACTCGCTACGGCCCAGCGGCCGGTGAACCCCCATTGAGAAAAGCCATCGCTCAAAAACTAAAAAACAACAATAACCTCAATTATGCCCCAGAAAATGTAATTGTCACCAATGGGGGCAAATATTCCCTATTTAACCTCATGTTAGCCCTCATTGAAGCCCAAGATGAGGTCATTATTCCTGCCCCTTACTGGTTAAGTTACCCTGAAATGGTCAAACTAGCCGGAGGTACACCGAAAATTGTTAATACAACAGAAGCCAGCGACTATAAAATCACCCCAGAACAGCTTAAACAGGCCATTACCCCAAAAACAAAGTTATTTGTCTTTAACTCCCCATCTAACCCCACAGGATCGGTCTATACCCCCTCAGAAATTGAAGCCCTAGCCCAAGTCGTCGTCGATGGTGATATCTTAGTTGTATCCGATGAAATTTACGAAAAAATCCTCTACGGTGACACCAAGCACGTCAGTATTGGTTCATTCAGCCCAGAAATCTTTAAACGAACCATTATCAGTAATGGTTTTGCGAAAAGTTATGCGATGACAGGGTGGCGTGTGGGCTACGCAGCCGCCCCAGTAGAGATAATCAAAGCAATGGCGACTGTACAAAGCCATAGTACCTCGAATGTTTGCACCTTTGCCCAATATGGAGCGATCGCAGCCTTAGAAGGGTCACAAGACTGTGTGACAACCATGCTAGAAGCTTTTAGTAAACGACGTACTCTTATCGTTGATCGTATTCAGGCCATTCCTAAATTAAGTTGTTCGGTTCCCCAAGGGGCTTTTTATGTTTTTGTAGATATTAGCCAAACAGGGCTAAAATCCCTTGATTTTTGCGATAAATTGTTAGAAGCGCAACAAGTCGCTGCTGTACCGGGGATCGCGTTTGGGGCTGATCAGTGCATCAGGTTTTCCTATGCGACCGATCAAGCTACTATTGAAAAGGGAATGGATCGCTTAGATAAATTCATCCAGAGTCTATAGTTTTGATTCATTTCTTAGAAAAGATTGCTAACAAGGAAGAAGACAATGACCTATCAGAAAGTATTTGCTGCCATTGATCAATCGGATCTCGGAAAACAGGTATTTGAACAAGCAGTAGCGATCGCTAAACCGGATGGGGCTTCCCTCATGTTATTTCATTGTCTTCCCCTTGAAAATGCAGATATAACCCCTTATACCACCCTTTATAATGAAGATATTGCTGATTTTTCTCGTTCAATTCAAGAAGAATTACAAGCCCAAACTAATGAGGTTAATAAATGGTTAGAAGACTATGGCAAGATAGCAATTGCACAAGGAATTAAAACAGAATGGAACTGTAAAATTGGCGATCCGTCCCGTTGGATTCGGGATGAAGCTAACACTTGGGAAGCGGATTTAATTGTAATTGGAAGACGAGGCTTAAAAGGCATTGCCGAAATGTTTTTAGGAAGTGTGAGTAATTATATTGTTCACCATGCTAATTGTTCAGTATTGGTGGTACAAGGCTCAGAGTAAATAGTTAAGTCTCATGGGTTGTTATGTTAAAAAATACTTCTATTAACGGGTGGGTATTTTCTGAACTTCTTGGCCTTTTCTAAACTCCTGAACTTCTTGGTATCTTCTGAACGTCTGATTGACTTGACGAATGTGTAGGATTCAAGATTTAATAAAACTGCTTGCTATTATGCAGGCTGTCTTCTTAAGACAAAAAATATATAGTACTAACTATTATCTTAAATTCAAGGATAGAAAACCGATGAAGTCTTGTTGGCTAATTATTACTTTAATTTTTACTTGGGTCTGTTTGTTGTTTCCCCTTTCGGCTGAAGCAGCTAGTTCTTCGGCTGTAACTGGTGCAGCCACCAGCTTTGAAGATCAAATCTTAACAGGCCAAGACTTTTCTGCCCAAAACCTGCAAACTGCCCAATTTACCAACGTGGATCTCACTGAGACTAATTTTACTAAGGCTGACTTACGGGGGGCTGTCTTCAACGGATCTCTTATCGTTAATGCTAACTTTCAAGGTGCAGATTTAACCAACGGACTCACCTATTTGTCAAGCTTTAATGGCACAGATTTACGAGATGCTATTTTTGCCGAAGCAATTATGTTACGGACGACTTTTAAAAATGTTGACATCACTGGGGCTGATTTCAGTTTAGCCATCTTAGATGGAGAAGAAATCATGAAATTGTGCAAAGTTGCCGATGGCGTTAACTCAAAAACGGGCGTAAGTACCCGTCAGTCCTTGGGTTGTCCTTAAAATGAGTGAATAATAAACCAAATGAAAATTAAACGAATTGGTGTTATTGGTGGTGGACAATTAGCTTGGATGATGGGCAAAGAGGCAGAGTCATTAGGCATACAACTGTTTGTACAAACCCCTAATCCTAATGATCCTGCCGTTTCCGTGGCGAAGGGGGTAGTATTGGGGGAAATTGATGACTTAGAGGCCACCACACAGTTAGCCCAACAGTGTGATGTTATTACATTTGAAAACGAATTTATTGATTTACAAGGATTAAAGGCTCTCGAAAGCCAAGGTGTCTGTTTTCGCCCCAGTTTAGCTGCTTTATCGCCACTTTTAGATAAATATGACCAACGCTGCTACTTACAACAAATTGACTTACCCGTTCCTCCTTTTCGCTTATTAGGGTCTTTTTCCCCCGAAGAATTGAAAGATTTAACCTTTCCCTTAGTCTTAAAGGCACGTCGTCATGGTTATGATGGACAAGGGACATTTATTGTGAATAATCAGGCCGAATTAGCTCAAATAATGGCTAAAATTCCCGTTGATTCTTTGATGTGGGAAGCCTTTATTCCCTATCAACGAGAATTAGCGGTGATGGTAGTACGTAATGCTCAAGGACACATAATCGTTTATCCTGTAGTGGAAACCTACCAAAAAAATCAGGTTTGTCATTGGGTTATTACTGCGGTTGATCTTCTAGAACCTATTATTTCAGACATCAACAAGATGGCAATTCGTCTGGTTACCCAACTAGACGTGATTGGTATTTTTGGTATCGAATTCTTTTTAACCCCAGAAAATAAGATATTAGTCAATGAAATTGCGCCACGAACCCACAATTCGGGTCACTATACCTTAGATGGGTGTCACACCTCTCAATTTGCTATGCAACTGCAAGCAGTTAGTGATCTCCCCTTGGGGAATCCCAATCTTCTGACAAAGGGGGCTGTTATGGTTAATTTATTAGGATTAGAAGATATAAACGCCGACTATGAAGAAAAGCAAGCCCGATTGAGCCACATTCCCCACGCTCATTTACATTGGTATAAAAAACAGGAGACTCGTCAGGGACGGAAATTAGGACACATTACCGTTTTAACCAACGAGTCTCTCCACATCAAAGAGAGATTAAAAGAAATAGCCACACAAATTGAAGCTATTTGGTATGAATGACCATTAAAAACAGCAATCGAGGACAAAACAGATTGCTGTCGTTTACGATTTAACGGAAATTAACCCCTTAAAAGGAGTTTTCGCCAGTATATTTATTATAGGCCGATGATCCTCTGGGACGGGATCTTCGTCTGTCTGTTTTTCTGACAAATTTTCCGCCATAGGAGGAGGATGAACCCCCAAAGGAGGAGTTGTTCATTTCTCCTTGAGCGTTAAAGATATCTAGATAAATAGATTGTCCGGCCATAGCTGCTGCATTTTCTAAAACCATACGAATGGCTTGTAAATTGCGTCCTCCACGTCCATAAACCCGACCTTTATCCGTATCATCAAAGGCGACTCGAATCCAGATTTTCCGTTTCTCGTTAACGGGTTCGCAGTCTATCTTCATTTCTGACGGGTTATCGAGTAACGGTTCAATGAGAAATTGGGCAAGCTTATGATATTGAGGATGGATGGGTTGGGGATTTGACCATACAACAGGATTAGGCATTGACTTGTTCAAATACTTTAGCTTTCTGTAAGATATTACGCACGGTTTGGGTTGGTTGAGCCCCTTCTTTGAGACGTTTGACGATCGCTGGTACGTCCAGACGAGTTTCGTCCGTTCTTGGATTATAGAAGCCTAATTCTTCTAACGGCCGCCCTTCACGACGGCTGGTGCTATGAATAGCAATAATTCTATAGCTGACTTCCCGTTTTTTGCCGTATCTTTTTAGGCGTAGTTTGACCATTTTGGTGACATTTGTTGAATTTAATCGCAGCCTCTGATCATACCATATTCTTGAGCGTTGTAGCTACATCAATTATCTATTAAAGCCCTCTTCACCTAAACTCGCGTTAAGATTAAATCATCTTTCCATCTATATATCTCATAGCGTGCAGATAAACCGATCTACCACTAACCTTCTGACACCCACCGCAATCGCACTCGGAAACTTTGATGGTTTGCATTTAGGGCATCAACAGGTTTTACGTCCCATTCTTCTTCCTCCTAACCCTGACCTTTATCCCACAGTCGTTACCTTTGATCCCCATCCTCAAGCATTCTTTAGTGGAAAAGTTCGTCAACTCTTAACGCCTTTTGGAGAAAAAGCCGCTATTTTAGACGAATGGGGTTTTAAACAATGGATCTTACTGCCGTTTGATCGGGAATTAGCTGCCTTAAGTCCAGAACAATTTATCAAAGATGTTTTGGTTGAGCAACTACAAGCTAAACAAGTTAGTGTGGGGCAAGATTTTCGCTTCGGCTATAAAAGAGAAGGAAATACCGAAAAATTAAAGGAATTAGCTCAATTGTTTGGGATTAATGTCCATATTACCCCTCTCAAACTGGAAAATACCTCGGTTCGCATTAGTAGTTCTCTCATTCGCCAAGCTTTAGCAAAGGGAGACATGAAAAAGGCTAAGGAAATGTTAGGTAGAAATTACTGTTTATTGGGAAAAGTCGTCAAAGGACAGCAATTAGGACGAACTATTGGCTTTCCCACGGCTAATCTTGAGGTAGCAGCAGATAAGCTGTTGCCCCGTTATGGCGTTTATGGCGCATGGGTGAAAATAGAAAATCAGACAGATATTTTGTTAGGGGCGGTTAACATTGGCCAGCGTCCGACGGTGAAAGGATTATTACCAACGGTAGAGGTACATTTACTTGATTGGCAAGGAGATTTATATAATAAGTTAATGAAAGTCAGTTTAGATGTATTTATTCGTCCCGAACAGAAGTTTTCGGGGATTGAAGCCCTAAAAGAACAAATTAAAAAAGACTGCGATCGCATCCGACACATTTACAGTAATTACGGCGATCAAATTCTTTCTGTGTCTTTGTAAACAATCGATCACCAATTGGGAATCTTAAACCTAAAGAGATTTTTATTTTAGTCCTCTGATTAATCATTCCCCCAATCATTATCATGCGTGAATCCATTACCACCCTCAAAGAGAACCTTAGTAAAACCATTGTTGGTAAAGATGAAAGTATTCAACTGGTACTCATTGCCCTCCTCAGTGGTGGCCACGCCCTTCTTGAAGATGTACCGGGGGTCGGCAAAACCCTGTTGGCTAAATCCCTCGCTCGTTCGATTAATGGCCGCTTTCAACGGGTACAATGTACACCCGATCTACTTCCCAGTGATGTCACAGGAACTAATATTTGGAATCCTAGCAGCCGAGAATTTGAATTTTTGCCGGGACCTGCCTTTTCTAACGTCCTTTTAGCCGATGAAATTAACCGTGCCACTCCCAGAACTCAATCGGCACTATTAGAGGTAATGGAGGAATATCAAATTACCATTGATGGGGAAACTAGACCGGTTCCTCGTCCTTTTTTCGTGATTGCCACCCAAAATCCTGTGGAATATCAGGGAACATTTCCCCTTCCTGAAGCTCAAATGGATCGCTTTACCCTTTCTTTGAGTTTAGGTTATCCTTCAGAACGCGAAGAACTGCAAATGTTACAACGCCATCAATCTCCAACAAAGGTTGAGGAATTAGCCCCTTGTATCTCTCTTGAGGAAGTGAGTCAGCTACAAGATGAGGTTAGAAATGTGAAGGTTGCCCCCGAAATTCAACAATACATTCTTAATATTGCTCGTTCTTCCCGTATTGATGAGGAAATTAGTCTAGGTATTAGTCCCAGAGGTAGTATTGCCCTACAGAAAGCGACTCAAGCTTGTGCGTTTTTACAAGGACGGACTTATGCCTATCCAGATGATGTTAAATTCGTCGCCCCTCATGTTCTTTCCCATCGTTTAGTTCCTGTCAGTGGACGACATCCGAAGGGGATTGTTGAACGGTTATTATCTTCTGTCATTGTTGAACCTGCTTTAGTTTAATCTGAGTTTTGGTATAGTGTAGGTTACTTGGTTTTCGGGTGATTTGTATGCCTGAGTGGATAATTAAAGTTTGCCATCAGTCATCATTTATTCTCGAAAACGTTTCTTATTCCCAAAATTTATGACTTCTGCTGTATCGTCACCCCCTAACCCATACCTAAGTGGCAACTTCGCCCCTATCAGAGAAGAAATCACTGCTGACACCCTTCAGGTTATCGGAGAATTACCCCACGAACTATCTGGAATGTTTGTTCGTAATGGTCCCAATCCCCAATTTGACCCCATTGGTCAGTATCATTGGTTTGATGGAGATGCCATGGTACATGGTCTGAGAATTCATCAGGGAAAAGCCACTTATCTGAATCGTTATGTGCAAACCTTTAAATTTCAGACCGAGAAAGAGCAAGGCCAAGCACTTTGGACGGGAATATTAGAACCTCCTCAACCTGAACATCCTTTTGGGACAGATACTAACACGGCTAATACGGCTTTAGTTTATCACGCAGGACAACTTTTAGCCCTTTGGGAAGGGGGTTCACCCTATGGGCTTAAAATTCCTCAATTAGAGACTCAGGGGAAACATACCTTTGATAATCAACTTAAAACCCCCTTTACAGCCCATCCTAAAGTGGATTCGGTAACTGGGGAAATGATGTTTATCGGTTATTCTTTAGCTCAACCTCCCTATCTTTACTACGGAATTGTATCTGCTGAAGGAAAGTTAGTCAAAACTTTACCCATTGAACTACCTGTGGGGGTTATGATGCACGATTTTGCTATCACGGCTAATTACACCCTCTTTTTCGATTTACCTGTTAATTTTCGCCCAGAAAGAATGGCAAAAGGACAACATCCTCTAGGGTTTGACCCCCATTCTCCTAGTCGTTTTGGTATTATGCCTCGTCATGGTAAGTCTGAGCAAATACGCTGGTTTGAAATGCCATCTTGCTATATTTATCATACGCTAAATGCTTATGAGGAAAATGATGAAATCGTCCTTTTAGCTTGTCGAATGAGTGCAACAAATGTCTTTGTTACGAATGAAAATGATCGCATTGCTGATGGGGATATTCCCTATCTTTATCGTTGGCGTTTTAATTTGAAAACAGGAAAAGGAACGGAGGAGAAACTAGATGAGATTCCTTCAGAATTCCCCCAAATTAATGAAGCGTTAACGGGTAGAAAAACACGATATGGTTATACGGCTAAAATAGCTCCTAGTCAAATTCCTTTATTCGATGGTTTAATCAAATATGACCTAGAAACAGGTAAATCAGAACAGTATGAGTTTGGACAAGGACGTTATGGGGGAGAAGCTGTATTTGCACCTCGACTCAATGGAAGTCAAGAAGATGAGGGTTGGCTAGTTACTTATGTGTATGATGAAAATACACAATTATCTGAGTTGCTAGTGATTAATGCACAAGCGGTTAGTGGGGAAGCAACAGCACGAGTTATACTTCCTCAAAGGGTTCCCTATGGTTTCCATGGAACTTGGTTTCCAGTTAGCAGTTAACAGTCTTATTCCTTAATATAGCCTTACCCATTAAGTTGTTTGACATTTGTAAAAGCTAAACCTTAGTCATGGTCAGGGTTTTACTTCAACATTGCTGCGTTTAGCTATATTGATTATTTGTGAAATGTAGGGGCAATTCATGAATTGTCTCTACAATCAATCTCTTATTTTATTATGACTATTTTAATTAAAAAGGTTGACTATATAACCGAAAAAGAACCTATTCAAACCATTAGAATAAACGTCTTTCAAGCGGAACAAGGGGTTGATCCTGCGTTAGAATTTGATCAATATGATGAAACTTCGTGTCATCTCTTAGCCTATCTTAATCAACAGCCTGTGGGAACAGTAAGATTTCGCTATGTATCAGAAGAGACAGGTAAAATTGAACGGTTAGCGGTGTTAAAAGTCGCCAGAGGTCAAGGAATTGGATTACAATTAATGATGCTTGCTATTGAGTTAATTCAACAGGAGAAAAAGGCGGGTCAAATTGTTATTCACGCTCAAGCTTATGTTAAAAGTCTCTATGAAAAACTAGGCTTTAAAATTATTGGCAAACCTTTTGAAGAAGCCGGAATTCCTCATTTTAAAATGATTTTAAAATTATAAATAACGCTGCTCGTTGCTTGTCTTCCTAAATTAATTATCAATCAATCTATTTATCTATCTAATTATGACAACTTTAACTGAAACTTATTTTTCCCAACTTCCTAATAACCCTTTAATTGGACTTCGTAAAGCTGACGAATTGTGGTCAAATTATCGTCAAGGGAATATTCCCACTCCTACTGTTGTCAATACGGAATCAAATAACTTAAATTCCTGTCAATGGGATATTATAATAAGTGGGGGAACATTAGGGATTTTATTAGCCACTGCTTTAAAATTAAAAGGATGGAATGTTTTATTAATAGAACGGGGTATTTTAAAAGGAAGGGAACAAGAATGGAATATTTCCCGACAAGAAATAAATCAATTAGTCGAACTTGAATTGTTAACCATAGAAGAATTAGATCAGGCGATCGCAACTGAATATAATCCAGCAAGGGTAAGTTTTCATAAAGGATATGAACTTTGGGTAGAAGATGTCTTAAATATTGGAGTTAACCCGATTTATTTACTAGAAACCCTGAAACAAAAGTTCCTGAAATTAGGAGGAACATTATTAGAAAATACACCGTTTAAATCAGCAACGGTTCATCCTGATGGTGTAAAGGTAAAAGCAGGAGAAGCAGTCTATCATACCCGTTTATTAATTGATGCCATGGGACACTTTTCTCCGATTATACAACAAGCGAGACAAGGAAAGAAACCCGATGGAATCTGTTTAGTGGTAGGAAGTTGTGCTGAGGGATATAAAGATAATGAAACGGGTGATTTAATTGCATCGTTTACTCCTATTTTGAATCAATGTCAATATTTCTGGGAAGCTTTTCCTGCAAAAGATGGACGAACCACTTATTTATTTACCTACTTAGATGCAGAATCAGAGCGATTTAGTTTAGAATTTTTCATGGAAGAATATTTTCGTTTACTCCCTGAGTATCAAAAAATTGAACTAAATCAATTAACATTTAAACGGTTTCTATTTGGCTTTTTTCCCTCTTATCAAAAAAGTCCGATAAAGCTACCGTGGAACAGAATTTTACCAGTAGGAGATAGCAGTGGGAGTCAATCGCCTGTTAGTTTCGGTGGATTTGGGGCAATGATTCGTCATTTAAAGCGGCTAACTTTGGGAATTGATGAAGCATTAAAAGCTGATTGTTTAGATAACAATGATATTCATTTATTGCAACCCTATCAGCCGAATATTTCGGTGACTTGGCTATTTCAAAAAACTATGAGTGTAGAAGTGAATCGTAATCCGAATTCTCAGCAAATTAATCAATTAATGAGTGGGGTTTTTGAGGTAATGGATAGACTGGGAGATGATGTATTAAAACCTTTTTTACAGGATGTCATTCAATTTCCTGCGTTAGCAAAAACCCTAATACAAGTTCACCCTAAATTTGTCCTTCCTGTTTTACCTCAAGTTGGGTTATCTCCTTTGATTGATTGGACATTTCACTATGGGAATTTAGCATTATATAGTTTAATATATCCCGTGGCTAAAAATTTAGATGCTGTGGTGAATGGTTTACCAATTAAGCAACAATATTATTATCATCGTTGGTTAGATCAAATGAAATATGGTTCAGGAAAAGATTATCATGGTTAATCATAGATCATTAACTAATTAATGAATAAAGATAATTTATCCAGTGATGAGGATGATAAGATTGTAACGTCAGTTCTTCTGCATAAGGACATTTAGTAGCGTAGAATCTTGCGATCGCTGATTTTAAATTATCTTTTGCGCTATTATTATCTAAGTCGGGATCTCTGATTTGTATCTTTTTCCAAAAGGGTTTTGCTTTAATGATTTTGAGAAGGGTATCGATTAAGTCTCTTTTTTTTTAGGTGTTAAATGAGAACTATTATAGGCATTTTTGAGTTCTGTTTGTAGGGTTGTTTGATTTTCACAAGAAATAGTGAAATTTTCTTTAACTCTTTCTATAATAGTTGGTAAATTGTTTTCAATATCTTTATCGTTAATAATTTGATCAATCATATCTTGATACAGTTTATCAAATTCCAAGGGCTGATCTTGATAATAAAGGTTAAAGTTAGAGTCGGGTTGTTGTAAGTAGTCTTCTAAGTCAGGTTCTAAAAAATAAGCTTCTTTATGAATCCATCCTGTTATAATAATATGGGATTCTTGTATAGAATTCGTATCTATTTTGTCTGATTGATAAATGGCATGATATAAATCTTCTGTGGTTTGATAAAGGGTTGAACAGTGATCTAGATTTGCACTTTGAACATCTAAATCAATTAAAGCATACAATTTGTCAGGAGATAAATAGGAATTTTCAGGATCTTCGTAATGTAATTCTATGAGTCTTTGTCTGATTCTTAAAACATCACTTCTTCCACCACAGGGAATAAAAACAGGTAGTTGATTACGCCACCATCTCGGTATCGTATTTCTCCAAAAGTTAGCATCTTCTCCCTTTTCTAATTGACTAATTTGTTGAGGGGTATGTATATTCAAATAATCACGATTTCCTTCACACAGGATAACTAATTTATCTTTAATTTTACGACAGTTAAGAACTTTTTTACAGAATTTTTCATCAGAATTAAGGTTCACTTGTGTCATCGTTTTCTGGACAAGGATTAGATAGTTTAGGTTCTATTATTTTAACATGACGGGGCGTAAGTGCTTCACACAAATAGAAAGAATGGGTGGCTAACAAATATTGATTATCTCCCCATTCTGCTAAGTCTCCGACAATGTTATACTGCCAATCAGGATGTAAACCGTTTTCAATTTCATCGATTAAAATGATAGAATCATTAATGTTGCCGTATTTAATCCAAGAATAGAGTCCTAAGCGTTTTAATTCTCCATGACTTAAATCTTCGGGTTCAAGTTCAACAAATTCGTTATCAGATATTTTGCGACGGACAATAATTGAGGTTAAGTCTTCATTAGGGAAAATATATTTATCATTTCCTAAAAATTGATGATAATCTTTAATTAGGTTTTGAAATGAGTTCCCGTATTCAATGTTATCAAGAGCTTTTTTAAAATCTTGCTCTTTTGCTGTTGTAAAAGCATGAAGCATAGCAGCAGATGAAAATTGGTTATAACTATGTATATTAGGAAATATTTCTCTAAACTCATAAATTTTTGTCTGATATTCACCAAAGTGAGTTAATAATTGCCTTTTTGATTCCCTATCTAAGAATAAATAAGGTTGGGTGGGTGGTGTTGCTAAATAGATATGTTCACTAGCATATTTTAATGCTTCTTGGGCTAAATCATAATTATCTAAATTAGATTTGCAGTGCATAATTTCTGTTATCTCACTACTACTTGTATGCAAATTGCTGATAGAAAATAAAATGTCCATTTTACTTCTAATTTCTTCAATTGTTATTGGCATTTCTGACGTTTTCTGCTTTATTTCATTTTCTAACATTGCAAGTTTATTTTGAATTTGTTGTCTTTCTTTTCTGTACGCTTTTCTATCCTCGTCATCCATTTGGTAATTCCATTGCTCTAATAAGTATTGTTCTTTCTGCTTATTATTTCTCATATCTTCATTCAATTTAGCTATTAATTCTTTATTTTTTAAAATTTCGTAATAAATTCTTTCTTTTTCTAATTGAGACTCCTCAAATTGTTTACTGTCAATGTTAACAAAATCAAACTCAATTTCTTGGTCTTTATACAAAACTTTAATTTGAGCAATCGTACTAATCATATTAGAAGATGAATAAATAAAATTTCTTAAATACTGTTTTTTCTCCTCATCCTTCCAACAAGTTAATAAAACAAAAATCAATTGTAATAAGGTACTTTTTCCTCCACCATTTTCGCTACCAATTGGAAACACCGACGGTTGTAAACTCGGTTCAAAGGTTAACTCGACATTCTGTAAATTGCGAAAATTGGGAACAGTAACTTTGAGTAACTTCATATTGGTAATGTAAGATAAGGATCAATGATCGCACCAACAACTTAAATTAAACCACCCTAGTAAGATTTAAGACTGTTGTGGTTCGTCCTGTTGTCGTCGCTTCCAACGATGGGTTAAACTTCGTTTGGGTGATAAACTAACAACTTGTCTTCCACTTTCTACTTCTTTTTTTTAGACATCTCCAAAAATCTACAACCAAGATATAGCAAAGAATACTTTACAGTTCCATATTAGCAAGTATAACCCTACGCAAAACTGTGTTTGACATTAGAAATCCCTGAAAACCAGTCATAGCCTACTTTTGCCTTTTGATTTTTACCTTTTGCCTTGCCCGTAGGGCTATAGCGATCGCTTATCACATTTGCTAGATTAAGTATTAGCGATCAATGAGAGATGTACGATGAGTCAAAGTATTATTAATCCCCAAGTTAGCGCAAATTCTCTGTTAAAACCCTCCGTTGATGATTCTAGCAGTCGCTTAGGAGAGTTTTGGCAAGAAACCACCGCCATGACGAAGCGGTTATTTATTCAGTTGCAAAGAAGACCTTCTACCTTGATGGCAGGGATTATTCAGCCGTTTATGTGGCTTATTCTCTTTGGAGCTTTATTTTACAACGCTCCTCAAGGATTATTTGGCAATGATCTCAATTATGCCAAATTTTTAGCCCCCGGTATCATTGTCTTTACCGCCTTTTCTGGGGCGTTAAATGCGGGACTTCCTGTGATGTTTGACCGAGAATTCGGCTTTTTGAACCGTCTTTTAGTTGCACCGCTATCTTCCCGTTATTCTATCGTTGCCGCTTCCACTATCTACATTATTGCCCTTAGCCTGATTCAAACGGCTGTTATTGTGGCTGCTAGTGCCTTTTTAGGGGCAGGATTGCCAGATTTGTTCGGTTTAGGGGCAATTACGCTGATTGTCTTTCTCATTGTCCTAGGTGTGACTGCCCTCAGTTTAGGGTTAGCTTTTGCCTTACCGGGGCATATTGAGTTAATTGCGGTCATTTTCGTGACAAATTTACCTTTACTCTTTGCGAGTACCGCCCTTGCGCCCCTTTCCTTTATGGCAAACTGGTTGCAAATAGTAGCGAGTCTCAACCCTTTAACCTACGCAATTGAACCCATTCGCTATATTTATCTTAATGGGTCATGGAATTGGAATAGTCCCGTGTTAGCGACTCCTTGGGGAGAGATTAATTTTATTGGGGTATTGCTTATCCTTTTGGCCTTTGCTGCGCTAATATTATTAGCAATTCAACCTTTATTACGTCGCCGTTTCGCTTAGACAGTAAACACTATGGGGGCAGGTTTAGCCGATAAATTTCGCTTTAAATCATTAAGATAAGTACAAAACCTGCCCTTGTCTGTCCGTCAACTTTAGTTAGTAGTAAATGGTGTAACTATTAACTATCAACTATCAACTATCAACTATCAAGATGAGGAGTTAACGATGAAAACATCTTTGCTTTTAACCAGTATTGCTACTTTATTACTAGGATTTACCCCTGTTTCTCTTAGCCAAACAGAAGATTACAACGAAGGGTTACTCAGACCTAATACCGATGGCAATTTTCAGAAGAATGAGGTAGATTCAATGGGAGAAAGTACCTTTGGAAGTGGTTTTGATCCGATGCAAATGATTCATAATGCCAATTTTAGACGCAGTAGAAATGGCGCAGAATTTGCTGAAGATACCCAAAATAGCCTCAATGATGCAGCCTCGGAATTTAAAAAGTTACAACAACAACGGATGTTAGAACAAACTCAAGAAGCAGAATCTCAAGTCAATCCTTAGTGTTTTCTGAACTTCTTTAAGGGTGGGTTTTTACTTAATTCCGGGTTTTCCTACCAATTAACTGAGTAAACCTGCCCCTAAAAGCCTTGTCTCATGCTCTTTGTCTAACTACTTACTTTCCAGAGTTTTCGCCATAATTTGGGAAATTTGTTTGAGAATTTGTAAAATATTTTCTAATTAATTTCTACGAGGTAAAAGCAAAGAATAAATATCAGAGAAATCGTATTGAGGAACACCTGTAGTCAGCATTTTAATAAACATAAATTCATCTCCCTTGCCAATTAAACCATATACAGGACTATTAGGGTTAGGATTAGCCATCATGTAGATCATTATCTGGGGTAACGCAACAGGAAAAGCGATAGTTGATTTAGATTCAACGATTAAAACCTAGAGTTGTTTGGCAATAACTAAAGTATCAATTCTCCCTCTTAAAATTTCTTTTTTTTCTTCTATTTCTAATTCAATACTTGCTTCCGTGGTGACATAAAAGGGGTCGTCATATAAACCCGCTAGGGTAAGTAAAGGAGAAATAAGCAATTGATTAATCACCCCTTCTGCAAGAGGACTTCTTTTTCTATGGCGTTCAAACCTTTGTTTAATTTGTTGTAACGTTGCTTTTTCTTGAACGGTTAAATCAGGTAAATCTTGTTGCCATTCCGTAAAGAATAGGTCATTATCAGTGGGTGATAACTTAAACCTTTGTTCAAGGTCAGAAAATGTGGTAATTGTTTTAGAAATAGGATAAGTTTGAATCATATAAATTGATTACTGATAACTGTTTACTGATTACTGTTTACTGTTCTAGGGTACTTTTCCATTAATTTTCTTACCTCTCCTGCATGATAAGAACTACGAGTTAGAGGAGAAGAAACCACTTGTAAAAACCCTAAACTTTCTCCATAAATACGCCATTCTTCAAATTGTTCGGGAGTCACAAAACTTTTAACCCCTAAATGCTTTTGCGTGGGTTGTAAATATTGACCAATCGTAAGAATATCACAGTCAACCGAGCGTAAATCTCGCATCACTTGGCGAACTTCTTCGTCTTCCTCTCCTAAGCCTACCATAATGCCCGATTTCGTATAAACCCAAGGGGCAATATCCCGACTCCGTTGTAAAAGTTCAAGCGATCGCTGATAATCACCTTGGGGACGCACCTTACGATACAGTCGGGGAATGGTTTCTGTATTGTGATTTAATACTTCTGGTTTCGCCTCTAAAATCGTCTCTAAGGCTTGCCAATTGCCACAAAGGTCTGGAATCAACAATTCAATGGTTGTCGTGGGTGATACCTTGCGAATTTCTTCGATACAGCGTACAAATTGGGATGCCCCCCCATCGGCTAAATCATCCCGATTCACAGAAGTAATGACAACATGGTTCAATTTAAGGCGTTTTACCGCTTCTGCAAGGTTTAAGGGTTCAAATGAGTCTAAAGGTTGGGTTTTTTTCTCAAAATCAATATCACAATAGGGACAAGCGCGGGTACAAGCTGGCCCCATAATGAGAAAGGTGGCCGTTCCTGCTTGGAAGCATTCACCAATATTAGGACAGGATGCTTCTTCACAGACGGTATTTAGGGCTAAATCCCGTAAAATCTCTTTAACACTACCGACTCTTTGCCATTGGGGGGCTTTTACTCGTAACCAATTGGGTTTTGTTGTCATCTTGTCTTTATCTCCAGTAATGATTCTTTCACTATTTTAAACAGATTATCCTAACTTATTTTTACTGTTCCCCATTCAGTAGTAATTCCCGATGGCGAATGTTGGTTAGGGCAATATTTAAAGGGAAAGTGAATGACTGAAAAGATTCAGGGGTAATTCTATCTTTATCAAGATCAATTACTACTTGTTCCAAAATTTCCAGCAATTTATCTCGTATTTGCTCTAATTCCTCGTTAGAATTGGAATGGTTAATCTGACGAATTAGGTCGAGTAATTCTAGATTATACAAATCTGCCCGATTTTTTTGCTTCCCTTGTAGCCACATCCGAAATTGCCAAATACCAGAAACCACTAAAACCCCGACAGAAATGCCTAAACTGATAGGTTCAGCATATTCGACGATAAAACTTGGTTTTCCTTGATTATAATAGTTATTAGCTCCAGAATGTACCGCAAACCCTAGACGATTTGGGGAATCTGGCGGTGGAATCATGGCTGCTTGTACGTTTTCCCTAATTAAATCATTGCGGGCTTCGTGGATAATGCGAGTAATTTCGTAAATAATTTCTGAATTGACTTTATTATGGGTAATTAAAACCGATCTAACCCCGACAGTTCTTAAATCCTCACTTGGATTGGGAATTGCCCCGTTATACGTTCCTTTCGGAATCACATTTTCTTCTAATGCGGGCAGAAAAAGCTGTAAAGCAGCCCCTTGTTCGATAGGAATGAGCTTTAATTGATTATTTTGCAATAAATTATCCATTTTAGCATTTCCCAAAGCAATAACCTGAAAAAAGCCATCTGTGTCCTCTCTGAGTAAAGCTTGAGTGGCTTCTTGGGAAGGGAGAGGCGTTGCCTGAATATCCGAGAGTTTTAGTCCATAATGCTCGGCAAGAAGCAGAAATAAGCCATAAGATCCACTTCCTTCCGGCATTAACGCCATTTTTTTCCCTTTTAAATCAGTAAACTGATTAATACCCGATGAACGGTTGACAATTAGATGGAAAACTTCAGGGAAAAGGAAGCTTACCGTTTCGATAGACGGACTTAGATGGGTATCACTCTGTACAATCGCCAGTTCTACCGCTTTTTCCCGCAATAATTGTTCATTTTGTTGTGATCCTTCACTGGGAATGACTTTTATCTTAATCTTAGGGTTATGTTTTTCAACGACTTTGGCTAAAGCTTGACCAAATTTGTAATATTCCCCTGTAGGACTAGCAGTTGCTAAGGTAAGGGTGTTAATTTTGTTGCGATCTTGATACCATTGCCATGCAGAGAGTCCTACCATCATTAGACTGACGATAACAATAGGAATGGCAATTTTCCGAAAGGGAGATTCTTGCATAAGTGACTATTATGCGCAATGAGCGTTTAAAGTTACATTATAAGATAAAATAACCAGTTAGCTGTTAACAGTTATCAGTTATCCGTTAGCTGTTATCAAAAATTTATAATTCATAATTCACAATTCATAACTTCTCTATGACTCCCACTGATTTAACCATTCTTTTGACCGAACGATTTGGTGAACAGATGGTAGAAAAACCGTCTCCTGATACTTGGCGAATTGAAACCGAAAAATTTATTTTCTTAGCTATTTTATTACAAGATTTCCAAGATTTAAGATTGCTGCTTCCCTTGTTTTCAGTAGCTGAGGCAACGCCTTATTTAACTACCCTATTAGAAGCTAACTTTGAACAAACTCGATTGGTTAGATATGCGATTAATCAAGGGGTTGTTTGGGGTGTATTTGATCATCCTTTGGAAAGTTTAACGACAAAAGATTGCCAAGCTGCGATCGCACAATTAATCACTTTATATCAAAAAGGACTGAGTACAGCTTTTAATCAAATGGCTGAACAACAATTGCGTCAAATTGTTCAAGCGGCAAAATCACAAGGCCAAACCTTAGAAGCAACCTTACAAAATGTGACTCGTTTATATGAAGAAGGAATCTTAGGTGGACTTGATCAAAATGCTCAAGAAAAGAAACAATTTTTGACAGCATGGCGTTCTCAATTAGAAAGACTTTGGCAAGAAGAATCCTCTTAAGTTTTAGTTATAACTAAGAATTTGTTGTAGGTTCAGGTGAATTTTGTACTTCTTCATCTAGCATAGGTAATTGCTCTTCTAAGTTAATTATGGCAGTTGCCTCTTGAGTTTTTTCACCACTTTCATACTTGGCTATAATCGTAACTTTAGTTTCTCCTTTAGCCGCTTCTAATGAGGGAAAAGTATAAGTCGTTTCTGCTCCTTTTTCTAGGCTAAAACTGCCAATATCTGGACGTTTACTCCAATTAACCGTTTTTCCTGATTTAATTTTTAAAGAGACAGATTCGCCAAAGGTTAATGAAGACTCAGAAGGAATAATTGTCAGTACGTTAGGATCAATTCCTTTAGCCGTCAAGTCATCAGGATTGGCTAAATTCCAAGCATCGGGAAAGACTCCTTTTACAATTAACTTTAACTGTTCTTTAGCCATCCGATTAAAGTAGCCTAATACGGCTGCTAAGAACACATAAAAAGTAGCAGGTGCTTTACTTAAATTGACAGCTTCACCAATACCAATTTGAACGGTACTTAACCCTAAAAGGACAATAAATACAATAAATGTTCCGCGAATTAAATTGATAAAATACCAAGGTGTTAGTTCAATAAACTTCTGCTCATCTTCCTTAGATTTGTAGTGGGTATAAATCTCGGATAAGAGATAAAGCGTTGTACCAACAAATCCCCAAAAAGTAATTTCTAGCCACAACAAGGGAGGATTCTCCCAAAAATAATAAGACGTGGTATCTTGTATCAGTACCTTTTGTATATTTTGTTCTCCTTGAGATAATAGCTCATTGATTTGTGGTGATGATGAGGTGATAGTATTCGGATCATTTCTTATTTGTCGAACTAAATTCGTAATATCTGTATTAACCTCTTCCAATAGGTTTATTTGTCGTTCATTTAAAGAACTTATTTGTTCATTAATTTTTCTGGGTAGGGGTTCAAGCTTTAAAATTGTTGTCTCTAGTTGCTTAATACTTTCTTCATTTGTATTCCCCAACAGTTTTTGAGCATCATCAATATTAGATTTAGCATCTGTTAGCGTATTGCTAAAGCTTTGACTTAGCTGTTGTCCCTGTGGTTTAACAATGGAATGACAATAAAAATATACAGCAAAACCACCGACTAGCAAAACAATAAAAGTCCAGAGTAAGATAATCGCTCTTTTTTTCTCTTCATTATTTGTTTGGCTCATTTTTTTCTCCTAAAATAATAAACGATTAGGTAATTGAGATAACCCAAGAAGCTTTATGAGCGACTTTCATTGTATCTGATCTCCTTAAAGAAGAGACAATTATTAATTTTTTATTTTTTTAATATTGAATTTGTTTAAAAATGTATTCAGATGCGGTAAAATATCTTGGTGATTGAATAGCTATTATTTCTTCTAAAATGAAGCGTTTAAACTTTATTATTTTGTGTCTCACCCTACTGATTTTATCCTTTTGGTTAGTCAGTTCTTCTTTTACTTACAAACCTATTGAAGCAAACGCTAACGAATTCTATCAACTCAAAGCTTTACATAATCGTGATGGAATTGGCAAATTTTACTTAGGACGAGAAATTGCTAAAGTAATGGGACATCAAGAATTTCTTTGGTTAGAACGTCCCAGTCGAGAAAGCCAAGAACAACCGAATGCAGTGATTAAAGGACTAAATCTTCAGCCTACTGATACCGTAGCAGATTTAGGGGCAGGATCAGGTTACTTTAGCTTCCGCATAGCAGAAAAAGTCCCACAGGGGAAAGTCTTTGCGGTAGATATTCAACCCGAAATGTTAGAGATTATTGATTTTTTAAGCCAAGAAAGGCCTAACTTACCTGTTATTCCCGTTTTAGGTACTGAAAAATCTCCTAACTTAGACAAAGAAACGGTTAACCTTGCATTAATGGTGGATGCTTATCATGAATTTGCTTACCCTAAAGAAATGATGGAATCTCTTGTCAAAGCTTTGAAACCAAAAGGTAGAGTTGTTTTAGTAGAATATCGGCGAGAAAATCCCCTAATTCCCATAAAAGGAGTTCATAAGATGACGGAAAAACAAGTTAAGAAAGAGATGGAAGCAGTGGGGTTAAAATGGGTGAAAACAGAAGAATTTTTACCGCAACAACACTTTCTAGTGTTTGAGAAATCCATCGGATAGTAGCATAAGCTTCTAATTTCTAGTTTGTGATCAACAAGATACTCATTCTACTGGTTCATAATTTATAATTTATAATCTATATGGTTCAATCAGATTTTAACTTTTCAATCAATAGTCTTCCTCCCCAAAATATTGAAGCAGAAGAATCAATTCTAGGGGGACTTTTACAAGATACCGAAGCAATGGCCAGAGTCGTTGATCTAATTACAATTGATGCTTTTTATGTTCCTGCTCACCGTCAAATTTATGACGCAGCTTTACAACTTCATTCTCAAGGCCAACCTACAGATTTCATTACGGTAACCAGTTGGTTAAAAGATCATCATCTCTTAGATGAAATTGGGGGAATGGCTAAGATTACCCAACTCATTGATCATACCGTTTCTGCGGTTAATATTGATCGCTACGCTACTTTAGTGATGGACAAATATATTCGTCGTCAACTAATTAAAGCAGGTCATGAAATTGTCGAAATTGGTCATGATACCACCCAAGAAATGGAAACCGTATTAGATGAAGCCGAACAAAAAGTATTCCGTCTAAGCCAAAAACGACCCCAAGAAGGGTTAATTCCCATTTCTGATACCATTGTTCAAACATTTAGTGAATTAGAGCAGCTTTATCAAAAAACAGCCAGTCCGGGGTTAGAAACCGATTTCTATGATATTGATGCAATGACAGGTGGATTGCAGCGTTCAGATTTAATCATTATTGCTGGACGGCCATCCATGGGAAAAACAGCGTTTGGTTTAGGGTTAGGATTAAGTATTGCTCGGAAACATAAACTTCCCGTTGCTATTTTTAGTTTAGAAATGTCCAAAGAACAATTGGTTTTAAGACTCCTTGCAAGTGAAGCAGAAATTGATAGTAACCGTCTCCGTACCGGCCATTTTTCTCAGAATGAATTAGAACCTTTACAGATGGCCATGGCTGAACTTTCAACCTTACCCATTTTTATGGACGACATGGCTAATATCACGGTTATGCAAATTCGTTCTCAAGTGCGTCGTCTTCAGTCAGAAAATAAAGGAAATATGGGATTAGTGTTAATTGATTATTTACAATTAATGGAAGGAGGAGGAGATAACCGAGTTCAAGAATTGTCAAAAATAACCCGTGCTTTAAAAGGGTTAGCAAGAGAAATCAATGCACCTGTTATTGCCTTATCTCAATTAAGTCGTGCGGTAGAATCTCGTAATAATAAACGTCCTATGATGTCAGATTTACGAGAAAGTGGTTCAATTGAACAAGATGCAGATTTAATTATGATGTTATATCGGGATGAATACTATAACCCTGATACTCATGACCGAGGAATTGCAGAAATTAACCTCGTTAAACATCGTAATGGACCCACAGGAATCAGACAGTTACTCTTTCGACCGGAATTTACTAAATTTTATAATATGCAACGTAGTAATATTGATTAAATTCCCCCACCGCAAAGGGATAGGGATTTTTCAAAACTTATTAATTAGAAATAATGACTTAAATTCCTCCATATCTTTCTTCTAACCACGGGTCACCTCGGCGATGGTAACCATTTCTTTCCCAAAATCCACCTTCCTCATGATCTAAAAATTCCAACCCATTAATCCATTTTGCACTTTTCCACGCATAAAGATGGGGAACAATAGAACGCATCGGTCCCCCATGGTCAGCAGGAATGGGTTCTCCTTCTAATTCAATGGCAAAAAAGTTATCTTCGTGGCAAAATTCTTCTAAAGTTAAATTTGTTGTGTATCCCCCATAACAATGCTGCATGATATGGGTTGCAGTGGGTTCAATGTCAAGCTGTGCAAAAAAATCAGAGACTTTAATTCCTGTCCATGTGACATCTAACTTTGACCAACGAGTGACACAGTGGAAATCCTTGGTAAATTGATGGTGCGGTAAAGCCGTAAAATCCGACCATGTGAAGCTTTTTGGCGTAACTAACCCCCAGACACGAAATTCCCATTGTTCGGTATCAATTTGAGGCGTATCACCGTAGGTTAGCACAGGAAAGCCTTTTGCTAGATGTTGACCGGGGGGAACGCGATCGCTGAGTTCTGGGT
Source organism: Microcystaceae cyanobacterium (assembly GCA_051439375.1). Classification (GTDB taxonomy): domain Bacteria; phylum Cyanobacteriota; class Cyanobacteriia; order Cyanobacteriales; family Microcystaceae; genus JBGTGT01. Next base: position 59,192 of record JBFRWB010000239.1, read on the forward strand.
CAGGTTTTTGAAAAAATTTGCCTAACATATTGCTGTAAGGTTATCTTCTCCTGAAATTATACAGTTTTTTTCTTGAAACTAAACAGTATCACTTTCATCATAAATTTCACCGACTAACTCTTCTAAAATATCTTCAAGGGTTACTAAACCGACCGTTCCCCCATACTCATCAGCAACAATAGCCATGTGAATGCGTTTTTGCAGCATCTCTTTAAGCAGATTACTAACTCGTTGGGTTTCGGGAACATAAAGCGGCTCATCCATTGCTTCTGTAACCAACAGATGAACTCGATCTGCTTTGGGGTGGGATTTTAAGGCTCTTAAAGCTTGTTTAAGATGCACAATTCCTACGATTTGGTCTTTGGACTCTTCTTGAATTGGAATGCGAGAATAGCCGGTTTCTAAACATAAATCAACTAATTTTTGTAAGCTGGCTTCATGGGAAATGGTTTGCATTTCTATTCGCGGTTTGATGACATCCTTGGCCATCAATTTATCTAACATTAAAGCTTTATTTAACAATTGATGGCGAGCAAGGTCTAACTTTCCTTTCCCTCCTAATAATTCAATCATTAATTGTAAATCTAGCAACGATTCCCCAGAAGATAGATTTTTGTGTCCTTTTCCTTGTACCAGTTTAATGGTTTTCTGCGTAATCTTTTCAAAGATGTAAATAATTCCTAATCCGTCTAAGATGCGAGACAAGCCATACACTGGCCAAATAGCAATGCGAAACATCGCTTTTGTGTTGGTAATCGCAAGAGTTTTCGGGGTGATTTCTCCAACAATCAAAATAATAACAGTGACAACAGCCGTGGCTACCCCTAATCCCGCATTTCCTAGCCAAATAGCAAATAAATTACTGGTCAAAATTGCGCCAAAGTTATTAACTAAATTATTCCCTACAAGAAGGGTCGTAATAAATCGGCTACGATCTTCTAGAATAAGACGAAAAATCCCTTTGCGATCGCCTTCTTGTTTAATTAGCCCACGCAGTTTAAAGTTATCAAAAGCGGTTAAAGCCGTTTCTGAGGCGGAAAAAAAAGCTGAGAGTAGCAACATCAACAGAATGACTAGCCCATCTAGCCATAGGTGTCCCAGTAAGGGACGAGATTCAATAGACGCAAGGAGTAAGCTGACTATAATTGACAAAGTTATGCTGACAATTTAAGAAGCAATAGGTGAATGTTACCCCAATCACTAATAAAACTTACTGGGTGCATCGTTTTGTTACCAGCAATTGAAGCAAATAGAGAAACTGGGGTTATTAGATAGCGTAGGCTGAGTTTAAAGCCCAAACCAACAACCCAATAATACTACCTAGTATGAGGATGGCAGAAAGAGCAACAATTTTAGGCTTATCTGCCCCATCGAATTTCATGATGCCACGGTTGAGGTCTGACATAATAATTTAGTTCCTTTGTCCTGAAGTAATAGACCAAATAAACACTTATTCTGATTATAGGTTAGCGAAAAAATGAGAAGTAGAATATATTGAACTTTTTAATCATGATCTGATGCTGAAGTCACAAAAAAAATGGGGGAAGGCCAGATGAGTCGGCCACTTCCCCTTTTCTACGCCTTTAAGAAATTCTTTTGTGAAGAAATTAAGCCAGTTGATCGAAGATAGAGAACATAGGCAAATACATAGATAACAGAATAACCGCAACCATGCCCGCAATTCCTACCATCATTAAAGGTTCAATGACACTGGTAAGGGCTTTAATGGCTTGTTCTACTTCATCTTCATAGAAATCAGCAACTTTCATCATCATTGAGTCTAATTCCCCTGTTTCTTCACCAATACTCATCATTTGAATCGCTAAGGCAGGAAAACAATTAGCTTTTTGTAGGGCTAAACTCATCATCCCCCCTTCTTGAATCTCCATTTTTGCCCCATGAACGGCATTAGCAATTACCTTGTTACCGACAGTGTTGCAAACAATTTCTAAGGCTGCCATAATGGGTACACCTGAACGAGTTAATGTACCAAAGACTCTACAAAAACGAGCCACTGCGGATTTTTCATTCAAGTCTCCAAATAGAGGCAGTTTTAACATCAGGGCATCAATTTGCAATCTTCCTGTTGTCGTTTTGTAATATTGCTTAATGGCAAATACAGTTCCCATAACAATCCCAATCGGGATTAAGATTAGAGGGCTACGGATTATAGCACTAATATTCAGCATAGTTTGGGTTAACCAAGGCAATGTTGCCCCTAAATCTTGGAAAATCTTCGCAAAAATGGGAATTAAGAAGATGGTCATGGCGAAGAAAACCACAATAGCTAGAATACCAACCGTAACAGGATAGGCCATTGCCGATTTGATTTGGTTCTGCAAACGTGCCATATCTTCTAGAAGTTTAGCGAGGCGGTTTAAGACTTCATCAAGAACCCCCCCTGTTTCACCGGCTTCCACCATATTGACGTAGAGATCATCAAAACAATCGGGATGTTTACCTAGGGCTTCGGATAAGCTAACCCCTTGTTGAACTTCAGCACTAATGGCTGCTAGGGCTTTTTTCAGTTTTGGGTTGGAAGCTTGATCGCCCAACACTCCTAAGCAACGGACAATGGCGACACCCGCGTTGATCATAACGGAAAATTGACGAGAGAAGACAGCTTTATCTTTCACTGTCACCTTACTCATCATCGACTCTAAACCAGAGAGGTCAATATCCATCCCCGATTTACTGATTTTTCCGACCATCAGATACTGGCCTTTGAGCATGGTGCGGGCTTGTTCGGTAGAAGTGGCTTCTACTTTCGCTTTGGTTACGTTCCCGTCTTTATCTTTGACTTTAGCAACAAATGTAGGCATGACTGTAAGTAGGTTTCAGGTTTTATATTTCGAGTTGTAGGTTTTAGGTTGTATGTTTTAGGTTTTAGGTACTTAAATCTCGCACTTCATACCTTGTTAAACTCTGGCTTTCGCCCGACCGTTTTTGGTGATACCTCCAGCCCCATTAACCAAACGTTGTAATTCATCAGGTTTACCGCTTTTCCCAATGGCTTCTTCAAAGGCCACACTTCCCGATACAACTAAGTTGGCTAACGCCTGTTCCATGGTTTGCATCCCTAATTTCATTCCTGTTTGAATCGCAGAATAAACATGGGTTGCTTTTCCTTCCCGAATTAGGTTAGCGATCGCAGGAGTCACAATCATAATTTCTTGCGCCATACACCGCCCAAATTCACCGGGTTTGGGATTTTTCTTTTTCACTAAGTTTTGGGCAAATACGGCTAACAAAGAGTTAGAAATCATCGTCCGAATTTGCGCTTGTTGGTTAGCAGGAAAAACATCAATCATCCGATCAACCGTCCCTGCTGCTGAACTGGTGTGTAATGTTCCTAGGACTAAGTGACCCGTTTCTGCTGCAGAAATCGCTAAGGAAATGGTGTCTAAATCCCGCATTTCCCCTACAAGGATAATGTCTGGATCTTCACGTAAGGCTGCTTTTAATGCGTTACCGAAACTTTTAGTATCTTCCCCTTTTTGACGTTGATGAAAGAGACTTTTGATATTGGGAAAAACATATTCTATTGGATCTTCAACGGTTAAGATATGTTCAGCACGAGTACGATTAATTAAGTCTAAAATAGCAGCCAAGGTAGTGGTTTTTCCTGACCCTGTTTGTCCTGTGACTAAAATCATCCCTCTGGGACGTTCCGCCATTTCTCTGATGATATTAGGTAATCCTAATTGGTCAAAGTTGGGAATTTTTGAGGATAATGCCCGAAGACAAGCCGCATAACAACCCCGTTCTTTATAAACATTCACCCGAAAACGAGCCAGTCCTTTGACCCCATAAGAACAGTCTAATTCCCAGTTTTGTTCAAGTTCCTTGCGTTGGGTATTATTGAGCATACTGTAAATCAGTTTTTGGCACTCTTGAGGGGAAAGAACTTCTTCATCAATCGGGGTCAATTTCCCACTAATACGGAAGTAAATGGGCGCACCTGCCTGAATGTGCATATCAGACCCCCCCATTTCTACGAGTTGTTCCATTAGGTCTTCGATCATTACATCTAGTGGCATTGTTTGAGTCTCCTTGTCAGGTTTTAGGTTTTAGGTTTTAGGTTTTAGGTTTCAGGAGATGTAAATCAGAAATTTGTCTCCTGCCTTCTCTATTGAAATCTTGGTGTCATACAGTATGGGCAATCAACCCAATCTTGTTGCAATTCTGCGCCACAAGTAGCACAGGTTAAACAACTCTTGCGTTTGGCTTTTAATTCGGCTTCTAAGCCCGTATCGGTAAAGGTAACCCGTTCCACTTCTTCTAGGGTTGTATGGCCTTCTTGGACGAGATTGAGGCTATAAGCCAGTAAAGTGACCATTCCTTCCTCAACAGCAGCCTCTTTAATGTCATCTGTCGTAGCACCTTCGTTAATCAGTTTTTGTACTCTTTCGGTGTTTCTCAAAACCTCATAGACACCGACCCGTCCTTTGTAACCACTACCGCCACATTTGGGACAAAGGCTACCATGTTGACTGGCTTCGGAAATTTGCTCTTGGGTTAATGTTTTGGCACGATAGATAGTAATTGGCTCATCTCCTGATGCAGAGAGTCCAAAACGGGCTAATTCTTCTTTCGTTGGCTGATAGGGTTCACGACACTCTGTACAGACTCGTCGCATCAGTCGTTGCGCTAGTACCCCTAATAAAGCACCCGACACCATAAAGGGTTCAATCCCCATTTCATCCAAACGAGCGATCGCACCAGCAGCATCATTGGTGTGAAGGGTAGTTAAGACTAAGTGACCCGTTAAAGCAGCTTCAATGGCGGTTTTTGCCGTTTCTTTGTCTCTTGTTTCCCCTACCAGTATCACATCTGGATCTTGCCGCATAAATGCTCGCAAAATCGAGCTAAAATCCATGCCTTTTTCCCGAATGACTTGGACTTGGGTGATACCGGGTAGAGAATATTCAATGGGATCCTCAGCAGTACTGATATTCACCCCCGGATTATTACGTTCAGCGAGAACAGAATACAAACTGGTGGATTTCCCTGAACCTGTAGGTCCTGTGACTAAAAATAAACCAAAAGGACGGGCGGCCAAGTCACGAACAATTTGTAGGGTTTCATCACTGGAAATCAAGAAATCTAAGCCTAATTGGGTGGCTGAGTTATCTAAAATCCGCAAACAGACCTTTTCTCCATAACGACTGGGGAGGGTATTAACCCGAAAATCCACTTTCCTCCCTTCGTAAATCCGGCGAATTTTACCGTCTTGGGGAGATCTTCGCTCGGCAATATCCAAATCTGCCATAATTTTAAAGCGAGCAACTACGGCTGGAATTACTTGCTTGGGAAGGGGATCAAAGGCTTGGTGTAATACGCCATCTTTCCGAAAGCGAACTCGTAACCCTAATTCTTGGGGTTCAATGTGAATATCAGATGTTCCTTCTTGGAGAGCTTTAGCAAGGATTTTATCAACTAATTTGATAACGGGAGCTTTATTGGAATCTCCACTATCGAGATCATCTCCATTCTCCTCACTTTCCTCTTGCAAATTGCCATCTAATGTCCCCAGAATATCGGTGAGATCCCCTAGTTTTTGCAGTTGTTGTTCCTTATCAAGTCGTTCTTGTTCGGCACTAATTTCTTCCTTTAATTCATCATATTTTTCTAGGAGGGCTTCATAATCGTCAATGGTAATTACCATACGACGTAGATCATACCCTTTTGCCCTTAATAAGCGATTGAGGTCATCTTGTGCCTCTAAATCATCAGGATTGACCATTGCAACCAGAATAGCTGGCGGATCTCCCGGTTGTTTTGACAGGGGAACGGCTTTATGACGACGACATAGATCCAATGGAATCAGTTCATGAATTAAATCTGCCATTTCTCGATTCCCAACTGGTCGAATTTCGGGATCGAGAGAGTCCACGCCATAGAGTATTTTAAGCTCAAATAAATGGTTTTTCTTATATTCTCGGATTAAATCGGGAGGAAGCTGTCGCCCAGTAATCTGAACTAACACGTCCGTTAGGGGACGGCCAGATTTACGGGTTTCTACTAAAGCCTGCTGCATCTGATCGGGTGCAGCATAACCCGACCTGATTAATTTGTTGCCAAAGGGCGAAAATAGGTTAACTCTCTGTAGAGCTTTTGTTTTTACCGCTTTTTTCTTAAATGAAGACGTAGAAGTCGTAGAAGTCATAGGACAATCTCTGTTAATCCTTACATTTCACAGTGTTCCCATAATTGTTTGGAAAATTAAGCTTCTACCAAAAAAAGCAGTGATTTAACTTAAAGAGGAAGAGTTTAGGTAATTAATTTAGTTCTAAGGTATTAATAAACACGTTTTAAGATGGGGACAATTGCCTCATAAATTGATTGATATCCGCTTCTAAGCAAGAAAAAAGTCTTATTGCTTTGGTTAAATTGGGTTTTAAGAGTTCGTATTCTAAGGGCGTTCCATAAGCATGACGAAAAAAGTGGCGAAATCCTCTTAAACTATTGAGTAATAAGTAGGTTTCTTCAGAAAGAACAGCAGGACGTACACCTTCAATTTTTTGACTCATTCTTTGGAGTAATAAGCTATGCCATTTAGCAGTATCTGCAATATTATTTTCAAAGTAGGTTGCTATAATTTTAAAAAGCTCCTCGGTTGCATTATATAAATTGTGCATTTGATAAGCAACACTTTCTAAGCGAATTAAATCATCAGATGTCAAGCCCTCTGCTCTCTGATTAAGTTGCTCATCAATTCGTTTCACTAAATTAAGTTGTGCTTGAATGTCACTTTTAAAAATAACTAAGATATGGGGGTCCATTGGATTCCTGTTTGGCGAATTCTTTCAGCAAAATGACAATGTTTAAGGTGAATCAGATCCACCTCTCTCTCTAGGTATTCTGATAATAAACTAATTACGAGAAAAAAGTAATCTGGGTTAATGGTCTCAACCGCTAAATCAATATCTGATCGCTGGTTAAAGTGATGGGGACGAGTCACTGAGCCAAAAATATAGACACAGTTAAGATGATATTGCCTTGCATATTGCTCTAACCATTTTATGGTTTTATTAAGTAAGGCTTGGCGATTTTTTTCATTTTTTAGCCGAGTTTTCCTAAGACTTTGTTCTAGTTTTGAGGTGGAAAATGAAGATGACATGATAAGTTTTAAAGTGTTAATTAGAATAAGCAAATTTAGCAATAATGATATTATACCATTTAATTAATGGACAATCAGAACTAAAATATAACAATAAAGTTATATAATTGTTGATGACCACATCAAAAGTGATCCCATTCTATGAACGCCTTTCCTCTCGTTAGCATTTGTATTCCTGCTTATAATCGTCCTCAATGGCTCAAAAGAGCATTAACTTCTATAACAGCAGTGGATCCTCAACTTTGCCAAGAAATTGAAATTATTATCTCTGATGATTCTACTGATCCTATTTGTGGAAAAATCACACAAGAAATTCTCAACAAATGGCAAGGGAAAGGACAATATATAGCTAATTCCCCCCGACTAGGAATGGCAAAAAATTGGAATCATTCCATACAACTTGCTTCAGGAAAATATATTGTTGTCCTTCATGATGATGATTATTTCGTCAAAAATGGTGTAGAAAATTTACTGAACACATTAAAAAGTTTAACAGAAAAACATCCTGTGCTTTTATTTGGGGTTCAAGTGGTTAATGAAAAGGAAAAAATCTTAAAAACACAAACTGTTTCCGAAACACAATATTTATCTCCCAAAGAAGCTTTAATCAATCTTTTATCTAACTCATCTTTTGTGCGATTTCCTGCTATTGCCATACAACGAAATATTTTTGAAGAAGTCGGTTATTTTAATCATAAATGGGGTGAACCGACTGATATTGATATGTGGATTCGATTATTTAGTTGTTATGGGGTTTATTGTGTTCCCTTAATTACCTGTGCTTATACTGTTCATTCTCAAGCGTTAACCATGGGAGTGTTTAATGAAAATACGGTGACAACGTTATTAGGCTTTTTTGAACGAGTTTCTTCTCTAAATATTCTTAGTCCATCGGAGTTAAAAAATTGTCAGCGTCAATTCTTTCATCAATTTATTCTTGCAGGTGCATTTCGGATGTTACGTAGAGGAAAACTAAGAGACTTTGATCAAGTTATGCAATTATTTAAGTTACCAACAATTAAAGATTTAAACCCCCCTAAAAAATGGTTACTTATTCGTTTTATATTTAGAACCATTGATCAATTATACATAATAATGAACCGTTAAAGGTTATCAGTGATCGCTTGTAACCAAAGCAAAAATTCATTAATATCTTGTTTAAATAATTGACAATTTTTATAATAATTATTAACCAAATATTCAACTCTTTAGCTAAATCAATATCTGAAATATTTGAAGTTTCACAAAAGTTTTCTTTGACTAATGAGCCAAATAATATAATCTTTTTAATATTAAAATGTTGAGTTAAATAATCAACAATGGGTACTAAACTTTCTCTGGCTTTTTGAGCTAGTGTTTGATGATATGATTGGGTTTCTTGCTGTTTTGTTTTCCAATAATTTAAGTAAGGGTCAATTTTGTGCATTGCAATCAATTTTTATTTAATAGTAACAAGGGACGGTTTTTGACATAATAGTTAATTATACCAGCGTTTGTCTAGATTTCCTTGTAATCCATCCATTGTTCCTTTAACCGTAGCATACAATTTTAAACTCATTTGATTTTGATCAAAGACAATAATCTTTATAACTTTTTTGAGCATATTTAATAAACGGGATAAGATAGCATAAGTTAAATTATTTTGTGTAGCAGCATAGCGAGTTTCAATAAAAGTTTGATTTCGACAAATATAATAGTAACGCAATGGAGAATATTGACTAACCGTTAATTGTTTTTTAATGATAAGAATTGTGATTTGCTTTGAAGTTCCATAGTTATGAGTGAGAATAGAATTCTGATCTAAATAAATCTTATAATTCTGTTCTTTTAATTTTAAACATAAATCCCAATCTACTCCATCAATAAATAACTTATCATTAATTTTCGGAATATTGTTCACAGCACTAACTACCATTAAAGAACCAGAAGTAATAACAATATCACATTCATAGGCATCACTTTCTTGTTGAGATTTAGAAATTTCTGTGAATTTATAGCTATTAAAGACTAAACCCTGTAACTTATATCCTGTATTTTTATCAATCGGCAAACAGGCAATAATACCCAAATTGATGTTATCATTAACCAGCTTATCATAAGCGTTTATAAGAGAAGATAAAGCATCAGGAGTTGGTTCACTATCTTGATCAAATGTCCATAAAAAATCATAATTTTGTTGAATTGACCAATTAATGCTGATATTTAAACCTTCTGCAATACCAATATTTTCAGGATGATGATCAAAAATAAGCTTATCATCATTATCTATTTGATGACTGATTGGTAAAGTAGAATTATCGATAATATAGATTATATCAACAGGATAAGATTGTTGTTTAATCGCTGTGATACAGTTTTTAACCGCGTCAATATCTTCATAAGCGGTGATATAAGCAGCAATACGATACATAATTTTTAAAAGATTAGGTTATTACATTAACTGTGAAAGGGTTTCATCCCATGCTTTTAAATAGTGACTATAGTTAAAAATATCCATGGCTAATTCCCTACCTTTCTGACCAATTTTACAAGTTTCTTGGGGATTTTGACAAAGATATAATAAAATGTCTTTAAGTTCGGCTGCTGTTTCTCCATAAAATCCATTAACACCATTGTCAATAAATAAGTCAACATCATGATTTTTTAAACTAACGGTTACTAACCCACACATCATTGCTTCTCCTCTGCTACGAGGCATTGGGGATCTAATGGTAGGATTAAAATAAATAGAATATTGTCTAATACTATCTACATAATTTTTAAATCTTGCTTGTGCATAATCATTTCCTTGTAGCGAAAAATCAGGTTCATTAACGGATAATATAGAAGGAGAATATTCAGCAGGAAAATTTTGAAAAACAGCCTTATAAATTTCATATCCTCGATAATGTGGTCGAGAAGTTACCGCTTCACTAAAAGGTGATAAAATCCCCTTAATATAAGTCGTTATGGGAAATTCAGAGGGATCAAAACCATGCCAAATTACTTTACTATTTCTAAAATTCCATTCGCTTTGTGCTTGGTAAGAGTTATTAATTACCAGTATATCCCCTAAATAATTAACTAGCTTCTCTCTTGCTGATTCCATAGTTTGTAACAAATTAGGCTGATCATAGTTTAGATCATATTGTCCATAAAATTGAGGTGTTCCGTGACAAATTGCTACTTTGGGTAAATCTATTTTTTCTCTAAAAAATTTAAAGGTATCTCCCCAGTCTTTCTTAACATAACCATTACAATTCTCTGAAGATAAAACATTTTCATCAAAATGAAGAATAGCTAAGTCATAATCTTGTGGGTTAATTTCTCTTTTGGACTTAAATTCGATATTATCAGGAATAGGACGATGTTGTAAGTTCCAACCTACAGTATGCCAGCTTCCACCGTCAGTTATTAAGGTAAAATAATGACCAAGTTTGTACAATTCATATTGATGAGAAATATGCCAAGGATAGGTTAATATTTTGAGTTGTCTAGACGATTTAACATTAGTAGGTGACGAATAAGAAGTCAGTTTTTTAGGGACAGAGATATGATAAGGACGATGAATAACCTTACTACCAAAAGGGGTTTGGATTAGGTAACGACTAATTAAGAGTTTAATCGCTACCTGTAAGCCATGTCTCTGCAAAAAATTGCTGACTTTATCAATAAACTTTAGCACTTCTACTCCTACTTTTAACAATAAACTAGAACAAGGTGTAGATAAAGGGAGCAAGGCTAGAAGTTTGAACAAAAAACATCACTAAACCTAATATTAGCATAAGGATGAGTAAGGGTATAAATAGATAATGCCCATTGCGACTAAAGTAAGAAATAATCTTAATAGGCTGTAAAATCAAAGGAAGTTTTTGTGAGCTTTTATCAAATGTTTTAATATCTTCGGTTAACTCTTTTTTAACCCATCCCTTTACGGTTAACTCACAAGTTTTTTCCCAAGTATAAAAAGGCTCAGTTCCTTTAACCGATCTTAACACCAATCCTACTGGAAAAACAAGTATAAAATAAATTAAAACTAGCATTAGTAAAAAGATAGTTTTACCAATCCACTGAGTGATCAGTCTCAGCAACTTTTCAATTGGTGAAATTGAAGATGGAATAATGAATGATAGCAAAAAGATAACGATACCAGTGGTAAGGAGAAACCACCATAAGGTATCATTTGCCCCTATCACAAAAAGGTACTGAAACCCACTAAATAATGTAATAAGCAAGCCTAATGTCATGCCAAAAGTTATCAATTGTTTGGTTCGGCCAATACGTTTTCGCTCTCGCCAGCGACGAAGATAATTATATTTAGTAAGATTAGTCAAGATCAAACCTCCTTAGCCATTTAGCTCTTTCTTGTTCTGTTAAGGGTTTTTGTTGTTGCTTATCTCGATCAAAAAAGCGATTACCAATGACAAGATAATCGATTTCTGTTGCCATAAAACAACGATAAGCATCTTCAACAGTGTTAACAATGGGTTCACCTCTCACATTAAATGAGGTATTAACAATCACAGAACAATTCGTTTTTTCTTTAAACTTACTGATGACTCGATGAATAAAAGGATGACGTTTTTGATCAATGGTTTGAATTCTCGCTGAATAGTCAACGTGAGTCACCGCAGGAATATCTGAACGAGGAATTTTCAACAAATCTATGCCGAATAACTCATTATCTTTAACGGTCAATCTTCGCTCATCTTTGACGGGATAAGCTAATAGCATATAGGGACTTTCTTGTGGAATATCAAAATAGTTAATCGCATCTTCAGCTAATACCATTGGCGCAAAGGGACGGAAACTTTCTCGAAACTTAATTTTAAGATTCATGTGACTTTGCATTTTAGGAGAACGGGCATCTCCTAGAATAGATCGAGATCCCAATGCACGAGGTCCGTATTCCATTCGTCCTCTAGCGATGGCAATAACTTTTCCTTCTGCTAATTTCTCAGCAATTTTTTCTTGTAATTGCTCATCTTCTAAGTTTTCCCAAGTTCCTCCTAATGTTTTTAGAATTGCATCATCTGATGAAGATTGAGGTTCAATATTTGGACCCAAAAAAGCCCCCTGCATACTATCTGGTTGCTCCACGACACGCTGATTTCCTAATTGTTGATACCACATCCACAAAGCAGCCCCTAACGCCCCTCCTGCATCCCCTGAAGCGGGTTGAATCCACAATTTCTTAAATATATTTTTTTGAGATAATTTCCCCATAGAAACAACATTTAAAGCTACACCTCCTGCTAAGACAATGTGATCTAATCCTGTCTTTTCATAAGCATACTGTCCCATTTTCAAGACGGCTTCATTTAAAACAAATTGAATACTAGCTGCTATATCCATCTCTTTCTGAGTAATCTGAGATTCGGGTTGACGAGGCGGTGAACCAAATAGTTTATGAAACCGTTCATTCGTCATAGTCAAGCCGTTGACATAATTAAAATATTTCTGATTTAAAATAACTGAACCGTCATTGTTTAAATGAATTAAGTGTTTATAAATTACCTCCACATATTTAGGATCTCCGTACGGGGCGAGTCCCATTAATTTATATTCGCCACTATTAATTTTAAATCCCGTATAATAAGTAAAAGCGGAATAAAGTAAGCCAAAAGAATTAGGAAATCTAATTTCTTCTAAGAGTTCTATTTGATTTCCTCTGCCAATTCCCAAGGTTGATGTTGACCATTCCCCCACTCCATCAATGGTTAAAATGACTGCTTCTTCAAAGGGAGATGGAAAAAAAGCACTGGCTGCATGAGATAGATGATGATCATTATAATAAATATGTTTTTTAATTCCCATTTCCCTAGTAATTTCATCCTCTAACCAAAGTTTTTGGGTTAACCAAGATGGCATGGCTTTAAGGAAACTGCGTAAGCTATTAGGGGCATTTAGATGATAAGTGGTTAAGAGTCGTTCAAATTTATTAAGAGGATTTTCATAAAAAACGATATAGTCAAGGTCATTTTCGTGGACTCCCGCAGTTTCTAAGCAGTAGTTAATAGCATGATGGGGAAAAGAAGCATCACCTTTATTTCTCGTAAAGCGTTCCTCTTGCGTTGCAGCAACAATCTTGCCATCTTCTACTAAAGCCGCCGCCGAATCATGATAATAAGCAGAAATACCAAGGATGCGAGTTTTAGACATAATTGTTTGATTTAATCTTGTATAATTGTTAGGGTTAGTTGTCGATCAACATTCTTAAAGTCAGCAGATAGTCTAAGGGTATTAACTGATTGGGCAAGTGGCTCGTTTTCTAAATTCCATGATAGAGAATTTCCTGTTTTTTCTGCTAAGGAATATACCTGATGAGTATCATAACCCAGTTGAGGATCAACAGAGGTATATTCTAATACTGCTTGGTTTAAACCGTTCCCTGATAAGCGGATTTCTTTAATATCAATCTCGTTTTCTAGATTCAATTGAACGTAAGGTCTTTCATTGGGCATAGACAACATAAATTCTTGTGACTCAGGATATTCAAATGTATAAACTCCCGATGATTGTCTTTGTAAATCAAGTTCTGGGTAAGCGGGCATCCAATCATTAATTTTAACTTCAGATTTTCTAGGTATTGAATCTTTTTCCCCTAGGGCTTCGGGGTAGTTTTTTTCAATAAAGTCAGCAGCTTTAATTGCGTAGAAATAAGTGCTAATTGTACCGGGATGGCCGTTAGCAGGATTAATTCCCCAACTAAGATCATTGGGTTGCTCATTTTTAGGATATTTAGCAACAAAATCATCTAAAAGATTGAGAAAAGGTATATTATTTTGCTCAAATAAAGGTTGAACTTTGGCGTAATGAGGCTTGAATGTTTCTAAATTGGGACTATTTGGTAATGTTATGAAAAAGCTAGGAATTTGAGTAGTTGATAAATATTCTCCTAGTTCTTTGATAGTTTCTTTGTATTTTTCAAAACTTTTACCTTCAAGAAGTTTAAGCTTCCATGTTCCATATTCATAGCCATTTTCATCATTTTGTAGAATATTTAGTAGTTTCTTACGACGAGCGGACATAAGTTGTTTTGTCAGTTTAGGAAATATCTTACGATTATTCAAATTATAAAAGAAATTTAATGCCGGATCTCGATAAAGTCGAATATATCTAAATAGCTTAACCATTCCTTCATCGGGATCATTAGTAACATATCCCAAAATCATTAGATCAGGTTGATATTGTTCAAGGATATTAAGTGATTTTAATACATTAAATTGATGACGAGTCGAAGCACCTTTTAGTCCGCCTGCAATTACTTCGACTTGAGAATATCCTCTACGATTAAGTTCGCGTTGAAGTTGTCGCCACCAAATATCATTCATATTGGCATAACCGTCACCCCAGACGAAAGAATCTCCCATAACCAAAATTCGTTTAGGGGTTGTTTTTTGAAGTTCTACTGGAAATCCTTTTGAACGCCACATCCAGTTAGAAGCTGCTTCAGGAATCCAGTTTGGGTCTTCATCTACAATATCATCTGCTAAGTTTTTGTTAGCGTTATTTTTATTGATTTTTTGGTCTTCTTGTTGCCATTTTTGGGAAACAATTTGAGATTGAGATTCTAGATTGGGAAGAATCTGTTTCTCAACGATAACAAAACCCAATAATATAAGCAAATTAAAAACCAATATACTTTTCAGGGCATAAACAGGTAGTGGCAACACTTGTTTGGGAATTTTTATTATATTCATTTTTCTTAATTCCTACTCATAAAGCATGCTTTATAATTTTACCCTATTTTAGCTTCGATAACTTGTTCTTACTTTCAATCTTTACAGAAAATTTATTTTTATATACTTAAGATTAATGTTGATGGACGTAAAGATTAAAGGAGAAATTGCTTAATTCTGAATTAGGATAATGGATATTGATACTATTTTGTCCTTCGGCTAACTTTAACAAAGCAAGTTCTGCAAACTGAAAATCACTAATAATTGTAAAATCTTTATCGATCTCAATTGAAGCATTCGGCTGTAGTTCTATAATCACCGAATACTGATAAGTTGGTCTCTTGGCAATAATATTAACAAAGTTCTCTAAATAGATATTTATATTTTCGGTTATTTCATATTCAGACCTTAGATTATTATCAAGATCCTCCAAAATAATCTTGCCTTTACCTTTTAATTGTTTAATCTCACCATCAATTGACCCT
Source organism: Microcystaceae cyanobacterium (assembly GCA_051439375.1). GTDB lineage: Bacteria > Cyanobacteriota > Cyanobacteriia > Cyanobacteriales > Microcystaceae > JBGTGT01. Next base: position 74,461 of record JBFRWB010000239.1, read on the forward strand.
CCCACAATAGGAAATGAATACTTATTGGTAATTTTAATTCTATGATGGTCAGTATTTGAGTGGTTGGTCACTTGAAAACCTGTCTCTGTTTCTAAAATTTTAATAGCTGATGTTTGGTGGGAAATAAAATGAGGCAAGAATTTATATTCATAATAACCATTAAAATACTTAGGAACTCGATTAGGATAGCTACCTAAAAAGTATTTTCCCCAGTTATAATTAGTGAATACGATTTTTTCTTGTGGTCTTAAATGATTTTGGATAATATAGTCATCTCTCGCTTTTTCTAAAGGACTATCTAGTATTATATTATCATCAGTCGATTGCACTATATCTTGATACGTCGTACGATAGCCAATAATGTTCTGTTTATTCGTTAAAGATATAAAGTTAAGGAATTTACTAGAATCTTTGACTAAATCCTCAACTCCATAAATTTCATTTATATTTTCAGAAGCATGAAAATATACCTGTCTATCTGGATCAAGTAATCTCCATTTACCATCTGCATAAATCTCAGAAACCATATGACCTTCTAATAGCCATAGACGACTTTGTAACTTGACATGATCTGCCAGAGTTGCTAAAACCCTTGCAGAATCATCACAAAACCCATAACCATAAATTGATAAATATTTTATGATATCGTGTTCTTCTCTTTCCGTTGTTACTGGCCACCAATGATAGCGATTTTTAGCTAAGAATTCCCAGAGAGCAATTGCTCTTTGAGTTTCATCTTTAATATTATCGTAATAATGATGAAGGATTTTGCTTGTAGTTTCGGTGCTTTAAAAAGATTCATGATTTTTAATTAGATTTCTTTTCGAAGTCATTAATTACTTGATAGTAAAAATTAACCAGTTCATTGACTACTTTTTCTGGTCTCAGTTCCTCAATGCGTTGAGCAGCTTTCTCCTCAATTTTAACTTTATCCTCTGGGTTTAATTGTAAAACTTTATTAATTGTTCTTAATAAATCTTGAGCATTATCTTTTTCACAGAGAAAACCACTCTCACCATCGGTAATTAACTGTTCAAAGCTCGTTCCTTCCGTACCTATAACCACTCGTTTATGCCCCATTGCTTCTAGACAAGTATTAGGAAAATTGTCAATTCTAGAGGGTAAAACCACTGCATAGGCATGAGCCACAATAGGGTATAAGTAGTCATGAGTTAATCTGTCAAAATGAATAACTCTATCTTGATATTCGGCAGCATTTTCTTTAATTTGGTCTAAGGTACTTTTTCCTTTAAATCCTAAATATCCTTTATCTTTACCAACAAGAACAAAATGTAAGTCCGGATTAGTTTGCAGCAGAGGATAAATAATATCGGCAATTAAACCACAGCCTTTCATTAAGCCAATAGTCCCAAAAAAAAGTAAATATTTTTTATCTTTTAAATGAGTTTGATAAATGCTATCATTGAGGTCTGTTGTTTCTAAAATAAATGGAGTTTCAATTACTTTTACGGGTCTTCCGATTGCTTCTTCAACGGCTTTTGCGTTAAGTTTGCTAGGTGCAAACAAGGCATCTGCTTGAGTGTAGGCGATGTCTTCTATCTTTTCACTTAATTTGACTTTTAGGGTTGGTTTTAACTCATAGGCCTGATTCCATAATGGAATATAACTAGAGATTCGCACGACGCTCGGTATCTTTTGGGGTCTAAATAATCCTAAACCCGCACAACTAGGATAATGAATAATAGAAAAGGGTCTATTTTTGTGGGTCGATTTAATGTAAAATTGAAAACACAGACTAAGCCATAGTAGGTAAGCAAGCGAGCTTAATTGATTAAATGTTAATAAATTAATCAGTGCCATTAATTTCCAGCCTCGAAGTCTAATTCGATGAACTTCAATGCCTTTATGAGTTAACACTTCACTTTTATTAGTCAGTAAAATTATAATCGGATGATGTCCTAATTGTTTCAAAGACAAAGCAACTCGGTGGAGGTAATTTGATAAACCACCATCAAAATTCTCTTCAGTAACATACTCGGTAGTTACTAAACCAATGGTTAAGGGGAATTGATTATTATGCATGTTGATTCTCTAAATATTAAGTTATTCACTATATTTAACTATAGCAAAAATTTTCACAACAATATGTTAAGTTAATTTACATTAAGCCTTAAAAAACATCTGACATTTGAAAATATGAAAGTGCAAAGGCTAACATTTTATCAGCATTCTCAATCATTTTTTGGACTTCTTCAGTATTCATAAAATAATTCCTTCTCGATGAATATTCAGAAGTAACGGACTTTTTTCTGAGTCGAATTTTGGGGGATTCATTTCCACGAAGTTGATCAAAACATCATCACTTATGGCTATCTGACTAATGAATTGGATTAATTGTTGACGCTCTTGTTTTGTTAATTTTTGATGAGTAACAATTAAAATATCAACATCAGACTCTAGGGTAGCCTCTCCTCTCGCCTGAGAACCAAATAGAATTAACTTATCTAAGCGAACACCATATAAATCTTGAACAAAGGTTTTAAATTGCTTAATAATCTGTTTTAATAGTGGGGATTGAAAACTATCAATATTTAAGGATTTCATAGATTTTTTTAGTCTAAAAAGGTTATAAGCAGACGAAAATAGTTTCAACAATGGAACCCTTTTCAGGATAATAATATAGGAGATGTTGTTTCGAGTGGCATAAATTAAAACCAATTTCATTATATTCCAATTTAATCCTGTTTTAAGCTAAGACACATTTAAACTGGGTATTAGACAATGAGAAAATAACCGTCAAACTCTCCCCCCATCGCCCTATCACCCTATCTCCCCATCAACCACCACAACCCAATTAAGATGCTTAACAGCTTAGAGCTTTTGTGCCAGCCACTCATCGAGAAAGAGAAGTAACCAAAGGGGTTGAGTGGCTTTTTGTTGTAGAAGTATTTTAAGCATTTCTGGCTTAAAGTATTGATGTAATCTTGAATTTTGACTTAAAAAACGATCTTCTAAGGTTTTGCGATAGTCTCCTTTTTGGGAGAACCACTTTTCAATGGGGGTACTAAATCCCATTTTAGGACGATGTAAAAAGTCTTGTTCATAGTAGCGACTCAGTAATTTCTTAAAGAGTAATTTACCCTCCCAGTCACCTTTTGAATTTCTTGCAATATTCAAAGGTTCAGGAATAGTTGCTGCAAACTCAAAGACTTCAAGATCAACAATAGGAGTTCTTACTTCTAGGCTATTCATCATACTAACCACATCTACTTTGGTTAAAATTGAACCGGGTAAATAGGTTTTTATATCAATATATTGTGCCTTTTGACTCCAAGCATAATCTTCAATTTTAGGATTCTCTTTGACAAAAACCTCAATAGGTTGATTCACTAAACCTTGATAATCTTCTTGCCAAAGTTGATGACGTATATCAGGGGAAATCTGAGTAATAAAACGAAACCAGCTTTGTAAATTAGGATGACGAGGTGGATATCTTTCAGGTTTTAACATCTGTGCGACAGGATAAGCAAACCGTTTCCATAATGGTTTTTCTTCTCGGTTTAACCACGCCATCCAATTTTTATGTGTATTATATCCCGCAAAACATTCATCCCCACCATCCCCTGATAAAACCATTGTGACGTGTTGACGTGCCATTTTACAAACATAATAAGTGGGAATCGCTGAACTATCCCCAAAAGGCTCACCATAATGTTTTACTAATTTAGGTAATAAAACATCTAAGGATTCCAGTTTAACAATTTCGGTATAATGTTCCGTTTGCCATAGTTTAGCCGGAATTTCTGCATAGTTTAGTTCATTAAATTCTTCTTCTTCAAAGCCAATACTGAAGGTTTTAACAGGTTGTTCTAATAGTTGACTCATATAAGCTACCGTTGCGCTTGAATCCACACCTCCTGATAAAAATGCCCCAAAAGGAACGTCAGAAACCAAATGGGATTTAATTGATTCTCTAAGTATAAAATCAAATTCTTCTAACCATTCTTTTTCTGTTTTTTTCCGATTGGGATTAAAGTCCAATTGCCAATATTCTTGAGGTTCAGAAAGATTTCCATCAAAAGTAATACTAATCCGATGAGCAGTAGGGAGTTTTTTGATTTGTTGAAAAATTGTTTTTGGTGGGGGGATATATTGTAGCCACAGATATTGGTCAATGGCTTGAACGTCAATGTCTAAATTCACAGGAATCTGACGCAATGCTTGTAGTTCTGAAGCGAAAGCAAAGCAGTCTGGGGTTGTTAAATAATATAATGGTTTAATTCCCAATTGATCTCTTGCTAAAAAAAGTTTTTGCTGCTTTAAGTCAACAATACCAAAAGCAAACATACCACGAAACTTTTCAACACAAGCCTCTCCCCATTCTTCATAAGCATGAACAATTACTTCTGTATCTGATTGAGTACGAAATTGATGTCCTGCGATTAATAATTGTTGTCTGAGGTCTAAATAATTGTAAATTTCACCATTAAATGTTACCCAAACTGTTTCATCTTCATTGCAAAGGGGTTGTTGTCCGGTTGCTAAATCAATAATCGCTAACCGTCGATGACCAATCGCTATATTATTCTTAATAAAAATGCCATCGCCATCGGGGCCGCGATGGGACAGAGAAGCAGTCATCGCTTCAATAATTTGGCGATTAATGGGTTCTTTAAAGTTAAGTAATCCAGTGATTCCACACATTTAGATAGTTTCCTAATCTTAATTTTTAGTCAGTAAAGCGAGACTTGTGACTTTTGTGCCTAATTTTGTTTCCCAAGGCAATTCTCCTAAAGGAAGAACCCTTAAGTTTGCCCCTTCCTCTTGTAGTCTCTTCACAGCTAAATAGGGTCCAACAATAGGAGGATATCCTTCCCATAAGGATTGTTCATTGGGAAAATAATCATGAAGTAGAATGAAGCCATCTAAATTAAGATGTTGTAAGGCGACAGGAATTTCTTGATAGACCATATAGGCATCATGCAGGCCATCCAGAAAGATAAAATCAAAAGTTTTCTCTGACTGTTTGAAGAAATCAAGGGAGGTAGATACTTGAAATCGGGTAAAGTCTTGCCCCTCAACTTGTTGAATTAATTGTGCAGGGGAAGCAGGAGAATTGAATTCTGTCCAAGGTTGTTTTTCTGTATCATTTACATCCCGAATATCAACGGTTAAAAAATCCTTTTCTGATAATGCTTTTAAGGCCGAAGCAATATGTACCGTCGAACAACCAATGTGTGTCCCTACTTCTAGCACTGTCTTGGGTTTCAATGCTGAAATTAAATAGAAAATCGCTCTTTGATCTCCCGGATTTACACCACCTGTCATTTCGGGAAGACGAAGGTTATTAATCTCACCTTTGACGGATTCCCAAGCCATTGCTACTTCTTGATCATTTAACCATTCTCTCAGTTGAGGATCAGAAATATTGGCTAAATTAATAGAGTCGCAAGCATTCATAGGAATTTCTTGCAGTTGTTCTCTTGGAGATTTTTCAGGCTTGACGGGTCTAAAAGGAGCAACTAATTTTTTGATCGTTTGTTTTAAGGTTTTTAGTGAATTCATGAATGAGTATCCTCAATATTTTTGATTTTTAATAATTGCTTAGTAAAACTTTTGACTTTAGGCAATATTGAATGGTGAACTTGATCATGAGCAAAACGCCTCAGTATATCACTCGTTATCTTGATTCCGCAATTCTTTGACATTATGATTAATCCTTTTAAGTAATCTTTTAAGCTTTTTTGCTCGTCTTTCCAAACAAGATATACAATATTCTTATACCAAGCAATCACTTCATCAAATTTTTGTGAAGCTTGACCATTTAGAAACTTTTTTAGATAACGAAATAGATAAATTCTACTACTATAAAATAAAATTCCCTGTTGACTTGCTGTTTTAGTGATTCCTCCATCATGGCGACGATAAGCACTCATTGTCTCTGGAATTCGACGCAATAGACCTTGCGAGGCAGAAATGATATAGAGAGCAATATCAGCACTATTAAATTTCAAGAAACCTTGGGGTAAATTTTCTAGACATTTAGATTTAACTAAAAATGAAGAGGTATGAAAGGGGGGAGTCCATGAAACCGTATCTTCTAGAGAACAATCCAGTTTATCTTGCCAATTTTGCCAAAACTGGATTTCTTCAGATTTATTCTCTTCAGCAATAATTTCAGTATCATGAAATGCTCCGACATAGTCAGAATGCTTCTCTAAAAAATCAACTTGTTTTTGAAGTTTCAAAGGGTTTTTCCAATAGTCATCTCCTTCCAAAAAAGCAACATATTTACCATTGCAAGCACCCAGAGTATTCAGTAAATTTAGTCGGCCACCATATCCCAAGTTACTCTTATGAAATAATATGTGAATTTTATCAGAATACTTATTGGCATAGCCTTTTACTATTTCCCTTGTTCCATCTATTGAACAATCCTCGCCAATCACCAATTCATAATCAAAATCCGTCTTCTGCATTAAAACACTTTCAATCGCTTGGGCAATAAAATTTACATGGTTGTAAGTAACCATTAGAACACTGACTTTGGGAGATTGGCAAGAAGATTCATTCATTTTAAGAAGTTAAAGTGAAAACCAGAAACCGAGATAAGTGGATTAAAGACGCTATCCATTAAATAGCCTACCCACATTTCTCCGTAAATCTAGCAGGACTTTATACAATTTTTACTTTGATTTACGACTGATTCATAGGAAGCACTGAAGTGATCATTTGTTTCATTTCAGCCTTGCTTGACGGATGCTTAACTAACACCCGGTTAATTTGGTTGGCATTTTGAACAATATAGCGAATCATATCACAAACTTTAGCGATCGCTTCTCCGTCCATTGCTGTACCTGTGGGAAGCAACATGACTCGTTGAGTAAGTTGTTCAGTTTCAGGAAGTAATAAACCAGCATGGGGAAAATAGGAGCGATAGGGTTGCATCCGATGACATCCGGGATAGAAGTAGCGACGAGCAACGATATTTTCAGCATTGAGTAAGTCAACTAAGATATCTCGACTGATTTTTGTCCGTTTTTCATCAATTTCTAAAACAATATATTGATAGTTACAGTGTTCACTTTCATTGTAGGGAAGTAAAGTAATTCCTTGAATTGAGGCGATTTCCTGTTGATATTGCTTATAATTACGATAATTTGCTTCAATAAACTCATCCACACTCTCAAAAGAAGTTAAGCCCATGGCCGCCGAAGCTTCGTTCATTTTACCGTTTGTCCCAATGTAAATGACGTTATCTGTGCCAGCAAAGCCAAAATTAGTCATTAAGCGAATTTTCTCTGCTAGTTCATCATTATTAGTAACAATTGCGCCCCCTTCAAAAGCATTCATAAACTTGGTAGCATGGAAACTAAACACCTCTGCTTCGCCAAAGTTACCGATCATTTGTCCTTGGTGAGAGCAACCAAAGGCATGAGCCGCATCAAACATCAATTTCAGGTTATGCTGATTAGCGATCGCTGTCAACGCTTCCACATCACAGGGCTGTCCCCAAACGTGAACGCCAATAATTCCAGTTGTACGAGGGGTAATGAGAGATTCAATTCGATAGGGGTTAATGGTATGGTTTTGGGGGTCAATATCGCAGAAAACAGGGTTTATTTCTTGCCATTGTAGAGCATGTGCAGTGGCGACAAAAGTGAAAGAAGGAACAATCACTTCTCCAGTTAAGCCCAATGCTCTGATAGCAAGCTCTAGAGCAATAGTTCCGTTACAGGTAGCAATACAGTGTTTAACCCCTATAAAATCAGCAATTTTTTGTTCAAATTCTTGGACAAACAGGCCATGATTGGTTAACCACTTACGGTCTAGCATATCATTGATACGGGCAATAATCGCTTCTCGGTTGCCAATATTGGGGCGACCAACGTGCAGCTTCTCAGAAAAAGCGGGATTCCCTCCAAAAAATGCTAATTCTTGAATATCCTTTTTGACACGGTTAAAATTACCAACCATAAAACCCCCTATGAAAATACTGAAAATAAATCTGCCGTTAATGGCTTCTATCCGCAGTATGCCCAATATTAAAGGAAAAGCGATCAGTTCAAACACAAGATTGACATCTATTTCCCATAAGTTAATCACTCGATAGTCTTGATAGACTCTAATTCCCATAAAGTCTGATTCTTCAAGATTAAAGAGCGAGCAGATCGCATTCGTTGATTAAGATCCCTAAAAATTCCACAAAGCTTTGGGCATATAATTCCCTTGTGCATCATAAACTTTACTTCTTAATTCCTGTTCAAGTTTTAGAATTTTCTCTTTGGGACGAGGTTTAATTGCTTTAGCTGGTGAACCAAAATAAACTTTCCAAGGCTCGCAATCTTTTGTTACCAAAGAATTAGCACCAATCGCTGCACCTTCCCCTATAGTAACCCCCGGAAGAATAACACTATTTGCGCCGATGATAGCGTGTTTCTTAATATGAATAAAAGAACGAGTAGCAACTCGATAAGGAGATGGTACAGTAGGGTTTGTTAAACATCCACCTGAATAATCTTCGTTACCTGTATAAATTTTTACCCCTCCTGACAAACCAGAGAAATCTTCCATCATAAATTCTCCCCCACCTGTTATACAAGTAAAAGAACCAATATGAACAAAGCTACCAATTTCGGTTTGTCGTCCTCCTATTAAAAAGACAAAATCATCAATAATTACTGAATTGCCAATTGATATAACTTCAGGATTAATAATTTTCGCTTGCTCCCAAATGGTTACATCTTGACCAATACTCCTAAAATTAAGTTGATAAGCTTGATTTGGCATAATTAAATAAATTTAATGAGTTTATAACAATTATAATAGTAGATGCATAATATTAATTCTAAAATTTCTTGATTTTCGTGGGAAACGTGAGTTCGATAAAAATCTAAATTCCCTCAAAGCAATAAGTTTTGCTTATGCTTATCACCATCAAGTCAAGAGAGACGAAAACTTATAATTTCTTGTTCAAAACATAAAACTAAGTCACGGTTATGAGAAAGGTCATCTTCAGCGAATATTCTGCATATTGGAACACCAATTAATTTAGCTTTGCTTACAAGTTTTTCAAAGTTGACTAAACTTACTTCTGTGATTTCTTTTAATTGATTGTTATTTAAACCAACATGATGCGTTACAACATGGCCTCCTTCTATCTCCCTTTTACGAAGTCTTTTTACCACAGTAGTACTCTTTCTTGGAATTAAATATATAATTGCTCTACCAGCCATCAAATTAACAAACTCAGGTTCAGATAGTTCTGCCAATTCTTCCGCAAAGTTATGACAAAGTCCCTCCTCAAGCAAAAAACCTTTTTCGTAAAAGCCGTTTAACATTACAAAATCACGAAAAACTACTTCAGTAAAATACTTCATTAACTGGATTTGTTGAAATGTATTGATCTCCTTTTTCTCAAGATTTTTTAATTTCTTAACAAGAAGCTCCCAGTGAAAACTATTCTCAAATTCATCATCATTCTTCATCAACGTAACAGGATCTATCTGTTCATTATAGTTCCAATCGCCGACCATAAGTTCCTTTATTTCATAAAAAAGTGTTGATTTACCTATACCAGATGGGCCGATAAACTCAATGTATTTATTGGATATTTTTGGTCGAATGACCTCTTGTCTTGTTGAAGATTTTAAGATAGTACGGAATTTATAAATGCCTATCTTTTGAAAAAATTTAATTAGCAGTCTTTTCATAAAATTGTCACGAAAGTTTCAGAATTCTTTTGATCTTATTTTTTATACGTTTCAGTAAGCTTTGAAGATTAGATTTTTGTTTATCCGTTATGACATTATGATATTTAACGAGTGTGGTTGATTCCATGACTTTTTCCAAGCTTAATATTGAAGGATTTTGTGTATCCCAATAATACATCATTCCTTGAGCAGTTGGTAAATAAAGATTAGGGTGAATGCCATCAAGAAATTTGACGAAATCGGAATATGTTATGCCTTTGGACATAGGAAAAACATCGACATCATATACAGATGGCACAACAACGATTACCCGTTTAGCAATTCTCATTGCTTCTTGAATGCTTTCTCTCTGACAAGGAAATAGATGTTGAAAAACTCTTAAGGCAACAAATACTTCATATTGTTTGTCTTTAATAGGCCAGGGAAAATTTTTAGCATCATGAAGATAAGTCGGGTTTTTGCAGGGGAAGTCCCACCTTTCACTATAGTCAATGGTATCACTATGTTTTACACAACAGACCCCCATAGTTCCCATTTCTATCACTTCATTAGGTTGATTTAAACCTATTGCTTTGATTAACTCAATCGCACGGTAATGGTAGTCCCATCGGCTATCAATAGTATCAGGAGTCCAGTGTCCTCCTTCCAACGCTTTGACCATTGAAAAGTACTCATCTCTGGTTGTATAAGCTATTTTGCTCATGTTACTAATGCCATCCATATAACTCTGAGATATTTTCGACTGATGAGAAAAGAATCGCTTGTTCATGTTGCATTTGTTGATTATTCAATTTGTGTAAGTTTGCCATGTAGTTGAAAAGCACTCCATACGTTTTTTTCAGCCAAAACTTGAAAATAAGCTACCGATTGCGCCCTCATTATAATCGAACCTTTCTTTCGATCCAATAAGCCTACAGTAATCGAATACAGTCCTTTAGAAAAGATTATTTGAGGAATCATAATTTTAAATTGAAGCAACCCATCAGTATTTTTGAGAAGATCATCTTCTTCATAAAAATATTCAGCAATGCCTTTTTGCTCAACGTCATAAAATACCAAAAAAGGTTCAGGATTTTTATATATTTTGTCCAAGGTTAAGTTAATATGAATTTCAAGATTTGATAATCTTCTCACTGAAACTGGAGTAGCCTTATTAAAGGCTGGTCTATTATTAATAAAAATATCTATAATTTTGGCTGAGTTGCCAATACAAAATGAAGGGTTATGATCAAGTTTTGAATAGTAAATATCTATACCCTCAGAAACATTTTTACCTTGATAAATTGGTTGCCCTTTTTCAAGTAAAATCAAATCAGTTGAAATGCGAGATACTTGAGGCATATTATGAGAGATGAAAACCACAGCACAGTTAGGGATAAGCTGATCAATTTTTCCAAAACATTTTAAAGTAAACCCCATATCCCCAACTGCTAACACTTCATCCAATAACAAAATATCAGGTTTAATTAATACTGCTGCTACTGCAAACCCCAAGCGAACCTGCATTCCCGAACTATACCCTTTAACTGGAGAATCAATAAAGTCCTCTAACTCAGAAAAGGCCACAATCTCATCAAACTTAGCCTCAATCTCCTTGCGACTTAATCCCAATACCGAACCATTGATATAGATATTCTCCCGTCCTGTTAAAATCGGGTCAAACCCTGCCCCTAACGCAATCAACCCTCCGATTTTACCCCTGATTTCAATCTCTCCCTCATCTGGTAAAATTAACTGATTTAATACCTTTAATAACGTAGTTTTTCCCGCCCCATTACGCCCAATTAACCCTAAACATTCCCCCCGTCGTAACTCAAAACTAATATCCTTTAATGCCCAAAACTCATCTTTTCTCAGGGCATCCCGTTCCCTATCAGAACCGAATAACTCCCCTGCGAGATCCTGAACTCCATACCAAAGTGATCGCTTTAAACTGCGACAAAATTTCTTCGATATCCCCTTCACCGACAGAACCACATCATTGGTCTGACTGGATGAAGATAACTGGGATGGATCAAGGGTTTCCGTCATCATCAGGCTAGAAAGGTTTACATTCCCTAATCATACCCATAACCCTCAGTGAATTTGTCATCCCTTCATTAAATCTTTAGGTTCGTTAACGGACAAGTTAACTGATCTAAATAGTATATTTATTCATCAAAAAGCATCTCATTTAGTCGGCTAAAAAAACAAAATTTAAGACTTGAGAAAGATAATCCTAATAGATTAGGAGCGATCGCTCATCAAGCACTCATTCTTTCTACTAAAATGGGCATTGCTAATCGATAAACCACCCACGTTAGGAATAAACCCACCAGCGATAGAAGACTAACTAACCAGAATTGAGGAACTTGAGTTAACACGCCAGTTGTCGCTAATTCTCTTGTTGTTACCAAGAGGGGGGTAACGGGATTCCACCCTACCAGATGGGCAAATAATCCCTGTTGAGGCATGGGAAATACGACGGGTGTTAAAAATAACCAAACCCCTGTTAACATTAATAATCCTCTCGACACATCTTGGTAAAGCACTCCCAAGGGCGCTAAAAATAAACCTATGACTGTTCCCAACATTACCAGTTGAATTAATCCCAATGGTGCTAGAAAAACTGATCTTGTAACGGGCATCTTGAAAAAGATAAATAAACCAATAATCAGAATGAGTTTAATGCCAAAATTAAAGAACACTTCTCCTAATTTCGCCAAAATAATCGCCTCTCTCGGAAAATTAATCTTGGCTAACATCGGTTTTGCTGTAATAACTCCCTGAATAGGCGCATTTAACGCCTCAATAAAGGTTTGCCACAAACTGACACTAAACATGACATAAGCAGGATAGGGAAACTCTGTTGTGCCAACATTCAACACCTTAGCATTACTAGCAAGCGTAAACCCCACCGCCGTCACAATGGGGGGAATAAACGCCCAGAAAATCCCTAAAACTGATTGCCGATACTGGGCTTTAATATCTCTCACTAATAGTTGCCATGCTAATTCCCTTGAAGCCAGTAAATCCTGCCACATTTCTCGCCATAATTGCCAAGGATGACGTAAACGACTTTTTGCGGTAATTTTTACCTTAGCGGTAGGAACAGAAGGCATGAGAGTATTAATAAATGTTTACTAACTAAACCTACCCCATCGCTCTGCAAAACTATCAGGTCTTTATTAAATCTTTAGGTTCGTTGACCTATCTTCGTTTATTCGGCTCTTTCAGGATTCTAGTGTAACTTGTTATCCTTGTTACATTTTATCATCTGTTCCCCGTTCCTCGTTCCCTGTTCCCTCAAAGCGATAAGTTTTGCTTATTACCCTGTTTAACATTAATCAGGTAAAAAACCAAAATCTAATAACTGCTCTTGGGAAAAAGGACAAGTTGTCGGGAAAGTCTCTGAAGATAACTGCGATTTTTGGATAGCCTTCTGTCGAGCTTTTTGATAAATTCCCTCTAGCTTTTCTAACCCGTAATTATAGAGGGTTTTTGATTCAAACAAAGACTCCAACTCTAGTCTAAAGTTATCAATCTCCCTTTCCCAACCTTTGCCACACCATTCTCTTTCCGTTAACCAATATTGATACAACAAAAGATGAATTAATAAACGAAGTAAATAACTTTCTACTTTACGCCGTTGTTCATTTCCCAATGATTCTAACTCCTCTAATAAATGTTGCCAGTCCAAATCTTGCCAATTTTCTTGGCGAATTTGTTCAGTTGTTCGATCTAACCACAGAACAAAATCTTCATCATAGAGTATTTTTAACTGTTTGACTGATTGAGCTAGCATAGCATTTCAAATTTCCCAACTGATGTATCTTAACAGATAGGGGGAATTCTAGATGTAGTTTGTGTTTTTCCCCCTAAAATTGCCCAACGAAACCCATCAATAACTCCTAACTGATTAACTAAGAATTATTAATCACACTTAATTCAAGCTTAAGGCAAAAAAAAAAGGCGCGGATAGTTGCGCCTTAGTCGATAATCAGTCAATTTATTTAAGTGTGGTTGGCTTGTAACTTTAAATTAATGGATTTCCTCAGTGGTGCGACTGAGCATATTTTCATCCAAGTGTTCTTTTGCTTGGCGATCTTGGGCTAATAATTCCCGTGCTTTGGTTTCTAAGGTTTCTTCATACGCTTCTTCTGTTTCTACCGCCCGATTAACCATTTTCTCATGTCGATCATGGTCTTGGTGGCGATGTTTGGCCAAGAGTTCCCGTGCTTTTTCTTGAGTATCCATAATGAAACTATGTGAAAGGACTTTCTTCTAATGTAGCCTTTTTCTGACATTTTGATCAATTTAAGTATTCATATATACAGAAAAAACAAATTGTTTAAGTAGGCAAGTTCACTTAGTCATAGACATGAGAGAATTGTGCTTGGTAGAGTAGAAAAAACTTTTTTGTGTTTTGAATGTCTAATGCCCTTAGTGTCTTGTTCCGACTTAGTTAACCATGCGATCGCAGGGAAAGTGGTGAGCTTCCCCACTGATACCGTTCCTGCACTGGCTGTTCAGCCTAATGAGTCAGATTTAATCTTTAAGCTGAAAAAACGCTCTCTAAATAAACCATTGATTCTGATGGGGGCTTCTTGGACTGATTTACTCCCCTATCTTTCTGGTTCACGGGAAGAGTTTGTCATTTGGGAAGCGATCGCAGAGCGTTACTTCCCCGGTGCGCTTACTCTAATCCTTCCTGCTTCATTTAAAGTCCCTGAAGCTATGAATCCCCAAGATAAAGATACCATTGGCGTTAGAGTTCCTGCTCATCCAACAGCCTGTAAAATTCTCGCTCAGACGGGACCGTTAGCCACCACCAGTGCTAACCTATCTGGTAATCCACCGATTGAAATGTTAGGGGTGATTAATGAGACATTTGGGGAAGTTTTTACCCTTGATCCCAACCAGTTAGGTATAGCAGAACAAAAAGGAAGTGGTCAACCTTCTACAGTGGTTAAATGGAATGGAAATGATTGGTCAACCCTGCGACGAGGAAGCGTTTACTTTTAGATAGCTAATAGTTGTTACTATGAACTCTCTCTTGAATACCTTACACCTAACATTATGGATGAGATTGACAGACTCAGAACCGAATTAGAGCAAACCCGTTTAGCCTATCAAATGGCGATGCAAATTAGTCAGTTTAAAACTGGGTTTCTGGGGCGAACAGCCCACGAAATTCGTTCTCCTCTAAGCAGTTTAATGAGTCTGCATCAACTAATTTTATCAGATTTATGTGAGAGTCCTGAAGAGGAAAGGGAGTTTATTCAACAGGCTTATGAAGCCTCTCAAAAACTGTTGAACATAATTGATGAGATTGTCTTAGTTTCTAAACTAGAATATGGCAGACTGACGTTACACAAAGAACCCGTTAATTTAACAACAATTCTCTCTGCGGTTTTTCCCTTAGTTCATTTACAAGCTGCCAATAAAAATTTGAAACTTAATATTGACGAAATTACAGAAGATATTTATATTCTTAGCGATGAAAAGCGATTATTAACCAGTTTAACAAATCTAATCGATACGGCTATTACTAGAATGGAACAGGGAGAAATAAGACTAATCGTTACAAAAAATGCAAAAGTTGGAATTATTAAAATTTTATTAGACTGTGACATTTCTGTTTGGCAAGAAACCAAAGATTTTTTACAACAATCTCCTCCAACGTCTAAAGAAGACCTCAAAGAATTTGCCAAAACCTTAGAACTGTCTGCGGGTGAAAAATATTTATTAGCGTCTAATTTAATTGAAGCCATGGGAGGACATTTAACCCTTGCAGAACAGAACTCAACACCCAATATAACTCAACTACAAATTACCTTTCCTCTCGTAGAGACTTAGGACGGCTATATTGATTAAAGTTTATGAGCTAATTCGTATAGTTCAGATGAAATAATCTCTAATCCGTAAATAGATGCAGACATTCGTTTAATCTCGCTAGGATGAAGGGTAGATGAGCGAATATCATCCTCTTTGATCTCCACTAAACGTTGGTGAATTCCTTGATTGAGTTGTGATAAATTATCAAGCGAACTGTCTGGTAGGAATAAAGATGATGAGGTAATTCCTTGGCTAACTTTTTCAAAAGTTGAAGATGTCGCTGTTATTAAATTATCCAATTCCTTTTGAACTTGCCAATGAAAGCGATCACTATCTCCACCTTCTAAAGCAAGTTCTAAGTCTAATACTAAGCGAAAAAGAGATTTTATGTGAATACTAATCTCTTTCCAATGCTGATAAGGGGTTTCATCGACAAAAGGTGACCAAATTTCAGTTTCAGCGTTTCCCAGTAAAGATTCAATATTATTAAGTTGCTTGGTTATATCACTAATTAACTGTTTACGAACTTGTCTATTAGCGGTTAAGTTTCCTTGTCGATAATTATCAATTATTTGACAGTAAAGCTGGCCAATACTTGATAGGAGTTTTCCCAAAGCTGGATCAATTTTTTCTATATCTCGATTTGGCCAAACAGCAAGATTAACAATTATTCCTACTGTTGCACCAATAAAGATATTCCAAAACCGTAACCCAAGATATTCAAAGGGTTCGTTACTATAAGATGCACTCAATGCTAAGATAATAACGATTACCGCAAAGGATAATAAACGCTTGGGTAAATTGAACCAATATCCTGCGGTAATTAGGGTGACAATTCCTAGGGGTAGGCTAATAATAGGATTTCCTTGAAAGGCAATATTAGCAATCATACCAAAGGTTGTACCCAATGCAGCCGATTTAAGTTTATCTAATACATAACTAATGGTATCACCGATAATGGGATGAATACAGAGAATTGAACCATAAAGAACATAACCCATATTTCTAGTATGAATGGCATTCCCAATTGCAAAGGCTAAGGCTGCACCTAAAGCAAGTTTTATGATGTATTGATTAGTATTCATAATTTGGTTAATCGTTAATAGATTGATTAGAAAGTACTTGTAAACGATGTGTTTCTAATAAATTTATACTTTCACATAGGGTTTTTACTAAGCCTTCTAAACGATACTCCACTAATCCTACCCTAAGCCGACTAATTAAATCAAAAGATTGAGTTTCTCTCTTCTCTCTCATTTTATTTAAGCGATTTTGCCATAGTTGAAGGCTACTATTAGGGTTAGGTAACAATGAATGTGAAGTAGTAGAATAAGATAAAGTGGCTAACCCTAAAAAATTTTGACTTAAAGTATCTTTTAGTGTTAACAGTTCAGGTTTGAGTTGATTTAATAAAGGGTTATCTTGATTTATATGGGTTAAATCTCTTAATTCTCGTAGATGTAGAATCATTTTCTTTTGAAGTAGGATTAATTGGTCTAGTCGTTGTTGTTCTGCTAAAGATAAACTATGAGTCATTACGGCAATTTTAAAAACTTTACTAATTCCTTTTACTAACTGTTCTATTTGCAGATTTTGAGAAGTAAAATCCGAGTTATCATCATCCAATGATAAGGCATCCTTGCTCAAGTTATCCAAACTATAAAAGAGTTGACTCACTTGTTTTTCTATCATTTGACTACTATAAACTGGCCAAAAAAGACGATCAACTAACCAACCGAAGCCAATTCCTGCTAAGATAAGCGTCATCATATAAACGGTTGTTGTGTAGGGAGCAGATGAGCGAAGAACTGAGGTTGCTAAATATATTCCTAAAGATAATAAACCGAGACGGACTGAAGTTGGCATCCAAGTTTGAAGACCCCATCCTGCTAGTAAAATAAAGAAAAGAACGACTATGCTGTTAATCTGAGTAATCCCGGCAATAAAGGCTGCAAATAGAGATGTAGCAGTAAGAAGTGGGATTAATTGTAGGATCATAAACTGTTTTAATTCAATGGGATCTGGGAATAACCAGACAATATTAAACACAAATAATGGCCCCATAAAACTTAAACTAGCTTGGATATCTAATACTAATGCAACGCTAAAGGCTAAAGGGGTTGCGATCGCTAATTTAATTAATTTATACCGATAGATTTTATCCATAGTCTAAACTCCTGAACTTCTGTTCTACCGAACTTATTATGGGAAAATAATCATTGAGTTTTGGGGGAACAGGGAACAGATTTTAGTTGTTCAATTTGTTGATAAGATTAATTATCATTCTACTTAATCTTGACGCTTAATTTAAAAATGAGATTGAAGGCCATGTTAATACCATCCAAAATAGCAAAATTAAGATTAAACTCATAACTCCCATTAAATGATCAAACTCTTCTAATAAACGGGGTAAATAAAGGGTAACTTTTTGAAAAATGAATAAATAAGCCAACCAACCTAAGAAAATTGTAGCAAGGGGTTTAATTGTATTTTTTAAAGTGTATGCGTCATAATAAATGATATTAGCTACGATTAAACCACCCAAGAGAACGGTCATAGCTAACCAAAAGCCTGTTTTAAGGGCAATTGTTTTACCTCCCTTGGGCAAAAAGATAAATTTTGCAAAAGAAATTCCTGTTCCTAATGCGGCAATATTCATGCCAATTTCTTGCCAGTCTAAAAGACTCTTCATCGTTAATATTTTAGCCCCAAATCCTGCGAGTAAAGGAAAGCCTGAAATAGAAAAACTAGCGATAACTAAAGCTAGCCAAATACGATTATCAAGAGGAGTATGTTTCAGTTCTTTAAAATTACGACTCGGTAAATTACCAGCAATTAAAAATAGAGAAGATTTCACTAAACCATGGGTTAGGGCATAAAATCCTGCGACTTTTGGTATGGGTGCTGCTAGAATAAAACCGATCTGAGAAATAGTATGAAAGGCTAACATTCGCTTGGTATCTTTCTCGAAAACTGCATAAGATACCCCTAAAAGGGCGGTTAAAACCCCGAAAAGACGAACGATAGGGTCAAGTTCAGGAAGAACAATTGCACAACGAACAAGGGGTAAAATACCTGCTTTAACCACTACCCCCGATAATAGTGCAGAAACGGGACTTTCTGACTCAGAATGGGTTAGGGGTAACCATAACCCCGAAAAAAAGACACCTCCTTTCACTAATAACCCTAAAAAAATTAAAGCCGCCGCTTCGGGAGGCGCATTTTGCAAGCCTGCGAAATTAAATGAACGGTTACTTTGATAAACTAAAACAGCCCCTACTAGATAGAACAACATAGCGGTGTTGCTAACAAAAAGATAGCGTAGTCCCACCCAAATAGAACGACCCGTGCGAGAATAAGTAATTAATAAAAAAGATCCAATACTCAGTACTTCTAGGGCTACATATAAGCTAATAAAATCTTCGCAGATAAAGGTTGAATTAACGCTACCGTGGAGAATAATAGCTTGGGCATAAAAAAAAGCGATTTTGTCACTTTGCCAACAATATAAAACCACAGCCGTTGTCACTAACCCGTTAGTTAGAACGAAAAATGCGCTTAAATCGTCAGCCACTAATGTAACGCCAAAGCTATCTAATAGTTCTAACTTAATGGGAGAATCTAAAGTAAATAGAGTGGCTGCATAAATAACCGAAAAAAATCCCATCCCCAAAGCTAAATAACGGTCCAGCTTCGGCAATAAAAAGAGAGTAAATCCTAGAACAAAAGGAACGGCAATCCAGATGATGGTTAAAGTGTTCATGGTGTATTGTCCTTTTCAATTTCCTCCGTTTCTAGGGTGGGATTATCTTTTGCTAATTTTATCACCCCTACTAACATTAAGGCTTGAATAGAAAAACCAATTACAATAGCGGTTAAGATGACAGCTTGGGGAACCGGATCAGCATAATTAACCGTTTTATTTTCTTCAAAGATAGGGGTAAATAAGCCCGTTCTAGATGCGATCGCAACATAATAAACAATAACTCCCGTACTCATTATATCCATTGCAATAATTTTCATCATCAAATTCCTTTTGAAAATGATGCCCAAAAAACCTAAAAAAATGGTAATCAAAATTAATGCTTCTGCAAGTTCAAAATTAATCATTGTCTATCCTTTATAAAGTAAGTTTTTCTTAATCTCTGTGATTGAGGCGTTTAACCATCCAATAACTAACAGATAATGCTAAAATCGCTAAGGCTAGAGAAGCTAGATAAAAGTAGCCATTATCTCCTTTCTCAAATTTAGAAAAATCGAAAATAATAATTTTTCTAGCAACAGCAATTAAAGAAGTCGCAATTACTAATTCTACCTGAACGACGTGCTTTTTTAGATAAACTGTAATATTTTCTAATAATTCTAAAGCAATTAAGACATTTAAAAATAAACTAAATATTTCAATGATTGTTTTTTCAAAAAAACCCCACGGTTCAGAAAATAAGTCACCCACTAAAATCAAAATTAAATCATAAATAGAAACGACGATAACCGTTAACAAAGCTAAAGAGAGAACCTTAGAAAATACGTTCTCTCCTCGTTTAATCAGCTTTAAGAAACTATCGTCATTAAAGTTTTTTTTGATTAAGTTAAGCCAGTTTCCTCGCTGGTTTTTCATAAAATTAGACAGACAATTAAGTAACAGATGAATGGGTTAAGAAGAAATCCCTTCCTCAAAGGGAGAGAATTAGGTGAAAGGAATAAAGTATTCTTATTTAACCATATTTAAGAACCTAACACCTAATATCTAACCCCCATTACACTACACTGTTACCGTTGTTTGTGGCTGTTGAAGCCGTTCCATTTGAGGCTGCACCATTTACCGTTTCAAGGGGTTTGGGGCTATCGGGGTAAATTCCGCCGTTTAACACACCCAATGCTTGACGAAGGGCATTCACTCTGGTTTTAACTCGATTTTGATGGGGAATCCGATCTAAAATATTAAAGCGTTGCAGACGTTTTTTCACCTTATCATCACTACCGACAATATAAACATCCAACGACTGACGATAAGCATCATCAATGAGTTTTTCTATGGCTAAGGTTGCGGTGACACCCAACATAGGAACATGGGTTAAATCCAAGATTAACGCTTGATAACGGTCTAAAATGGTTTGACGTTGGGTAATGGCTTTCGCAGCCCCAAAACTTAGAGGGCCACCTAAATCTAAGAGTAAGATTTTACCATCAGCTTGTTTGAGCAGGTCTTTTCCTTCTTCACAGAGAATATCCGCTTCTTCATCTTCGTGGTGGTCAATAGCTTTAACCTTATCTTCCTGAATCTGAGCTAAACGATTAATCGTCAGAATGTTAGCAACAAAGACACCTACACCTACTGCAACAATTAAGTCAACAAAAACCGTTAAACCCATCACACAGTACATAATAGCTGCGGTTTTGATGGACAAATAATGCGCCCGTTTGAGGAATTTCCAGTCAATAATATCAATACCCACTTTTAGGGCAATCCCTGCTAATACGGCTAAGGGAATTTGTTCGGTTAAGCCTGCTGCCCAAATAACAACAACAGCTAGGATAACTGCACGAGTTAAGCCCGATAAGGCGGTTCTTGCCCCAGTTTGAATATTTACCACTGTTCCCATGGTAGCCCCTGCACCGGGGAGTCCACCAAATAAACCAGAGACAATATTACCAATCCCTTGACCAATTAATTCTTTATTGGAGTTGTGTTCGGTTTGGGTTAAACTGTCAGCGATGACAGAGGTTAACAGGGAGTCGATACATCCTAACATCCCTAAAACTGCCCCTTCGAGAAGCATTAACTGGATGTGTTCACCAGAGAAGGTGGGGAAGTTAAGACTCGGTAATCCAGCAGAAATCTCGCCAATACGTCGAATTTCGCTACCACCAAAGAGGAAAACAGACATTAATGTTCCCACAACTAAGGCGACTAACTGAGGAGGAACAAATCGCTTTAATTTATTTGGTGTGAGGAAGATTAAAGCAACGGTAACAGCCCCTAAGACTGCCTCTAAGGGATTAAGGGTGGCAATAAAGTTTGGTAATGCTTGTAAAGCCCCAATTACTCCCCCTTTGGGGTTAGGATGTCCTAGAAAGGGTCCTAATTGCAGGATGATTAGAATCACTCCAATCCCTGACATGAAGCCAGAAATCACCGAATAAGGCATCATCGTGACGTATTTGCCTAAACGGAGTGACCCAAAGATAATTTGGAAAATCCCGGCTAACATCACCACGGTAAAGGCCATGGCCATGCCATTTTCGGGGTTATCAGCAATGAGTTTAGAAATTACGGCGGTCATTACCACAGTCATTGGCCCTGTGGGTTCAGAAATTAGGGTAGGTGTTCCCCCAAAAAGGGCGGCGAAAAAGCCCACTAACACTGCACCGTAAAGTCCGGCGGTTGCACCTGCACCAGAAGCGACACCGAAAGCGAGAGCCATTGGGAGGGAAACAATAGCTGTGGTGACACCGCCGAATATATCCCCCCTTAAGTTCTTAAAATGGATTGAATTGAGTAAATTTAGTTGCTGCATAGTTAATCCTTTGCCATTGGTAAAATTCTATTTTTGGAATTCAAAGCATTGTTGTTAATCAATGCAATAGATATTATCAAAAAATATCTATTTTGTCTGCCTTGATTAGATTAGATTTTTTAATAGGTATTTTTATCTATCATTTATCAAAGGCATCAGTTGGGAAAAATTTAAGCAAAATTGAAACTTTTAAAGGACGCAACAGTTTACGCCCTTTAAAACCTTTTCTTGCTAAAATTTCACTGAAAAACTGCTAGATTTAGAGTATCTCTGACAATGAGAATAAATCCTAAGCCTAGCAGTAATACTAACCCTGTCTGCATAATCCCTTCTTGGAGTCGTTGGGGAAGGGGTTTTCCTCGGAGTCCTTCGACTAAAAGAAAGGCTAATTGACCGCCATCGAGGGCGGGAAGGGGTAAAATGTTAATAATCGCCAAATTAATGCTAATTAACGCCCCAAATTGTAATAAATTAGCTAATCCATTATCAGCGATCGCTGCTCCGTATTCCACAATTTTTACTGGCCCCGCCACCTGTTGAGCAGTTTCTTTAAAATTACTGAGCAATTGCCAAAAGCCTTTAACGGTTAAGGTTGTTAAATTTTGAAAAGAAGTAGCCCCTAAGCGGAACATATCCCCTAAATTCTCCGCATGACGCACACTGACATTGGGCAAGAGTCCCACACCCATCTTACCCTCTCCTGCTTCATTGGGTTGGGGAGTAACGGATAGTATTAAGGTGTCTTCCCCTCGTTTGACCATTAAATCAAGGGGAATGGAGGGAGCATTTTTGACTTTTTCAATAAAATTTTCGGTTGAATCGGGAAAGTCTCCCAAAGATTCCCCATTAACAGCTACAATTAAATCCCCTGACTCTAATCCTCCTCTTCTTGCTGCGGATGTGTCATCCACGCTTCGGATAATAACCCCCGGCTGAACATCCTGCACCCCTAAAATTCCTGCTTGTCCCACAAGGAGAAAATAGGCAAAAATAAGATTAGCAATCACCCCAGCACTAATAACAATGGCACGGTCAAAAATAGGACGATTGCGGAGTAAATTGGGGTCATCAGGGGGAATTTCACTATCGGGGTCATCATCAGGAAATCCAACGTATCCCCCCAAGGGTAAGGCACGGATAGCATATTCTGTTTCTGAACCTTCATATTTGGCAAGTGCTGGGCCAAAACCAATGGAAAAGCGATTGACTCGAATCCCTTGGAATCTAGCGGCGGCAAAGTGGCCTAACTCATGAACGACGATTAAAAGGGCTAAAACTGCGATCGCTGCCAAGACTGACATAAGATTATTTAACGAAAACTTAATTAAAAAACATTAACCTATTGTTACATCTCTCTCAGGTTCGACGCAAGCCATAGCAGTGAACATTTTATGTTAACAGTCAAAGTTTAAATTTTTCCATCCTTCCTGTTAGATTTCCATCTATCTAGGGCAAGCTAAAGAGTGAAGACTGAAGAGTCATGAGTCCCTTAGTCCTTGGTTTTTCGTCTCATCTGAACTTAAAACTGAGGACTTCCCCTATCCCTATCCACGCATTCTCGTTTATAAGGAGAGTCAACCGTGTCAAGTCACAAGATTCTCGTCATTGATGACAGTAGAGTAATTCGGATGCGAGTCCGAGATATGCTTCCCGCCAATAATTTTGAGATTATTGAAGCCAAAGATGGACTAGAAGGTTATAATCTTATGCGGAGTGAGCAACCTAACCTCATTATGCTCGATTTCCTTCTGCCCAAAATGAGCGGTTGGGAAGTCTTTCAAGAAATTCAAAAGGAATTTAGCCTCAAACAGATTCCTTTGGTGTTAATGTCGGGGCGTAAAGAGGAAGTCGTCGAAAAAATCCCTGAACCCTTTAAAGATTTTGCATTTGTAGAAAAACCTTTTGAAAAAGGGCAATTAGTGGCGGCAATTAAGGAAGCCATGGCCAAAGCCCCGAAAGATTTACGTCCCCCTGTTTCTGCACAAAAACCAGAGTCAACGGCTTCTGATACGGCTTCTATGATGGCAGAAATTGAAAGCTTGAAAAAACAAGTGGCAACGATGAACAAAGAAATGACAACAATGAAGAAAAATATGGCACAATTGGTCAAATTTATCAAGCAAAAGCTATCTTAATCTTTTTTTTGGGACTTAGACCTTAATAAGTTCGTTATTATCATCTTTACACTCACATCTAAATGGCAACTCAGAAGCTTTCGATGTGGGTTATTTTTATTCGATTGAAATAATCAAAAGCGAAAAGTAAGATAGCTTTAATGTCGGGAAATTTTGTAAGTTACGATAGACTTTTTGTTCGGGTAAGGTTGCCTTTTCGACAATTCTTGATTTTTCTAATAAGCCTCGTTTTTCGAGGATTTGCCAGACTTTTTCATAAACAGAGGCAACTTTCATAAGAACAATTACATCCGCCCAGTTTAAAATAGTTTCTAATTCTTCGACTCGGTATAAAGCGGGTAAAATGGCTAAAGATTGATGGTGTTTGGTGAGGGAAATGCCTAAGATAGACGCAACAGCCATGGGAGAACAAATCCCCGGAATCGTTTCTATGATGACCTCTGGATGAAAGGTTTGCAAGGTTTGGGCTAAATAAGTAAAGGTACTATAAAAACTGATATCTCCTTCACAAACAAAGGTTACATCTTGACCTTTTTTAAGAGATAACCAGACTGTTTCGGCTGCGGTTTGCCATGCACGTTTTAATTGAGCTTCATCTTGACTGTAGGGAAAATCTAGGGGAAGTAATTGCTGATGGGATGTTAACCAAGGGGTCACAATTTTCTGGGCGAATCCCACTGAATGATTTAATCCTTTGGGAAAAGCAATTATCTGAGATTGTTGTAATCTTTTTAATCCTTTAATGGTAATTAATTCAGGATCACCTGTCCCCACACTAATACCGTATAGTGTACCTAACTGGATCATTTTATTCACGCTTTAACTAAAATATAAAAGTTCCATCGGTTACTCTAATCTAATAAAGAAAATAACATTTCTCCTTTGGCTGTTAATTGTCCATCCACGGTGGCTTGTCCCTGCATTTTAGCAATGCGGCCTCGTTTAAAACTTAATAATTCCACGGTCATAATTAATTGGTCCCCCGGTACAACAGGACGACGAAACCGTAATTTATCAATGCCGCCAAAGGCAAAAAACTTCCCTTTCATTCCGTCCATTTGGGTTAAAACTACACCCCCTACTTGTGCCATTGCTTCGGCAATTAATACCCCCGGCATTAAGGGACGACTGGGAATATGGCCGGGAAAAAAAGGTTCGTTAATCGTAACATTTTTTAATCCCACTGCCTTTTCGCAGGGGACATAATCAATAATTCTATCCACCAATGCAAAGGGATAGCGATGGGGTAACAGTTGTTGAATTTCTTCGACGGTAAATGTGGTTTTAAGGGGGGAATTTGCTTCAGTTTCCGTTGTCATAATAAGCGTTCTTGTAATGCCTTAGCCAGTTGAACGTGGAGTTTGTGACTTGCTTTATAAGCCAGATAATGTCCTTGGGGAATTGATCCCAAAAGACTTAAATCTCCTACTAAATCTAATAGTTTATGACGAACAGGTTCATTTGCAAAGCGCAGGGGAGGGTTTAACCATTTCTCGCGATCGCATACAAGGGCATTTTCTAAGCTTCCTCCTTTGATCAAACCAGCTTGCTGTAATTGTTCAATTTGATCGGCTAGTCCAAATGTTCGAGCAGGGGCGATGGCTTGGGCAAAGCTTTCTTGTTCGGGACTCCAACTGTACCACTGATTACCAATGGGGGCATAGGAAAAGTCAATTCCGTAGGTGAAACGGGTTTCTGAGGAAGGAAGGGCGGCGACAAAACTATCTTCTTCGTAGATCCAAAGAGGAGATGCGATCGCTGTGGTTAAAGAGAGGCCAGATCCCTCAAGTTTCATCTCTTGTAGGGCTTCTATCCATAGCTTGGCAGATCCATCTAAAAGGGGAATTTCTGCCCCGTTGACTTCAATTTGGGCATCGTTGAGTCCACAGGTAGCGAGGGCTGCTAAGAGGTGTTCTACAGTACGCAAGGTTGCCCCATTTGCTTTTAATTCGGTGGAGAGAAGGGTTTGATCAACGGCTTCTATGGTTGCAGGAATGTGGGGATGGTTGGGTAAGTCAGTTCTTATGAAATAGCGGCCTTTACCTTGTTCGGTGGGAGTAATACGAACTGTGGTTTGTTGTCCTGAATGCAATCCAATTCCTGTACGTTCGATGGTTATCATAAGTATGTATTGTACGTTCCATCAAGGTTTGTTGTCATTTTGGCACAAATTGTTCCCTTTGCTACAGAGAAAAGGTTTTACAATAACAATATGAATGAAGAACTAATCGCTAAATTAACGGATGCTTTTGACCCGATTCCTTTAGAAGCGGATAGTCCTTTTTATGTTGATTTACAAGCAGTAAGGGCAGATGCAGATGTCTTTCGAGATTTAGGGAGGAAAATTACTCGTTCTCCTATTACAAAATATACTTATCAACTCTATGCTGGCCATCGAGGCGGAGGAAAGTCAACGGAATTATTTCGCCTTAAAAAATATTTAGAAGAAAGGAATTGTTTTGTGGTTTATTTTACCGCCGATGAAGATGATATTGACCCCGAAGATGCTCAATATACGGATATTTTAATTGCTTGTACTCGTTATTTGCTGAAGGAATTAAATGCTAATTCTACCCCTATCAGTAATTGGATCAGGGACTGTGGGGCAAGTGTCAGAGATTTGGCATTAACGGAAATTAAGTTTGAAGATAATAAGGTTCAGACAGGGGATTTATTAAAGTTTTTTGCTCAACTTTCCACCACTATTCGGGCTGTTCCCACGGAACGAAAAAAGATTCGAGATAAGATTACTCCTCATACGGTAACGTTATTAAATGCGTTAAATGAATTTATTGAGGATGGTAAGAAACGATTACCCAAGGGGCAAAAGTTGGTGATTATTGTCGATAATTTAGATCGGATTGTTCCCATTAATCGGGATAATAATCGAACCAATCATGATGAGATATTCCTAGATCGTGCCAACCAGTTAAAAGGGTTAAACTGTCATCTTATTTATACAATTCCGATTTCGATGGTTTATTCGAGTCGCTGTAATGATTTAAAGGATATTTATGATAATGATCCAATGGTTTTACCGATGATTATGGTTAGGAATACTGATAATTCTGTCAATGACGAGGGACTAGAGAAGATTAAGGCAATTATTCATAAGAGAGTTAAACAGGAATCTGCTTTTAAAAATTTAGTTCCTCATGTATTTGAGACAGAAAAAACTTTAAATAGTTTATGCTTAATGAGTGGGGGTCATGTTCGTAATATTATGTCTTTGATGGGGACAGCGTTTGATCATATTGATGATTTACCCATTACTCAAAAAGCAGCTAAACGTGCGATTACTCAAGCAAGGGATGTTTTACGACGGACGGTTAATAAGGAAGAATGGTCAATTTTAGCGAAGGTTCATCAAAGCAAAAAGATTGAAAATGATCAAGAACATCGTCGGTTATTATTTAATCGTTGTCTATTGCAATATGGTTATTATAATCCAGAGGAAGAGTTAACGCCTTGGTATGATGTGCATCCTTTAATTGTGGAGATTGAACAGTTTAAACAAGCTAATGTCTAACTCTAACATCCCTTAAAAAAGCAGGGCTGTTTCACGATTGGCTAAAAGTTAGATTTTCTCGTTCAATTTATTGAATGTTTTCTATTAGCCTCGTCAATTCCCTATCGAGGCGATACCATGGCTCAAACCCTTATCTCGCATTGAAATAAATTTCAACGCTAACAAGTTTCGTTCAATCAATAAATTGAACTAATAGATTATCCTAATTCCTCATATTTCTGGTAATTAAATCTTTTGGTTTTAATTCATAAAAAACATCTTATAACCTTTACTCGTTAAGGGATATAGCTATGATAAAATGTATGAATGGAGCAGCCCTACTCTTAAAAAAGAGGGAATAACTGCTACTTGTCTAGAGAAAAAACAATATGAGCAAGCCTAACGAAGAAACTAACACTAACATCCCTTTAACCGAAGCAGAATCTTATCAAGCTTTATTACGTTCTTTACGTCGTAGAAAAGGCTTTAATTTGCTGTTTGTTCGTTGTTCTCCTCTTCAAGCAAGCCGCATTATAGAAAAGATTAAGATGGATTTATCTTATAAAAAAAGTGCGGTGTTAACCTTAGACTCAGAAACAGATAATGTTTATCAAGAGATTCAAGCGATTCCGAATTACAAAGACTTAAATATCTTATTTATCCAAGGCTTAGAAACTGCATTATTACGTTACGAAGAGGCGGAAAGTGAAGGAAAAATACTTCCTAGTCAAAGTAAAGTTTATGGGGGATCATGGTCGGGTGTCCCTAAGATTTTAGGACAATTAAATCTATCCCGTGAACGATTTTATCAAAACTTTGCATTTGCAATTGTAATCTTATTACCTGAGTTTGCCCTACGCTATTTTATCAGACGTGCGCCCGATTTTTTTGATTGGCGATCGGGGTTATATGAGTTTCCGCTTGATCAAAAAAGTTTACACAAAGAAATTAATCGCTTAGTTTATTTAGAAAGTGATTTTGCTAAGTATAGAGAATTTACCCCTCAACAACGACAAGAAAAGTTAGCAGAAATTAAAGCCTATTTAACCGATGATCCTAATCTAGATTCCTCACAAGCTGCGCTATTATGGTTTGAGAAAGGTTTAATTTTACATAGTTGTAACGAATTAGAAGAAGCCATCTTATCCTACGACAAAGCCATTGAATTTAAACCAGATTATCATGAAGCTTATTACAATAAAGCTTGTGTTTATGCGCTACAAAATAATGTTACTCTTGCGGTTGAAAATTTACAACGTGCGATTAACCTTAATGGAAAATGTCGAGAAATGGCAAATAACGATAGTGATTTTGATAGCATTAGAGATGATGAACAATTTAAACTATGATTACCGCCTTGCAATAAATTGACAAGGCTTATATAATTCATTATCTAAAGATCACTGATCTAGAGAAAAAAGGTGCGCCATTATAGTTCAATTGATTGAATGCTATTTATTGGTTTCTTGAAATTAATTTCAAGGCGAGTCGATGATTCTTCTCTCTTACATTCTGTACAAGTATAATAATAGATCGTCAAAGCGATCGTATAACCGCAGAATCCAAATATCGCATTAAAGGAAGAGGAATAGATGGAAATGATATTTATGATTCGTTATCTAAAGATAACTGATCTAGAGAAAAAAGGTGCGTCATTATAGTTCAATTTATTGAACGCTATTTATTAGTTCCTTGAAATTAATTTCAAGGCGAGTCGATGATTCTTCTCTCTTACATTCTGTACAAGTATAACTTACATTCCGCACTTCAAAAAAGTAATACAAAACATAGTATCTCTCAGGCAGGAAAACTAAGCATAATTACTCAACTGACGTAAGAAGAAAAACATGGGATAATTGTTACTGAGAAAAATTAAA